>JACDFU010000036.1 GCA_013815585.1 Chloroflexota bacterium
TTCCCGACGCGCCACAAGGGATCGGGAACCCTCTTCAGTCCCCGGACCTTCTTTTTCGGCCCATAGCCCATTCGTACGATCACGGCTCGGCCGAGGCGTCACTATTGTGGTGCCACCTGTCACATCGAGTCGGGAGAGATCACTTGAAGCGTTCCAATCGGCTCATCTTGCTCCTTGGCATCGTCTTCGCCATCGCAGCTTTCGTCCTGGTCTTTGTGACGCTCAACAGCCGTGCTGGACCTCCGGGGGGAAGCCCCGAGCCAGTCGCCCAGGTTGACGTTGTCGTCGCACGGGAGGCAATCCCTCTCGGCACCGCGATCAGCGATGAGAACGTCGAGGTGCAGACACGCGACGTGGGCGACCCCGTCCTCGTCGGCGCGGTCCGCAGCCTGGCCGACGTGGAGGGTCAGGCGGTCCGCCGCGATATCGCCGCCGGATCGGTCCTCACCCGCGAGGCCTTCTCCACCCAGACGACCGCCGAGAACGAGACCGTGATGAGGGCTCTGCCCGCGGGCATGCGCGCCATGGCGGTGCAGGTCGACCAGGTCACAGGTGTCGGCACACTGATCCAGCCCGGCGACCGCGTCGACGTGATCATGGCGATCTCCGACACAGACGCGAAGTTCCCGATCGTCACGATCGTTCCAGAGGCTGAGCGCGAAGAGGTCGACGTCATCACCAAGCTCGACGACGGCCTCTACAACGGCACCACGGTCAAGGCGCTCGTTCAGAACGTCCAGGTCCTCGGCACGCTCCTCCCACCCCCGCCCGAGGAGACAAACCAGCAGGCCGAGCCGGAGCAGACGCAGGATCCCGAGCAGCCAACCGACGAGAACGAGCAGGGCACGGCCCTCACGGGACAGCAGCAGATCGTGATCATCGCGGTCACCGCTCAGCAGTCGGAACTGATCCGCTTCACCCAGCTGGACGGAAACCTCTCGCTCGTCCTCCGCTCAACCGAGGACGAGGAAGCGCCGCCCGACGAAACCACGGGCATCACCCTCGCGACCCTCTACGACGAGCACGGGGTCCTCAAGCCGCAGCTCTTCGAGCTCGATCCCATCACCCGGTAATGGCCGACCGCGTCCGGGTTCTGCTCGTCGACGACATCCCCGAGACACGGGACCATCTGTCGAAGCTGCTCGGATTCGAGGACGACATCGAGGTGGTAGGTGCCGCCGCGTCGGGCGAAGAGGGTCTCCAAATGGCCCTGACGCTCAACCCAGACATCGTGCTCATGGACATCAACATGCCCGGCATGGACGGCATCGCCACGACCGAGCAGCTCAGCGCGCGCCTGCCTGGCACCTCGGTGATCATGATGAGCGTCCAGGGTGAGTCCGATTACCTCCGCAGTTCGATGCTTGCGGGCGCGCGCGAATTCCTCGTGAAGCCATTCAGCTCCGACGAGCTCGTGACGTCGATCCGCCAGGTCTATCAGCGTGAGCGCGACAAGAACGCGCGAGTCGTCGAGCGCGTTGCGTTCCAGGCTCGTGAGGACGCCGAGAGCGAGCGCGAGCCAGGCCGCGTGGTCACGGTCTTCTCACCCAAAGGAGGTGTCGGGCGGACCACGATCGCCGTCAATCTGGCGGTTGCCGCGGCCTCGGAGCTCGGCAAGAAGGTTGTTCTCGTCGATGGCAGCTTTCAATTCGGCGACGTGGGCGTGCTGCTCAACCTGAATCCGAAGAACAAGTCGATCGCCGACCTCATCCCGGAGATGGCGGCCGGCGAGGTGGAATCGCTCGACCAGGTGCTCATCTCCCATAGCTCGGGGATCCAGGTCCTCCTCGCCCCCCCCAGCCCCGAAATGGCCGAGCTGATCACCACCGCGTATCTCAGGAAGCTCCTGGAGCGCCTCCGCGAGAACGCCGACCTCGTGATCGTGGATTCGTGGCCTTGGTTCCACGAAGCGACGATCAGCCTCCTGGACGTCTCCGACCTGATCCTTACCGTCCTGACGCTCGAAATCACGAACATCAAGAACATCCGCCTGTTCCTCGAGGTAGCGGATCAGCTTGGCTACGCGGACGACAAGGTTCAGCTCGTTCTCAATCGCGCGGACTCAGCTCTGGGGATCCGGGTAGCCGACGTCGAAAGCTCGATCGGCAGAAAAATCGACCACACCGTGGTCAGTGACGGTCGAAGCGTCGTCTATGCTCTCAATCGGGGAGTGCCTTTTTTCCTCAGCAATCGCGAGACACAGGTGAGTCAGGACATCATGCGACTGGCGCGCCGAGTCACCGGCGAGGTAGAGATGGCCCTGGCCGGCCAGACCCAGCCAGCGGCGCGCAAGTCACGGTTCGCATGGCGCTAGTCATGACCGTCACCACGCAATCCCCAGCCAACGAGGAGTTCGACGAATGTCGCTGCTGAGGCGGATCGAGAGTGCTCGGCCCGGGGCCGAGTCGGGGGCGCCGACGTCGCCCGGGCTGCCGGCACCCGTGGGGCAACCGGGTGGGCCCCCGGTTGGGCCACCGTCCGCGCCCCAGCCGCCGAGCCGGATGCTCAGCCAAGCTCCGGTCCGCGAGTCCTTCCGCGAAGTCAAGTTCCGCATTCAGAACCGGGTCATTTCTGATCTCGACCCCAAGCTGGACCTCTCCAACCAGGTCGAGGTCCGCCGGCAGATCGAGGAGATCTTCGGCCGGGCGATCGACGAGGAGGGGCTCGCCCTCACCCGCGCCGAGCGGGTGCGCATGCTCGAGCAGATCACGGACGAGATCATCGGGCTCGGACCACTCGAGCCTCTGCTCCGTGACGAGAGCGTCACCGAGATCATGGTCAACGGCCCCCGCCAGGTCTACATCGAGCGCTCGGGCAAGCTGGAGCTGACCAACGTGGTCTTCCAGAACGACGATCACGTGATGCGGATCATCGACCGGATCATCGCGCCGATCGGTCGGCGCGTGGACGAGTCGAGCCCGATGGTGGATGCCCGCCTCACAGACGGATCGCGGGTCAACGCGATCATCCCGCCCTTGAGCCTCGTCGGGCCCGTCATCACGGTGCGGAAGTTCGCGGCCTCGCCGTTCACGGTTGATGACCTCATCCGTTTTGGTACGGCCACGCCCGAGATGTTCGACTTCCTGAAGGCCACCGTGGAGGCGCGACTGAACGTCTTCGTCTCGGGCGGCACGGGCTCGGGCAAGACAACGAGCCTGAACGTGCTCTCGTCCTTCATTCCCAACGATGAGCGGATCATCACGATCGAGGACGCGGCTGAACTCCAGCTCCGCCAGGAGCACGTGGTCACGCTCGAGTCTCGGCCACCGAACATCGAGGGCAAGGGCGCCATCCCGATCCGCGAGCTCGTTCGGAACGCGCTCCGGATGCGACCCGACCGCATTGTCGTCGGGGAGTGCCGGTCAGGCGAGGCGCTGGACATGCTCCAGGCCATGAACACCGGCCACGACGGCTCCATGTCGACCGGCCACGCGAACAGCCCACGCGACATGCTCTCCCGACTGGAGACCATGGTGCTGATGGCCGGCGTGGACCTGCCGCTGCGGGCCATCAGGGAGCAGATCGCGTCCGCGGTCGACCTCATCGTCCACCAAGCCCGCCTGAAGGATGGCACGCGCCGCATCACCCACATCACAGAGGTGCAGGGGATGGAAGGTGACGTCGTCGTGATGCAGGATGTCTTCGTGTTCGAACAAACCGGCGTGGTGGACGGCAAGATCCAGGGCCGCCTCAAGCCGACCGGCATCAGGCCGAAGTTCGTGGAGAAGTTCGAGACGCAGGGCATCCACATGCCGCCGGGCCTCTTTGGCTTCAGCTTCTAGCGCCGTCGCGCAGCCGTTGTCATGACCTTGCCCACGATCATCGTCGCCGCCCTGGCGGGTCTCGCGATCCTGCTGATCTTCCTCGGCATCGCGGGAGGGAGGGGCTCGGGCGTCACCGCGCGCCTGGAACGCTACGCGTCCGGAGCCAAGGCTGAGCCTGCCCGGGCCAAATCCGGAAGCGGGCCGATCAGCGACATGCTGGCGAGCTCAGCCGCCCTCGACAACTTCAACAAGGCCGTCGAGGGCCGCGACTTCGGAGCGAACCTCGCCCGAGACATTGCCCGCGCAGACCTCCGGCTGAAGCCGAGCGAATTCCTCACGATCTGGGGAGGTGCCATCGTGGGCATTCCCGCCCTGATGTTCGTGCTCGGCACGGTCATGACCACGCTGCGCAATCCCATCTTTCTGGTCGGCGGAGCCGTGGTGGGCTTCTGGCTGCCCCGCTTCTGGCTCAGGTGGCGCCAGGGAAAGCGCCTGAGGGCCTTCAACAGCCGGCTTGCTGACACGATCACGCTGATTGCCAACGCGCTACGGGCGGGCTCGTCCTTCCTCCAGGCCATCGAGCTGGTGGTCCGTGAGAGCGAGCCGCCCATTTCGACGGAGTTCGGTCGGGTCATCCGCGAGGTGAACCTGGGCCTGCCGTTCGAGGACGCGCTCCAGAACATGGTCCGCCGCGTGAAGTCAGAGGACCTGGAGCTCATGGCCACCGCGATCTCCGTCCAGCACCAGGTCGGTGGCAACCTGGCGGAGATCCTGGACTCGATCGCCTACACCATCCGGGAACGGGTGCGGATCAAGGGTGAGATCCGGACACTGACCGCCCAGCAGCGGCTCTCCGGGTACGTAGTCGGGTTCCTGCCGATCGGCCTGTCCGGCGCCCTCTTTCTGATTGCACCGACCTTCATGGATCCGATGTTCCAGAACCCGCCTGGCATCTTCGGGCTCCCGGCAGGCATGGTGGTGCTGGCGATCGGAGGCTTCTTCATGTTCCTGGGCTTCATGGCCATCCGAAAAATCGTCGACATCGAGGTCTGAACACATGCTGCCCCTGCTGATCGCCGTCGTCGCCTCCGCTGCGGTGCTGCTGATCTTCTATGGCCTCGCCGGCTCCCAGCCGGTCGACCCTGTGCAGGCGCGCCTCACCCAGCTGGGATCCATGCAGGCGCGAACGCTCGAGGAGATGGAGCTCCAGCAGCCCTTCTTCGAGCGGACCATCCGTCCTCTGGCCCTGCGGCTTTCGGGAGTCGCCCAGCGTTTCACCAGCGCGAACAAGACAAACAAGACCGAGAAGAAGCTGGCCTTGGCCGGCAACCCGGCCGATCTGCGCACCAGGGACTTCCTCGGCCTGAAGGTCGTCGTCGCCATCGCCTTCGCGATCGGCGCGTTCTTCCTGTTCGGGATCGTCCTCGGGGCCGGGTTTTTCGGCATCATCATGACCATCATCTTCGTGGCCGTCGGCTTCATGGCCCCCGAGTTCTGGCTCAGCCGGCGGGTGAAGAAGCGCCAGAAGCAGATTCTCCTCGCGGTCCCCGACACCCTGGATCTGCTGACCATCTCGGTACGGGCAGGCCTGGGCTTCGACGCGGCGCTCGCCAAGGTCGTCGAGAAGACCAAGGGCCCGTTGGCCGATGAGTTCCGACGATGCCTCGCTGAGATCCGCGTCGGGAAGACTCGCCGCGAGTCGCTTCGCGACGTGGTCAGCCGCACGGAGGTGCAGGCTCTGACCAGCTTCATCGGTGCCATCATTCAGGCGGAGCAGCTGGGTGTCTCGATCAGCAAGGTGCTGCAGGTCCAATCGGAGCAGCTCCGCATCGAACGGCGCCAGCGAGCCGAGGAGATGGCCGCCAAGGCGCCCATCAAGATGCTCTTCCCGCTGGTCGGATGCATCTTTCCGTCGCTGTTCATCGTGATCCTCGGTCCCGCCATCATCTTGATCGCCATGAACATCGGAGGGCGCTGACCGCGAGTCGCTCTGGTCAGGGGATCGTGGCCCCGGACCGCCCCACTGAGAGGGCCCGCATGATCCTCGCCCGATCCCAGCCGCTCCGTTCATCGCGGCTGGCCGGGCCATCGCGGAGGCGAGCCGTTCGCGACGGTCTGGTCGTGGCCGGCCTCATCTTCTGTGCCTACATCTTCCTGGTTGCGGCCCCCGTCGTCCGCACGTTCGGGTACGACGCCTACGCGTACTGGGCCGTCGATCTCGAGCGTCTCTACCGGGTGCCCCTCGGACATCCAGGCTTCTTTCCCTACTCTCCGTTTCTCGCCCAGGTTGCGTCCGTCTTCGACGGTCTGTCGCTGCCACACTTTCTCTGGCTCTGGACAGCCTTCCTCCTGGCGAACGTCGTGTTCCTGGGGCGAGGGCGGACCCTCGCCTACCTTGCGTTTCCCCCGGTCGCCTTCGAGCTCTATCACGGCAACATTCACCTGCCGATGGCCGTCGCGACGGTTCTCGGCTTCCGCTACCCAGCCGCCTGGGCGTTCATCCTGCTGGCAAAGGTCACGCCCGGGATCGGACTGCTCTGGTTCGCGGTCCGCCGCGAATGGCGCTCGCTTTCGATCGCGGTTGCTGCCACGGCGATCCTGGTCGGCGCGTCCTTTCTGCTCGCTCCTCACCTGTGGAACGAGTGGCTGACCGTCCTTGCCACGAACCGTCAAGGAACCTGCGGATCGATGAGCTGCTTCGCGATTCCGCTCTGGGTCCGCGTGCCCGCAGCGGCCCTCGTGGTCGCCTGGGGGGCTCGGACCGACCGACGCTGGAGCGTGCCCGTCGGAGCCACGCTGGCGCTGCCGATCCTGTGGGTCGCCGGCTTCTCGATGCTCATTGCGGCAGCCACGCTCGCGGCAGCCGATCATGTCGAGAAGGAGGGCGCGCCGCCCGCCCGTAGATTCCACCTGTGGAACCTCTCGCGAGAGGCACAGGTCGCAGGACGCGTGACAGCAGCCCGGTCGTTCGTTGCTCGTCTACGAGGCCTGATGTTCCGGCCGACGCTGTCGCAGGACGAAGGGCTCTGGCTCGCGGGCACCAACAGCATTCACATGCTCTTCATGCGATTCCCGATCGACTGCCTCTTCCTGGGAAAGCCTGACGCGTCGCAGGCTCGAGTCGTCGTCGGCGTACGACATGCGCTTCCCCCCTGGCGGGGCGTCGTCTGGTACGAACGAGGCGCTGACAGCGTGGTGGAGCTGCCAGCCGGAACGCTGCAACGGAGCGGGACCCAGGTCGGCGATCGTGTCCGCTTTACGGGGCCTGGCGCTGGTGGCTGAAACCGCGCTCCGCTAAGCGGGAGCCCGTCCTAAGTCGGGCTCCTCGGGCCCAGTATCCGGGGCGATAGCCGCCGAAGCCAGGAACGGCAGCCAGAGGGCAGCCAGGGCGACCATCGGTCGCACGGGCTCTGGAAGCCACCCCAGCAGTGGCAGGAGGACCCCCCACGGCCGTCCTCTCGCGGCCAGGAATGCGCCTGGCAACGCGAGGAGAGCGAGGTAGTGGACCCACAGTAGTGGCGAAAGGAGCAGGGACGCTCCGAGCGCCACCTGGTAGGTCAGCTCTGCATCACCGCGACGGACGGCCAGGAGAAGCCCGAATACCCCACTCGCGTATCCCGCCAGGACGGCGACCCAGGCGAGCGTGGGACCGGCCCCAAGCGACAGAGCCGCCGAGCCCAGATCGCCATTCTCGGGCACCCCCGCCACATCCGAAACATTGGCCAGGACCCTGAGGTAATCCGTGTAAGCGGACGCCCCGGCGATGGGGAGCAGAGCGACCATGATCCCGGCGGCAGCCAGGACGGTCCAGAGAACCGCCGATAACCGGGCCTGGCCGAACCATCCCGCGACGACCACCGCCAGGGAGGGGCGGAGGAACAGGGCGCTCGCCAGGGCGATTGAGCCCATGGGATGGTCGAGGTATCGCCAGGTGGCCGCACTCAGGAAGAGCACCAGGATGCTGACGTTGCCCAAATTCAGATCGGTGAGCACAGGAAGACTCATGGCCGCCACCCCCAGTGTCGCGAGGCGGACTTCGCGCCGAACAGGCATGAGCCCGAAGGCAGCGAACAACAGCAGCAGGCGGAGGAGCAGCCAGCCGGAAGCCAGCACCTCGAGCGGCACCCGGGCAAACGGTGACAGCACAGCCGCCAATGGCGGTGGATAGAGATAGAGACCTCCCGGGCCAGGGCGGAAGGGTCCCATGAGCGTCTCTGGCTGGTAGATGCCTGAGCCGGCTGCGAGGCGCACGGCCGCTTGGTAATAGGCGGCGAAGTCGTAGGCAAATCCTCGCGACCCCGGCAAGCTCGCCACCGCCAGCGTAAGGACGATGAGTCCGACTCCGGCCAGGACGAATGATCCGATTCGGGCCAGCTCATCCCGAGTCAGTCGACGACACGGCAAGGTCGGGCGCGATCCCATCGGCCGTTGATGATACGGATCGGCTTGCCCAGCGGCGGATGGTCCACAAGCCGCGGTGAAGGCAGGCCTGTGATGATGGTGCGGTGCGAGCGCTGGTTGACATGGTGCTGCCGCCCTGCTGCCCTGGATGCGGTCGAGAAGGCACCCTGCTTTGCGCCGCCTGCCGGCACGCCCTGGCTCGGCGGCTCGACGAGCCTGCAGGCGCGCCGCTTGGCCTGACGGTCATGATCCCCGCCGAGCTCGTCCAGCTCGAATGGTGCGCCGCCTTCAGCGGTCCGGCACGGGCCGCGCTGCATGCCCTCAAATACGAGGGCGAGCAGCGGCTGGCCGAGCCGCTGGGCCAGCTGCTCGCCGAGCGCTGGCTGCGGGTCGGTATCGGTGGTGACGTACTGGTGCCGGTACCGATCCACGGCGCACGGCTGGGAGAGCGCGGCTTCAACCAGGCTGCACTCCTGGCGCTGGCGGTTGGGCGCCGCCTTGGCCTGCCGGTGGTGCACGCGCTTGAGCGGGAGCAGCGGACGGTGGCCCAGCACGCACTCGGCCGCGGAGCCCGGGCGGCCAACGTGGGCGGTGCGTTCCGCTGTACACAGCGGGCGGCCGGACTGCGCGGTCGCTGGGTCATCCTCGTCGACGACGTGATGACCACGGGCGCCACCCTGAGCGGTTGTGCGGCTGCATTGGAACGCGCGCACCTTGGACCGGTCTCAGCCATGACTGTGGCACGCGAACGCTGAGGCAGTCGGTCCGGCGGGTACAATCGAGGCTGGAGGACGTCGGTGCGTACGATCGTCAAGGGCAAGAATTTCGATGTCCCCGACGCCGATCGCCGCTATGCCCAGCTGAAGCTGCGGCGCCTGGAGCGGCTGCTCGATGACCGGAGCGATGCGCTCGTCGAGCTCTCGGTCGAGCACCACAAGAACCTCGAGGAAAGCCATATCGTCGAGGTGACGCTGGTGATCCACGGGCGGCCCCTGCGCGGCGTGGCGCGGGCGTCCACACACCATGCGGCCGTCGACACCGTGGTGGACAAGCTCGAGCGTCGTGCGGTCGACTTCAAGGAGAAGCCGCGTAATCGCAGCCGGCCGCTCGAGGAAAAAAGCCTGTTGCGCGCCCTGGCGGACGGCACAGCCGAACCTGAGCAGGATGCAGCGGGAATCGTGAAGGTCAAGCGATTCGCGATCGAGCCGATGTTCGAGGAGGATGCGGTGGCCCGGATGGAGGAACTCGGGCACAGCTTCTTCATCTTCGTGAACGCCGAGAACGAGCACGTCGCCGTGCTCTACCGCCGCCGAGACGGGGCCTACGGGCTGATCGAGCCGAGTGTCGGTGGGGTGTACACCAAGGGCGGCGCGCCGGGTCGTCGGTAGCGCAAGCGTCGGCTAGGTGGGCTCGTACGATCCAACTCGTGACAGGAGAGGAGCGGCCGGGGAGCGGGCCTGCCGGGGATGCCCTCGGGGGTAGAATGATCGGGCCCCACCTGCCCGTGGGCGGTGCCCTCCTCAAGGCCGCCGACCGCGCCGGGGCAATCGGCGCCACGGCCCTGCAGATCTTCTCCGACAACCCCACTGCCTGGCGTCGCAAGGCAGGACCACCGACAGACCTACAGGGGTTCCGAGCGCGCCTCGAGGGCTCCGAGGTCGTAGTACTGGCGGTTCACGGGTCGTACCTGGTGAACCTGGCGGGTCCGGATGAGGCGTTCTGGCAGCGGTCGGTCGAGACCATGTCGGCCGACCTGGCGATGGCGCAGACCTACGCAGCGACCCTCTTCAACATTCATGCCGGCTCGCATCGCGGAGCGGGCGTGGACGTCGGCCATCGACGCATCGCCGCCGGGCTCGCGATGGCCCTGGAGCTCGGCGCGCCTGAAGGCCGGCCAAGGGTCGTCATCGAGAACAGCGCGGGGGGCCGTGACAGCATCGGGTCGCGCGTCGAAGAGCTGGCCGCCCTGCTGGAGGAGATCCTCGGCGCGGGAGTCCCGGCAAGGGCCGTTGGATTCTGCCTGGATACGGCTCATCGCTGGGGGGCCGGTTACGACCTCAGCGATCCCAACGAGCTGGACGGACTTCTCGCCACGTTCGATCGGCTCGTCGGGAGCGAGCACCTGGCCATGATCCACCTCAACGACTCGCGCAGCGAGCGTGGGTCGCGCATCGACCGTCACCAACACCTTGGCGCGGGCCGCATCGGCGCTTCCGGTCTGGCTGCGATCGTTCGCCATCCCAGGCTTGCCCGCGTTCCCATGTTCTTCGAGACGCCCGGCATGGACGAGGGATACGAGGCGACCAATATGGCTCGCGTTCGGCTCCTGCTGGCAGGCGAGCCGCTGCCCGAGCTGCCCGCGGAGGCGCTGAACATGAGCTCATCGCGCGTTGTTCGGAGGACGCCGGCGGCGAGCCCTCCCGGTCCACCCCCGACGGTTCGGGCCCTGCCCCAGTCAGCGCCCGGAGCGGTACCAAGGGGCTATAGAGAGGCAGCGAGTCGGCGTCGATGATCGCCGTGGCGAACGTGCACATCCGTCTCGAGATCGGATGAACCGCCGGGCAGCGAGGTGACGCAGAGCAGGCATGACCGTCCAGAACGGCCGGCCCTTCAACGAATGGCTTCGAGCCCAGCTGAAGGCCAAGAAGATGTCGCAGCGCCAACTTGCGCAACAGTCCGGCGTCGATCATTCCACGATCTCGCGGCTGATCCGCGGCGATCGGACCCCATCCCTCGGTACGGCGACGAAGCTCGCCCGCGGGTTGCGGGAGTTGCATGACGAAGCGGACACGCCGCAGTACTTCGGCCTGGTGGCAGCCGGTACGACTCACCCAACCGCGCGTGTCGAATACTCGCTTCGCGCCGACGATTACCTCAGCGAGGCCCAGGTGCGCCAGGTGATGGAGTACTACCTGGCGGTTCGCTCGCGACGCCTCACCATGCACGCGGCCCAGGCAGCGACCCCCCGGCCCGTGCCTCGCGACCTTCCGCAGCGGCTCACCACGAAGCGCAACTAGCGCACATCCGCCCAAAGAACCGGGCGGGTCGCGCTCTCCTGGCCATCTGCGTCAGCTTGTGGACGTGCTCACGACCGCGCCGCTGCCGCCCCCTTTGGTCTTGGGCGAGAGCACATAGGCGATGCTGCCCAGGACGATGACCGAAAGCACGCTGATCGCGCGGTCGACGAGCGCGATCGTGGCCGCCTCTGCAGGCTGAACTCCGTAGGCGAGCGTCAGGATCGTGACGATCGCCGCCTCGACGAAGCCGATGCCGGCCGGCGTGATGGGCACGGCTGTGAGGAGCGACGCAGCGAGCGCGACGAAGAAGGCACCGCTGATCCCCAGGTGAACGCCCGTGAAACCCAGTGCCTCAACGACGAAGAACAGCCGTAGCGCCTCCGTCGTCCAGATCGCGACGGTCACCAGGGCGAGCCGAGGCACCTGACGCCGGTCGATCGAGAAGACGCCCTCCTCGAAGCGGTCGTAGAACTCATGAAGCCGCTGCGGCACGGGCAACGCCATGAGCAGGCGCCGACCGAAATTGCGCAGCGTGAACAGGCCCACCGCAAGCAGCCCGATGAAGACCAGGCCGGCCGCAAAGATGATGACCACCTCGGGAGGAAGCCCGGTGCGAAAGCTCCAGAAGCCCGCGGCAAGGCCCAGTAGCACGATCGCGAAGAGATCGAAGATCCGCTCGATGAACACGGTCCCGAACGTCCGGCTCAGAGAGACAAGGGTGTTCAGCCGAAGCAGGTAGGCCCGATAGACGTCACCAAGCTTGGCCGGGACGAGGCAGTTGACCAGCCAGCTGATGAAGATGATCTCTGTCGAATCGCGAATTGACAGCGGGTACCCGGTGCCCCGGATGAGCGTGGCCCAGCGATACCCGCGAAGCGGGAACCCCACGTAGTAGACCGCCAGCGCCAGGAGAAGCAGCAGCGGGTTGGCGGCCAGGACCCGCTCCGGCAGCTTGTCGAGCTCGAAGCCCGGCAGCGCCCGGGAGAGCAGCACGAGAAGCACGAGCGGCAGGACGATGGAGATGATGGTCCTCGGGTCGCGCAGCCGGCGCGCCAGAGAGACCTGCTCGGCGCTGACGTCAGAGGGAACCTCCGAGCCGGCGCCGGGGTCAGAGCGAGCATCCGAGTCGCCGGGCGCCGACGAATCTGCCCTGGGGTCGCCGGTCATCCGGTGGCCGATCGGTGGCCGGCCGGTTCGATGCGGCGGTTGCCACGTAGCCGCTGGATCACCTTGACGAGGGGCATCATGCCTCGCGCAAGGAACGACGCTCGTCCGGTCACGAGCGAGGCGGTGGTGAGGGCCGCGCGAAGGTCGTCGGCTCCCGAGATGGGCCCCGGCAGGACGGTGTAGGCGATGCCAACCTCAAGCAGGCTGTGGGCGTCCGAGGCGGCCACCCCGGCCAGCTTGTGTGAGCGCGCGAACGCAGCGGCGCGCTCGTTCGCGGCCGCATAGGGCACGCGTGCGTTGAAGGCCTCGACGTAGTCGATCTCGGCGGCAAGCCGCTCCAGCTGCTCGTTCGCCGTACCAGCAAGGCCGGATGACCGGAACCGGTCGAAGGGATGCGGGATGCCGGCCAGGCCACCCTGCTCGTGAATGGCAGCCACGGTCTCCAGGGCGGAGAGGCCCGGTGGAACCGGGCTGGTCAGGTAGAGCCCGATCACGTCGCCGTCGGTCGAGCGGACCTCCTCGCCCACGATGATCTCCAGCCCGGGAGGTGCCATGTCCCGTGCCTCGAGCGCGCCGTCCAATCGCTCGTGGTCCGTGATCGCGAGGTGGGTCAGCCCTCGCTGGACTGCAGTCCGGACGATCGAGCTGACTGGGCTCAGCGAATCGAACGAAGCGGCGCTGTGGCAGTGCAGGTCGACGAATACGCGGCCCTCGACGCCCGCTTCCACGGTTGCGGTCAGATCCGCTGGACCAGCGACTTCTTGAAGAACTCGAAATGCTCCAGGGCGAGGCCCGTGCCGAGCGCCACACAGTTGAGCGAGTTCTCGGCCACGTGGCAGGGGACGCCGGTGACCTGGGTGAGGAGCTTGTCGATGTTGCGCAGGAGCGCCCCGCCGCCGGACATCACCATCCCCTTGTCGATGATGTCGCTGGAAAGCTCCGGCGGCGTCTCCTCCAGCACCTGGCGGACCGCCGTCACCACGAGCTGAAGCGGCTGCTCGATCGCCTCGGTCACCTCCGAGCTGGTCAGCGGGATGGTGCGAGGGAGGCCGGCGATCAGGTCGCGCCCGCGAACCTCCATGTGGAGTTCGCGCTCCAGTGGCAGGGCCGTGCCAATGTTGATCTTGACCTCTTCGGCGGTCCGCTCGCCGATCATCAGGTTGTACTTCTTGCGGATGTAGGTCGCGATCGCCTCGTCGAAGCGGTTCCCGCCGACCCGGACGGACCGCGAAATGACGATCCCACCCAGGGCGATGACGGCGATCTCGCTTGTACCACCACCGATATCGATGATGAGGTTGCCCGACGGGCCGCTGATCGGAACGTTCGCGCCGATCGCGGCCGCCAGCGGCTCCTCGATGAGATATGCCTCGCGTGCCCCGGCCTTGAGCGCGGCGTCGCGCACGGCCCGCTTCTCCACGCTGGTGACCCCGGAGGGCACGCTGATCATCACGTCGGGCTTGGTGATGGAGCGGCCGGCCTTCTTGATGAAGTAGCGCAGCATGGCCTCGGTGATGACGTAGTCGGCGATGACGCCATCCTTCATGGGACGGATCGCGGAGATGTTTCCGGGCGTGCGCCCGATCATCTCCCGGGCTTCCTCGCCCACTGCAACGATGTGGTTGTCGTCGCTGACCGCGACGACGGACGGCTCCTGGATGACGATCCCGCGCCCCTTCACGTAGACGAGGACGTTTGCGGTCCCCAGGTCGATCCCGATCTTCATGCCGGCGTCGTCGTCATTTCCTCCGCAACCCGCTCCATCTGCGCACCCAGATCGACAAACTTCTGTTCGATGTTCTCATAACCCCGGTGGACGTGATGACCGCCGTGGATGGTGGTCGTCCCCTCGGCCGCCAGGCCGGCCAGGATGAGCGAGGCGCCGGCGCGCAGGTCGCCGATCTCGACCTCGGCGGCATGCAGGCGAGCCGGACCCGTCAGCGCCGCCCGGTGGTCGTCGATCATCTCTACGTTGGCACCCATCCGGGCGAGCTCGCCGAGCCACTCCAGCCGGTCCTCGAAGATCGTCTCCCGGATGAGGCTAGTGCCGGTAGCCTGGCTGAGCAGGACGGCTGTGGGAGGCTGGAGGTCCGTCGCCAGCCCCGGATAGGGAGCGGTGGTGATGTCGCAGGCCCGGTATGCATCGCTGCCCGGGGGCGCCCCCCGCACCTCGATGGTCTCCCGCTCGCAGTGCAGCTGGACTCCCGCCTCCTCGAGCACCTCGAGAAACGCGCCCAGGTGCTCGCAGGGAGCGCCGTCGAGGGTCACCTGGCCCCCGGTCACTGCGGCTGCCACCACGAAGGTGCCTGCCTCGATCCGGTCAGAGACGACGTGCTGGTCTGCGCCGCGCAGCCGCTTGCGCCCCTCCACCTCGACGGTATCGGGAGCGGTTCTGTGGACCTCCGCGCCCATCTTCTGCAGGAACCCGATGAGCGCGTCGACCTCCGGTTCCTGGGCAGCGGGCCTGATCGTCGTGTGCCCATCGGCGAGCGCGGCCGCGAGGATCGCGTTCTCCGTGCCCATGACCGTGACGACGGGAAACGTGACGTCGGTCCCGCGCAAACGCCCTGGTGCCCGGGCGAAGTAATAGCCGTTCCGGTACTCGATCTCCGCGCCCAGCGCGCGCATTGCCTCGACATGGAGATTGACCGGCCGCCGGCCGATCCGGTCTCCGCCGGGGTTGCTGATGATCACCCTGCCGAACCTGGCCAGCAGCGGCCCCAGAAGGATGAAGCTGGCGCGCATCTTGGCAGCGGCTTCGAGCGGCACGAAGAGCCAGTCGACGTCTCCCGAGGCCACCTCGTAGACGTTCGGCTCGGGATGGTCCACGACCACCCCGAGGTCGCGCAGCGTCTCGGCCATCACGCGCACGTCCTCGATCTCCGGAACATTCGTGAAGCGGCACCGCTCACCGGTCAGCGTGGCCGCCGCCAGGAGCTTCAGGGAGGCGTTCTTGCTTCCACTGATCTGGACGCGGCCGTTGAGGGTGCGCCCACCGGCGACGCGCAGCACCTCCCGCTGAACCGGGGGCGGGCTGAATTCCCAGTGGAACGGGCGGGCGTCGGCCAAGGGATGGCAGCTAGCTGCGCTGCCGTGGTCCCTCCCGGTGCCGGCGCCGCTCCGCCACCTGGATGCGCATGAGGGCTCGCTGCAACGACGCCCGCGCTCGGGCGAGATCGGCGGGCTCCTCGAAACCCTCTTCCAGGGCGCGCTCGGCCTCGCGACGCGCCTCCTCGGCCTTCTGGAGGTCGATCTCCGAGGCCATGTCGGCGGTTTCGGCCATGACGATGACCTTGTCGGGCCGGACCTGGAGGAAGCCCCCCGCGATGGCGAAGTACTCCTCCTGGCCAACGCGACGAATCCGGAGCTCACCCACGCCAAGCGTGGTAACCAGCGGCGCGTGGTGCGGAAGGATGCCGAGCTCTCCTTCGACGCCGGGGCAGACGACCTGGTCGACCTCCTCGGAGAAGACCCGCCGCTCCGGCGTGACGATCTCGAGCTGCAGCGGCATCTAGGTCGCCCGTCCGTGCAGGCCGGAGCGAGTCAGGACGAAGGCATGTCCAAGCGAAGGTCGCAGCGGCGACCGCCAGGACAGGACCCCTCGCGTACCCGGCGTCACGACTCTCCCTGGAGGCGCTTTGCGTTCTCGCGCACGTCGTCGAGCGTGCCGGCCAGGAAGAACGCCTGCTCGGGCAGGTCGTCTGCTTCGCCCGCCAGGATCTGCTTGAAGGAGGTAACCGTGTCCTTGATCGCCACGTACTGACCTGCCCGCCCAGTGAACGCCTCGGCCACGAACATCGGCTGGCTCATGTAGCGCTGGAGCCGCCGCGCACGAGAAACGGTCTGCTTCTGCTCCTCGGACAGCTCATCCACGCCCAGGATCGCGATGATGTCCTGGAGATCGCGGTACTGCTGGAGCACCCGCTGCGTTTCGCGTGCCACGTCGTAGTGCTCCTGCCCAACGATGTTCGGATCGAGCACGGTCGAGGTCGATGACAGCGGGTCCACGGCCGGATAGATGCCCAGCTCGGCGATGGACCGTTCGAGACGAATCGTCGAGTCCAGGTGTCCAAAGGCCGTCGCGGGCGCGGGATCCGTGTAGTCGTCTGCCGGCACGAAGATGGCCTGGAGCGAGGTGATCGAGCCAGTCTTGGTCGACGTGATGCGCTCCTGGAGGCCGGCCATCTCCGTCGCCAGGTTGGGCTGGTAGCCCACAGCCGAGGGCATCCGGCCGAGGAGAGCCGACACCTCCGAGCCCGCCTGAGTGAAGCGGAAGATGTTGTCGATGAAGAGGAGGACGTCCCGCCCCTCATCGCGGAAGAACTCGGCCATCGTGAGGGCGGTCAGGCCGACCCGCTGTCGGGCACCCGGCGGTTCATTCATCTGGCCAAAGACCATGACGGTCTTCTCGATGACGCCCGATTCGGTCATTTCCCGGAGCAGGTCGTTGCCCTCCCGGGAGCGCTCACCGACGCCGGCGAAGACGGAGTAACCGCCGTGCTCCTGGGCGACGTTGCGAATGAGCTCCTGGATGATGACCGTCTTGCCGACGCCCGCTCCGCCGAAGACGCCGACCTTGCCGCCCTTGGAGAAGGGCGCAACCAGGTCGATCACCTTGAGCCCCGTTTCGAAGACCTCGGTGGCAGTGGCCTGATCCTCGAAGGCGGGCGCCGGCCGGTGGATTCCGTAGTGCTCCTCCGTCTCGACGGCTTCCTTGCCGTCGATCGGTAGGCCGAGGACGTTGAAGACCCGGCCCAGGGTCTGCTCACCCACCGGAACGCTGATCGGTCCGCCCGTGTCGACCGCCTTGTTGCCCCTGGCCAGCCCGTCGGTGGAGGTCATCGCGACCGCTCGGACCCAGTTGTTGCCGAGGTGCTGCTGAACCTCGCAGACGATCGGCTCGTCACCGCGCTCGACCTCGACCGCATTGTAGATGGCGGGCAGCTCGCCGGCAGGAAACTCGATGTCAACGACGGGGCCGGTGATGGCGATGACGCTGCCGGTAGCGCCCGGGGTCTCCGTTCGCGGGGCGGCGGGGGTTTCGACGGCCATGCTGTTCAGATCCTCTCTGTCCGCGTCAGGACGCGTTTGCGCCCGTGGCGATCTCGATCATCTCGCGGGTGATGTTCGCCTGGCGGACCTTGTTGTAGCTCAGGGTCAGGTCCTCGATGAGCTCCTGGGCATTCTCGGTGGCGTTCTTCATGGCGACCATCCGGGCCGACTGCTCGCTGGCAGTCGCCTCCAGGACAGCCTGGTAGACGCGCGTCGCCACGTAGCGTGGCAGCAATTGACGGAGGACCTCGCCGGCGTTGGGCTCGAAGATGAACTGCGAGCCCGGTATGTGCCCGGCCACCTCCGCCGTCTCTGTCGGAGGCACGGGCAGCAAGCGTCGGATTTCCGGACGCTGGGCGAGGGTCGAGATGAAGCGCGGAAACACGATGTCGATCTGGTTCAGCTTCCCGCTCAGGTAATCGTCAGTCAGGAGGCGTGAGAGCGCCGTCACCTCGGAGAAGGCAGGCCGGTCACCGAAGCCTTCGAAGGTCGCCTCGATGGGAACCCGGCTTCGGCGCATGGCGCCGGTTCCCTTGCGCCCGACCGTGATGACGGTCAGGTCGCCCTGGTGCTCGGTGATCTGCCGCGCGGCGAAGCGAATCAGGTTTGTGTTGAGCGAGCCAGCGAGACCCCGGTCGGTGGTGATCACCACGAGAGCCCGCGTTCCGCCCTCGCGTCGTGCCAGCAGCGGGTGCTCCTCCGCGCCGAGCACGGCGGCGAGGTCCGCGAGCACCTCGTCGAGCGCCTCGGTGTAGGGCCTCGTCTGGAGCGTCGCATCCTGCGCTCGCTTCAGCTTGGAGGCAGCCACGAACTGCATCGCCCGGGTGATCTGCTTGATGTTCTTCACGGAGCCGATCCGGCGCCGGATCTCCCGCTGGCTGGGCAACGATCCGACCTACGCCAGGAAGGTCTGCTTGAAGTCGGTCACAGCCTTCGCCAGCTGCTCGGCCGCCTCGTCATCGAGCGCGCCGGACTCGCCGATCGTGGAGAGGATCTCCGGGCGCTCCGCCTCGAGGAAACGGTAGAAGCCCTGTTCGAACTCGCGGATGCGCGGCGTCGGCACGTCGTCCAGGTGGCCCTTGGTGACCGCGTACAGGATGGCCACCTGCTTCTCGACGGGAAGCGGCTGGAACTGGGCCTGCTTGAGGATCTCGGACGTCTTCTCGCCGCGCGTGAGCTGGTCGCGGGTCGCCTTGTCGAGATCCGATGCGAACTGCGCGAAGGCCGCCAGCTCGCGGTACTGGGCGAGGTCGAGCTTGAGCGGGCCGGCGACCTTCTTCATGGCCTTGGTCTGTGCTGCCGAGCCTACCCGCGATACCGAGATGCCCACGTTCAGGGCGGGCCGCTGGCCAGCGTTGAACAGGTCCGACTCCAGGTAGATCTGGCCGTCCGTGATCGAAATGACGTTGGTGGGGATGTACGCCGAAACGTCGTTCGCCTGCGTCTCGATCACGGGCAGGGCCGTCAGTGAGCCGCCGCCGTTCTCGTCGTTGAGACGCGCTGCGCGCTCCAGGAGACGGCTGTGCAGGTAAAAGACATCGCCTGGGTAGGCCTCGCGACCGGGCGGACGTCGCAGCAGCAACGACATCTCCCGGTAGGCCCAGGCGTGCTTGGTGAGGTCGTCGTAGACGCACAAGGCGTCCTTGACGAGCTGGCCCTCGATCTCGACCCCGTTCTCCATGATCTCTTCGCCCATCGCCGCGCCGGCATAGGG
>JACDFU010000037.1 GCA_013815585.1 Chloroflexota bacterium
GCGGAGCGCTTCTCGTCGTCGCGCTCCGCGTCGTCACCCGATGAAGGAATGACCGCCGCCCTCAGCTCTGTGAGAGCTTCTGCTTCACAGCCTCGAGGAGCCGCTGTGCATGCTGGCGGTCCTGCTCAGCCAGCTCGCGGAAGAGCGAGCTCGACTGATCGTCCGCGTCCTGCTCGTAGGTCTTGTAGGCGTCGAGCGCCTCGAGCTTCGAGGTGAGCGACTGGAGCAGGTTGTAGGTCGCATTGTCGACGGGGTAGTCGCCTGAAGAACTGGAACGGTCCATGGTTTCTCCTCCCTGTGACGCGGGCGCCACTGGGTGGCCGTTGACCCGCTGGAGGCTCGATCCTCCCGTGCCGTCGGTTGCGCCCGAGGCGACCGCTCCGCACTGCGGGTTACAGGGTTCTCGCATCGTAGGTAGACTCGGCCGAACGTGTCCGACTCCGAGCCGGCTCCGGCCAGCGCTTCACTGCCGGCTGGCCCGCTCGACCGGGTCGCTGCCATCCGTCTCGTTGAGCAGGCCGACGCGCTCGCCGCGCAGGGAGACTACGAGCAGGCCGGCACGCGGTATGCACGCCTGGTCGGACACCGTGATGCCGACATCCACGTGGCGGCGCTGATGGGCCTGGCTGAGTCGCGCTACCGGCTCGACGACGAGCCAGCGGCCGAGCAGCTGTGGCAGCAGGCGACCCAGGCCCCCGATACATCGCTCAGCTGGCTGGCCTGGAAGCAGCTGGCCGCGGGCCACGTCCGCGGTGGTGATCTGCGCCGGGCACGAGACGCGTATCGCGAGGCCGAGCGCCGTGCTCCCCAGACGGAGCGAGCCGAGATCGCTTCCCGCCTCGGCTGGCTCAACAAGGAGGCGGGCAACCAGACGGCTGCCCAGCGCGCCTTCGGTCGTGCTCGCACCGACGTGGCCCCGTCACCGATCCTCACCTACGCCATCCTGGCGGTGACCGTTGCAATCGGCATCTCGAGCCTGCTGGGGCCCAGCGGAGAGGTGCTCTTCGCGCTCTTCGCGCTGGACAAGAGCGCCGTGGCAGCCGGGGAGCTCTACCGCTTGGTGAGCGTCGTCCTCGTCCACAGCCCCACATTCATCCTGCATCTCGCCAGCAACATGTACGCCCTGTACCTGGTGGGTCCGGTCGTTGAGGGACTCTACGGACGCGCCCTCTTCCTGGGCATCTACCTTCTGACCGCCGCTGCAGGCTCGACGGCCAGCTATGTCTTCGTCCCGAATGACTCAGTTGGCGCCAGCGGGGCGATCTTCGGGCTCTTTGGCGTGCTGCTCGTGGGGCTCCGAGTACACCGGCCCGTGCTCGGACGGCAGCAGCGGGCACTGACGAGTCAGATCGGGATTCTGGTCGGGTTCAACCTGCTGCTTGGCTTCGGGCTCGGCTCCTTCATCGACAATGCCGCGCACGTCGGCGGCCTGCTCGCCGGTGCCTGGCTCGGCCTGGTCCTGCGGCCCAGGGGGGCCCCGACCCTGGGCCGCCTCTGGCAACGGCCGCCCGCGTCCGGCACCGCAGCAGCAGCCGGCCCAAGGGGATCGTCCGAGGTGCTCGTGACCGGCGCAGCTGTCGTGCTGCTCATCGGGGTCCTGGCAGTGGGCGTGATGCTGGGCACCGACCAACGCCGCGACCGGCGGGCAGAGACGGCGGGCTCTCGTGTTGGTGTCAGCCACGAACCCCAGTAGTGCTAAACCAGATCGCTCAGCGACCGGAGCGCAGGCTCGTGCACGAGGCCATCAACGCTTCCTATCACCTACTAACCTGGATGCTGAGTGACACTCGCCACGGGCCCCGCTCGCATCTAGCACTACTCCCTGTACTGGGTGACACGCAGGAGCCTGTTGCGAGCAGATACCACTACGCCGATTCGTAGGCGACACCCGGGGACCCGGTGAGCAGGTCCCGGCGATCACCGAAGCGTTCGAGAAAGCGGTAGAAGTCCCGGCGCTCGGGACGGCTGCGCTCGCCCACCAAGGCAGCGTCGGGCCACGCTCCCAGGTTGACGGCGAGGGCACGACGAGGTGGGACGCCCTCCTTCTGATCTCGCAGCACGAGGCTCCACCAGATGTGAAGCCAGCCCTCCCCGTTGAACCCTTCGTCCAGCGGACCGCGCGCCAGGAACTCATCGCGGCGGAAACAGAGCAGGCCTCGACCGATCGCCTGGGCCGCGCCGGCCTCGACGGGCTGGAAATGGCGCATATCGGCGGAGCGCAACCCCGGTGCGCCGACAACGCCCACCGTTGGATCGTCGAACGCCTGAACGAGCGACGTGAGCTGGCTCCCGGTTGGCAGCTGGACTAGCCCTGCCGAGACCGAGGCGCCGGCCAGACAGATCAGCCGACCGGCCGACCGGCGCACCCCGATGTTCCACACGCTGCCTGGGCTGAGCGGTGCCGACGTCGAGACGAGTTCCCTCGACCACCCGAACGCCCGTGCGTCTGGCAGGGTCGAGTCATCGGCTGGCACGCCGTTCGCCACGGCGACCAGCTGGCCGCTCATGGCTGGCGGGTCCGCGGGCGACGGCTGAGGTAAGCGGGGGAAGGCTTCGGCGTCCCGGCGAAGCTCGAGTATCCAGCTGACATCGACGCTCGGGAGCTCGTTGAGCCGGGAGGGCACGGAATCGCTAGAGCCATACCGTGTGATGCCCTCGTCCTCCAGATCGGGTGAAGAGGCGATCTCGAGCCGGAATCGAGTCCCGCGGTCGATGACCTTCCAGCCGGCCGACTCGATTTGGGCTCGCAGCCGATCGGCCGTTGGCCAGTCGTGCTGCCGCCGTGCCTCCGCTCGCGCTTCAGCGGCCTCCAGCAGCTCGGCCGGCGGGCTCGGGCCGGATGAGGGTCGGTTCATTGGATCGAGCATACGGCCGACCGGCGCTCGACCGCGACCAGCGACCGGATCGTCGTGACGGCCGGCGGGTAGGCTAGTCGGGCGTGGATCGATCCCTCAGCGCCGTCATCTTCGGAACCCTCACCCTTCGCTTCAGCACCGGGTTGACCGGTGCGTTGCTGGGCTATTACCTCGCCAACCTGTCGCGACACGGCGGCGAGGAGGTCGGTCCGGTCGTCGTGGGCGCCTTCGCCGCGACCTTCTACGCCGCGGAGCTGCTGCTCTCTCCGTTCTTCGGGATCCTGTCCGATCGCCTGGGGCACCATCGAGTCATGCTGATCGGGCCCGTCTTCGGCGGGATCGCGGTGATCATGACCGGACTGACCACCAACCTGCTGCTCCTGGGCGGTACGCGCTGGCTGGAAGGCGCCTCGACTGCCGCGAGCGTGCCGTCGATCCTGGGCTACCTCGCCATGGCGACGGCATTCGACGAAGGCCTGAGGGGCCGGGCCGTCGCCCGTTTCGAGGCGGCCACCCTGGCTGGCCTCGGCTTGGGCGTCGTCGCCGCCGGCGTGCTCTACCAGCTCCTGGGCCCTGTCGCGTTCTTCCTCAACGCGGTCATCTACGGCGTTTCCTGGCTGATCTACCGCTTTGGCGTGGCCCATCCGGCGCCCGCCGAGCAGGCCACCATCCCTGCCGGCAGCGCCCATTACGGCTGGCGCCGCTATCTCGATCTGGTCACCAGCTCGCACGTCTGGTTGCTTGCCCCGACCTGGATCTGTGTCAACGCCTCGATCGGGCTCTGGTTCAGCCAGTCGATCTACCAGTTTGCGAGGGAGGACGCTCGCTTTCCCGATCAGGTGCTGTTGCGCGGCTTCAGTCCCCTCGAGATCACCGTCGCTGCGCTGGTCATCTTCGCCATCTTCGGCGCGGGGCTCTTCTATTGGGGACGTCGTTTCGCAGCGCTGCGCCGGACCACGATCATCTTCTACGGGATCCTCGGTGGGGCGGCGCTGGTCGCTGCGGCGATGGTGGTGAACCATGGCGACGGGTTGCCGGTCGTCCTCGTTGCTGGCGCCGGCCTCCTCGCGGCGGCCGGACTCTTCGTGCTTGCAGGAGCCACGCCGGCGGCCCTGGGGCTGCTGGCCGACATCTCGGAGCGCTTCCCGACCGACCGCGGGGCGATCATGGGCCTCTACAGCGTCTTCCTGGCGCTCGGACAGATCGCGGGGAGCCTGATCGGCGGAACGGCAGCCGAATGGCGAGGGATCGACGGGATGCTGTTGGCGACCTTTGGCCTGATGGCGCTCGCCCTTCTGCCCCTTGCGCGATTGCGCGCCTACGAACACGTCGTCGGCGGTGCAGAGCCCGACGTTGTCCGTACCGGGGAGGGACCGCCCGCTACGGACGGCGCGCGGGCGGCGGAAGGGGAGCCGACGAGCGGCTGACGCCGGGGCGTTTGCACCGGGTGCAACTAACCAACCACAGGCCGGTCGAGTTGCCCCGGTTTGGCGTCGCCTGCGTGCATCTGATGCAAACGGCGCCAGTCACCACGGTGCGCGCGCTCGGCTGACTCCTACAATCGATGGGTGACGCAGACGGTCCAGCCAGGGGCGCGCGACGATCAGACTGTGCGTAGCGGTTCGGACTCGGCAGGGGAGCCGCTGACCTACGGCAACTTCATCGGCGGAGAGTGGCAGGCCAGCGTCACGGGCCGGAGCTTCGCGTCGCACAACCCTGCCGACACCCGCGACGTCATTGCTCATTTCCAATCGTCCGGCCCCGCCGACGTGGCAGCCGCAGTGAGGGCGGCAGGTGATGCCTATCCCCTCTGGCGGGCGACCCCGGCGCCCAAGCGTGGCGAAGTCCTCTACCGCTTCGCCGCGCTGCTGGCCGAACGCAAGGAGGGACTCGCCCGGGCCATGACCCGCGAGATGGGCAAGGTGCTGCCCGAGGCGCGCGGCGACGTCCAGGAAGGCATCGACATCGCCTATCTCATGGCAGGGGAGGGGCGACGTCTCTTCGGTGACACCACGTCCTCGGAGCTGCCGAACAAGTGGGCCATGAGCGTTCGCGAGCCGATCGGGGTGGCAGGAATCATCACCCCCTGGAACTTCCCCATCGCGATCCCCTGCTGGAAGATGATGCCCGCGCTGGTGGCAGGCAACACGGTGGTCTTCAAGCCGGCCTCCGACACGCCCCACTGTGCCGCACTCCTCGTCGAGCTGCTGCACGAGGCGGGCTTTCCGGCGGGCACGGTCAATCTCGTCACCGGTTCCGGCGAGGAGGTCGGCAGCGCGATCCTCGAGAGTCCCGACGTGCCGGTCATCTCCTTCACCGGGAGCGGCGAGAACGGCCGGCAGATCGCCGAGATTGCGGCTCGCCGCCTCAAGCGCCTCTCTCTCGAGTTGGGTGGCAAGAACGGGATCGTGGTGATGGAGGACGCCGATCTCGGACTGACCGCCGAGGGAATCATCTGGTCGGCGTTCGGGACGACCGGCCAGCGCTGCACCGCCTGCAGCCGGGTGATCGTCCACGAGAAGGTCGCCGACGCACTCCTCGAGCGCCTGGAATCCGCTGCCGGGGCCCTGCGCCTGGGGCCTGGCCTCGACCCGGAGACCGACGTGGGCCCGCTGATCAACGCCGGGGCTCTCGACAAGGTCGAACGGTACGTCGAGATCGGACGGGACGAAGCGCACCTGGTCGTCGGCGGCAGGCGCCCGGACGGCTGGCCGGAGCTCGACCACGGCCATTTCTTCCCACCGACCATCTTCGACCGTGTGGAGCCGATGGGTCGCCTGGGCCAGGAGGAGATCTTCGGGCCCATGCTCTCGATCATCCGGGTGCCCGGTTACGAGGAGGCGGTGACCGCGCTGAACCAGACGCGGTACGGGCTTTCGTCGAGCATCTACACGCGGGACACCAACCTCGCGTTCCGCGCCATGCGCGATTTCGAGACCGGCATCGTGTACGTGAACGCAGGCACGATCGGCGCCGAGACGCACCTGCCCTTTGGCGGCACGAAGGGCACCGGCAACGGCCACCGCGAGGCCGGCCATGCCGCGCTTGACACCTTCACGGAGTGGAAGGCCATCTACGTCGACTATTCGGGAGGCCTCCAGCGGGCTCAGATCGACAACCGGGACTGACGGTAAGCGACGGCGGCGAGCGCACGGCCGCGATGGAGGCGGTCAACGAGTACATCTACCGCAAGCTCACCAGGTGCCCGCGATTCAAGGACTATCTCGATGAGCTCGTGGCCGCCCGTGAGGCGAGCGAGGCCTATCTGAACGTCACGTTCTAGCCGGGCCGAAGACCGCTGCTCGCGGCACGTGCGCCGGCCGCGAGGAAGGCCCCGTCCGAGCTCAGCCCAACAACGGTGAAACCCATCTCCAGGTGGCGCGGCAGGTCCTCTATCTGCTGAAGGAGGATGCCGGACTGTTTGCCGGACCCTCGTGCTGCGTGCACGACGGCTGCCAAAGCATCGAGGTAGTCGGAGTTCGAGAATTCACCGGGGATGCCCATCGAATGCGTGAGATCGGTGGGTCCCACGAACAGAACATCCACGCCGTCGACAGCCGCCATCGCGGGCGCCGCGCCAACAGCGGTCGTCGATTCGATCTGGACGGTCAGCAGGATCTCGTCGTTGATACGGCGCAGGTCTGCATGAGCCACCGTCCCGTAGCGGGCGCCACGAGTCAGGAGCGCGGCGCCGCGAATGCCCTCGGGTGGATAGCGCACGTAGCTGACGGCCTCCCGAGCCTGCTCCGCGGATTCGAGCCGGGGAACCATCACGCCCGGCGCACCCAGGTCGAGCACGCGAGCGATCCGAAGTCGCGACAGTTCCTCGACACGCACGATCGCGCTGGCCGGCGTGGACGCTACCGCGTGCAGAACGTGAAGCAGGCCACCCTCGTCGCCCATCCCGTGCTCGAGATCCAGGAGCAGCCAGTCGAAGCCGGCGCGGCCGACGATCTCGGCCGCGATCGGCGAACCGAGGTTGAGGAAGGCTCCGAAGACGGGCTCGCCGGCTCGAAGCCGGCTGCGCAGGTCGGAGCTGCTCGCCATCGGCCGATTGTATGGTCTCGACCATGCCAGCTCGGCCGGCCGTCCGCTACGTCGACCGCCTTCCAGGAACCGTCGACATGGTGATCATCGGCGGCGGGGTGGTGGGTGCCGCCACAGCGTTCTTCGCCACCCGCGCCGGATTACGCGTTGCCGTCCTGGAGGCCCGGCCGCGCCTGGCGACGCTCACGACGGCAGCCTCGACCGGCGCCTTCCGTCTCCAGTTCGATAATCCCGAGGAGATCGCGCTCGTCCGCGAGGGCATCGAGCTCTTCTCGGAGTTTGGTGTTCGGACGGGCCTGGAGGAATGGGATCTTGGCCTCACGCTCGGAGGCTACCTCTTCGGCGCCCTGACAGACCAGGCCGCCGAGCGGGCGCGACGCCTCGTGCAGCGCCAGTGGGCCTGGGGCGTGACCGACGTCGAGCTGCTGGACGGGGACGAGGCGCGGCACCGCTTTCCGTACCTCTCTGTGGAGGTCCGTGGCGCACGCTTCCGGGCCGGTGATGGCTGGCTCGACCCGCGACGCCTGGCGTTGGGATATGTGGCCGCCGCGTCAAATCCCGCGCGGATTCCGAATGCCCGGGCAGGCGGCGGGGCGGTGGTGGCCACCAGCTGCCGGGTGACGGCCCTGGCCATTGATGCTAGGGGCCGCGTCGACGGCGTGGTAACCGATCGCGGCGCGGTCAGCGCGGAGAGCGTGGTGATCGCGGCGGGACCACTCAGCGGCGAGGTTAGTGCGCTCGGGGGCCTGTCCATCGACCTCCGGCCGACTACCCGCCAGAAGCTCGTGTTCCCGGATCTCCCGGAGGTGCCTGCGGACGCACCGATGACGATCGAAGAGGAGACGGCAGCGCACTGGCGACCGAACGGGGGCGGCTGCTTCGCGCTCTGGACCGACCCAGGCGCCCAGTCCTCGGAGGCGACCAACGATCCGGTGCCCGATCAGACCTGGGCCTTCGGGCTGCTCGACCCGTCGTCGGACCATGCGCTCGCACGCCTCAGCCCGTTCTGGAAGGACGTCTGGGCCCGCGGAACCGACAACTGGTATCTCCAGGCCGGGCAGTACGAGTACACGCCTGACCGGCGCCCGTTCCTGGGCCCGACCAGGATCCCCGGGTTGGCCCTGAACGCGGGCTACTCGGGTCACGGGGTGATGGCATCGGCGGCCGGGAGCCGAATCGTGGTGGATCTGCTGACCGGCGCCATGCCGCCGGAGGCGAATGCCTTCCACGTCGATCGCGCGCCTGTCGCTCGCGAGCACGACATCCTATGATCGTCATCCTTCCGGTGACGCTCGTCACCGGAACTCGCGCGGCCGAATGAGCGGTTGGGGAGGTCTGGTGTAGTCATGAAGGGAATGGGCCGTTACCTTCGTACCGATCAGCGCACAGGACGATCGGACAGGGAGAAAGACGTGGTTCAGCTCCGAAGCAGGATCCGCGAGGCGTCGATGGAAGACGTCGTCGCAGACCGGCTCATCGACCAGGTGCGGGAGGCTAGGGCGCGCCTCGCGCAGGCTCGACCCGATTCGGACGAGTGGAAGGCCGCTCGCTCAGACGAGCGCCTGTATCTCGATCTCGTGCGCCAGCATTTCGGCGTCGAGAACGTCGCCCCCGACACGCTGGAGTGGCTCGTCGCGCGCCGCTGAGTCGGGACGCGCCAGGCGTCACATCTCCTCGTCGGACAGTACGGACAGGATGTTGCCGGCGGGATCCCTGAACCAGGCGATCGTTGGGCCCTGGTCGCGAGCGATTCCCTTTTCGTCCTGTGGAAAAGCCGTCGAAGATGGCCATCCTGACTCCTGCCTTCGTGAGCTGGTCGACCGCTCTGTCGACATCCGGGACCGGGAAATTGAGGATCGTGTAGGTCGCCGGGACGAAATCGTGCTTCGGGTAGACCATGATCTTCGTGCCCCCGACGAGCTCGAGCTGCAGAAGCCCCAACTCGTCGAGCGCACGCACGGTCAGCCCCAGCGTTTCACCGTAGAAGGCCTTCGCGGCGGCCAGGTCGTCAACGGCAAATCCGGAAAACGCCTTGCTGTCCTGGAACATGTGGTTACCTCCTCTGCGTGACCGCACGACCATCGTCGTTCGGGCGGACCTTGCCGTCCAACCCTCAGACGGCAAGGGCGCGCGGAACTGATCGGTGCCGACGCCCCGAGCGGTCAGGAATCTCGACCGATAGGCTGGCCACGGCCAGTCCCTCTACGCAACTGCTAGGCTTGCGACCCTTGGAGGGCAGGTGAAGATCGCGCTTATCGGCGCCGGCCGAATCGGCCGGTTACACGCCAGGCACCTGGCGGCGGATCCCGCGACCCGAGAGCTGCTCATCGCGGATGCCCTCCCCAAGGCAGCGGAGACGGCTGCCCGGGACACTGGCGGCCGTTCGGTCCCCACCGTGGACGAGGCGCTCGACCTGGCGGATGCCGTGGTCATCGCGGCCGCGACCGATGCGCATGCCGCGCTGGTCCGAGCCGCGGTTGAGCGTGGCCTACCGACGTTCGTCGAGAAGCCGCTCGCGCTCGAGCTGAATGAGACCGAGGATCTGGTCGAACTGATCGAAGAGAGCCGGGTGCCAGTGCAGGTGGGTTTTCAGCGGCGCTTCGATCGCGCCTACCGCGAGGGACGCCGCCTGGTCGAGGCGGGCGAGCTCGGTCGGATCTATCTCGTTCGGCTGATTGCGCACGATGCCGAGCCGCCGCCCCCGGCCTACATCCCCACCTCAGGAGGGATGTTCCGCGACTCCTCGATCCACGACTTCGATGCGTTCCGGTACATCACCGGAGGCGAGGTCGAATCGGTCTTTGCGCTGGGGACCGTCCGGGTTGACGAGGTATTCGAGCGCCACGACGACGTCGACACCGTCGGGGCTTTGCTGAGGCTGGCCGATGGGACACTCGGCGTCCTTTCAGCGACCCGTCACAATCCACGCGGCTACGACATCCGGATGGAGCTGGTCGGCGCCCGGGACAGCGTGTCGATGGGTGTGGGTCCCAGGACGCCGAGTCGCTCGCTCGAGCCGGACGCTTCGCCGACTGAGGCGGCGTGGGAGAGCTTCCTGACCCGCTTCGAGGACGCCTACCGCGCGGAGCTCGCCGCCTTTGTCGCCATGGCGCGCGGCGAGTCGGACAGCCCGTGCACCGCAGGCGACGCATTCGAGGCGATGCGGATCGCGGTCGCGGCGACGATTTCGCACCGCGAATCCCGAGTCGTGAAGCTCGCCGAAATCGCTCGAAGCAGAACGGAGGTGACTCACGCGCCTGTGTCGTGACGATGTGTCCCGGGCAGCGCCCGGGTGGCTGCACGGAGGAGGTACGAGATGAGGGTCAGTCGATGGTTGGCGGTCATCACCGCCGTTCTTATCGTGGGGGCCTGTCAGTCGGGCACGGGCGCGAGTCCGAGTGCTCCCGCCTCGGTCGTCGCACCCAGTGCGGTGGAATCGGCTGGCGGGACCGTGCCCAGCGAGGCGAGCCCGGGCGAGGCGAGTCCGAGCGAGGCAGTCCCGAGCGCCGTCGCGAGCGAGGCCTCCGCTGCCGCAACGACCGGTGCGCAGCCGTCCCAGCTGACGATCGCGGCGGTCCAGGGGGTCGAGTCGATCGGCCTCAAGGCGGTCGCGCCGGACTACGAGGCAAAGACCGGCGTCGCGCTGGAGATCGTGGAGCTTCCGTATCCCCAGCTCTACGAGAAGCTCGTCCAGACCTTCCAGGCCAACGACAGCGCCTACGACCTGGTGATGCTCGACGACCCGTGGATGCCGAAGTTCGGTACGGACGGATCGCTCCAGCCGCTCGAGCCGCTCGGCATCGAGAAGGATCCGGACATCGCACCCGTGATCTACGAGGTCGGCACGTGGCCGCCGCCGCGGGGTCCGGTGCCGCCGAGCGAGGTGGACAAGCCACAAGAGCTGCTCGGCATCACGATCGTCGGCAACGTCGAGATGTTCGTCTATCGAAGCGATCTCACGCCATCCGCTCCCGCGACGTGGGACGACGTACTCACGAACGGCCAGGCTCAGAACAAGGAAGATTTCCCCGGTTACGTCATCCGTGGTGCCGCGACGAACCCGGTGGTGGCCGACTTCCTGCCGATCCTGTGGTCGTTCGGCGGCGACGTCTTCGATGAGAACTGGAACGTCGTGATCGATAACGAGGCGTCGATGACGGCCGTCAACTTCCTGGTCAATGACCTGAAGTCCATCGCGCAAGGCGATCCCTCGAACACCGACGCCGCCGATCGGTCGCGCCTCATCGCGGTCGGCGAGGCCTACCAGTCGACGACCTGGCCGGGTGAGATCACCGGCACCATCGAGTCGGCCGACTCGACGGTCAAGGGCAAGGTGTCCTACATCCCGATCCCCGCAGGGCCCAGCGGCAAGGGCATCGGGATGATGGGCAACTGGCTCCTTGCCGTTCCCAAGGCATCCCAGAACGGTCAGGCGGCGGCGGACTTCATCAAGTGGATGACGGATCCGGCGACCCAGAAGACCTATGCGGAGAAAGGCGGCATCCCGTCGCGCACGAGCATCCTCGAGGATGCGACGCTCGGCGAGGCGAACCCGTACTTCGAGGCGCTCGCTGACTCCTTCGCGTCTGTCCCGAACTGGCGGCCGCGGACTGATCAGTGGAACGCGGTCGAGACGGCGCTGGGAACCCATCTCAACGCGATCCTGGCCGGAACGGAGGAACCTGAAGCGGGGATCAAGGCGGCGGCCGAAGAGATCCGCGGGATCATGCAGGCGGCCGGCTATCCGACGCAGTAACGTCCTATCGAGGCCTGATCGGCTCGATTAGCGCCGACTGAATTGACGACCGCGTCCAGTCCCGGGATGGTCCGCGCGGGGAGCGCGGGTCCGAGGCGCGGGCGGTGGTCGGGGCTGACGCGCGAGGAGCGGCTGGGTTACCGGCTGCTCCTCCCGCCACTCGCCATCCTCGTGATCGTGGTCACCTACCCGTTCGTCCTCGCTGTCGCCCAATCCCTGCAGGGTCGTGACGGCGCGTTCGTCGGGCTCACGAACTACGGCCGCGCAGTCTCGAGTCCGGGGCTAGGCGGCGCGATCGTCGCGACCGCGACCTACGCCGCGATCGTGCTCCCAACCCAGATCCTGGGTGGTCTCGGACTTGCCCTCCTCGTGGAGCGCGTGGTCCGATCGACGGTATTGCGAGCGGTCCTGTACGCGCTGGCGATCGTCCCGATCGTCATCCCGCCTGTCGCCGTGGGCGTCATCGCCCGGCTTCTCTATGGACCGAACTACGGCGCTCTCAGCTACATCCTTGAGTCGGTCGGGCTGGTCCAGAAAGAGATCCTCTGGCTCTCCACGCCGCTCGGCGCGATGTTCGCGGTCGCCAGCGTGGACATCTGGCAATGGACGCCATTCGTCTATCTCGTGCTCTTCGCTGGTCTCCAGACCGTACCGCGGGAGTCTGTCGAAGCTGCCCAGGTCGACGGCGCAACCGGCTGGGACCGATTCCGGCACATTGAGCTTCCCTACCTGCGTCCGCTCCTATTGCTCGTGCTCTTTTTCCGAATCGCCGACGTCTTGCGCGTGTTCGACCACGTCTTCGTGCTCACTGGCGGGGGTCCGGGCTCCACGACGCAGTTTCTCAGCCTGTACATCTATCGCATCGCGTTCAAGTTCTCTGATGCCAGCCAGGCTGCCGCGCTGGCCGTGATGGTGATGATCGTCATGACGATCGGCTATTCAATCATCACGCGCTTACTGCCACTGGAGCGTGACTGATGCGGCGCCATCTGACGGGTCGCTATCTGCTCGCCTGGATCGTCCTCGCGGTCGTGCTCCTCGTCTACCTGTTTCCCATCTACTGGCTGATCGCGACTGCCTTGAAGAGCCGAGCGGAGATCTTCGCCTCGGACCCGACGCTCATCCCGCAGGCACCCTCCCTTGCCCCGTTCCAGAGCGTCCTGTTCGATCGCAACATGATCGTCCTGCTCCGGAACAGCATCCTCGTGTGCGGGGCGACGACGCTCCTCGCGCTGGCGATCGGGTTCATCGTCTGCTACCCGATCACCCGCCTCCAGATGTCGCGGCGAGTGCGCACGAACGTCCTCAACTGGGCGCTGTCGCTGCGCTTCCTGCCGCCGATCGCGGTCGTCGTGCCCTATTTCGGTATCGTCCGGGGGCTGGGTCTCTACGACCAGCCACTCGCGCTGATCCTCGCCTATACCCTGTTCAACCTGCCGTTTTCGATCTGGATGCTCAAGGGGTTCCTGGCGGAGATCCCGCGGGAGCTCGAGGAGGCCGCCTTCGTGGACGGCGCGAACCGCTGGACCGCGTTCCGCACAATCTTGCTGCCGCTGGCCACGCCTGGCATCCTCGCCGCCGGGATCATCATCTTTGCCTTCGCCTGGAGCGAGTTCCTGTTCGCACTCATCCTGACCGCCACCCCGCGCGGACAGACATTCCCGGTCGGCGTACAGGGGCTCGTCACCCAGTTCGAAATCATCTGGAACGACATGGCGGCGGCGGGCGTGATCGCGATCCTCATCCCACTGGCCATGGTCATCCTCGCGCGCAGGTACGTCATCCAGGGGCTTACCTTCGGCGTCATCCGCGAGAAATGACTGAAGCTTCAGGTCGGCACGGCAGCAACGGCCTGCATCTGAATGGTGCGACCATCATGTCGACGCCGACCGATCGGCACATCGAGATCGCCCGCGCAACCGGTTATGCGGGCGTCGAGGTCCGCGCGGAGCGCCTTCTGGATGCGCCAGGAGAACTGCGGCGGGCGGCGTCGATCGTGCGACCCACAGAGGTCTGGAGCCTCAACGGGATCCAGGTCAGGCTCCGGTCGGACGGCGCGCTCGACGACGAGGCACTCGACCTGGAGCTGGCCCCGCGGCTCGAGATCTGCCAGGCGCTGGGAGCGGCCTATCTGCTTATCGTCGCGCCTCGCATCGCGGGCGTCGGCGTCTCCACTGCGTTGCCGTCAGTTCGTGAGGGCGTCCGCCGGATCGCGGAGCGTGCCGCGGCCGCTTCGATCCAGGTCGCATTCGAGTTCCTCGGCTTCGCGGACTGTCCCATCGACACTCCGCAACTCGCCGCGGCGGTGGTCGAGGGTGTGCCGGGAGCGGGCCTGGTCATCGATTCATGCCACTGGCATGCCGGAGGCGGCGCTCCGCTCGGCGACTTCCCGGTCGATCGGGTGGCCATGGTGCACCTCAACGACGCCCCCGCGATGCCGCCCAGCGAGATCGAGGATGCGGATCGGCTCCTTCCAGGACTGGGCGTCATCCACCTGCGCGACCTCATCGCGGACCTTCGGTCGCGCGGATATGCCGGGCCGTGGAGTCTCGAGACCTTCAATCCGGGCTACTGGCTCCGCGACGCCGGCGAGGTTGCGCGTGAAGGCATGGCCGCCACCATGGCGCTGCTCGGCTACGTCGGAACGGCCCAGAACCGCCGTCCCACGCAGTTGACGCGTCCTTGACCAGGGACGATCAAGGCCAGTTGGTAGCTCTTTCGGCGAAGCCACCCTTCAGCGGCGCGTCAGCTTGGTTCAGGGGAGCGTCAGGTCGTCGGACATAGGGTGCGGATCGCCGGGCTCAACCGGTGCAACGATCAAGGAGACGACCGATGAAGCGCCTGTTGTGGTTTGCGATGGCGGCGGCGCTGGTGGCTGCGGTGCCGATCAGCGTATCCGGAGCCCCCAGTGGAGCAACGGTGGAGTTCAAGCGAGCGAGCCTGCGGGTGGAAGTCAACGCGACCGACGGCGACGCCGGTTTCCAGATTGACCTCGATCACGGGCCCTGGAGGTCGATCAGCCTGAAGACACCGGACGGGCGAACGATCCTGGACGTGCGGAACAAGGGAGTCCTCAAGGGCTACGGGCTGACCGAGCTGTTCTCCGAGTCGAGCGAGCCTCCGTTCACGGAGTTCCCCCTGAGCGAGTTCAAGAAGCTGTTTCCCGAGGGCGAGTACATGTTTGAGGGGCGCCAGACGGACGGCATTCGGATGCGCAGCACCTTCACGCTGACGCACGACTTTCCCGCTGGACCGGTGATCACATCGCCGCGGGAGGACGCGACGGTAGCGGCTACCGATCTCGTCGTCCGGTGGCAGCCGGTCACCGAGCCAGCCGGACTGGAGATCGTCCGCTACCAGGTCTTGGTGGTCTCGGAGGACGACCCAGGGCACGTCTTCTCGACCTTTCTGCCCGGGGATGCCACGAGCATCGCCATCCCGCAGGAGTTCCTGGGGACCGCCGGTGCCTACAAGGTCGAAGTGCTGGCCATCGAGCAGAGCGGCAACCAGACGCTGTCGGAGTTGCCCGTCACGATCGAGTAGCCGGTGTTCATCGTCGAGTAGCCGGTGTTCATCGTCGAGCCGTCAGGAGGTAGAATCCGGCTCCGCTGGTCGATCATTCGGTGATCGAGGGCGAACTCGGTGGGCCGCTAGCTCAATGGTAGAGCAGCTGACTCTTAAGTCTCTGGCTCCCAGCGTTGTGGCCGCCCTCGTGGGAGAGCGAGCGAAATCGGCACAATCATCCGCTGTTCGTTGGAGCACCAGAAAGGCCGCTGGGAGGCGGATCGCCTGATCCAGAGTCAAGTGCCAGCCGGCCCACATAATCGGCGGCGACTGAGCGTGATCGAGGGTCGAGATGTCCTCAATCCGGGGTGAGTCAGGCGCACATCCCGGCACTAGTCAGGCGCACATTCTAATTAGCGGGTGCGTCAGGCGCCAATCCCAAAAGTCCGCGCACGCTCAAAGCCTGCCGAACATCGCTGGCGAGGTGATCGGGTGGGCAGATGTGCAACTCGTCGGGCTAGTAACCGGATGACGCCTGCGCGGAGGGCGGCGCTTGTTCGGATGGGGCGGAATTTGAGCCGCCCGGCGAAGTGCCTGGGCTGTTGCAACTCGAAATGAAGACAGCGGCGGCGAGGACCATCACCGTGACGACGCCCTTCGCGGTGGCCCACCGCGGACGATCTGTGACCGGTATCAACGTTCGTCTCCTTTGCCCGCCGACCTCCCCGTCGCCGGGTCGGTTCGAGGCCTACGACCGCTGCTGTCCGCTGGATTGAACCGCACCGGAAACCAACGGCGGCGGTCAATACCGATCTACGTTGCGGTGGGGCCGGCAGTTTTCCATCAGGCAGCCGCCCCGTTCGCGCCCGCCGATGTCACTCAGACCGCCCGCTTGAGCTCGTTCAAGAACTTGAGCGCTTCCCGTCTCACATGGTCGGCGAGCCTCGGCTCGATGATGCTCTTGATGCGCCCGGCCTCGATGTCGCGGACGGCCTGCGTTTTGAAGTCGAGGATCGTCTGGACCGCGCTCATGACGGCGTCGACTTCCGGGTTCTGGGCCAGCGAGTCGATGACCGTTCCCGGCTCTGCGGCGAGGGCCCCCACGGTGCCTCCGACGCTGTCGTCCCGTAGACGACGGAAGACCGTGGCTGTGCTGAACGCCTTCTCCACGAGCTCGAACTCGTCGGGATCGAGCAGGTGCGCCACGAATCTGGCGTGCTCATCCATGATGTTCGTCCAGAACCTCACCACCTCAGCCCGCTCGAACTCCGACTCCCCGGTGCCGAGGCCCTTCAGCCGGCGTTCCCAGCGCTCCGCCTCGTGTCGAGTGTGGTCGAAGAAGAGCGGCCAGACGAGGCTCCGGAGTTTTCCGGTCGACTGGGCCTCGCCGAGCCGCGCCTTGTATTCGATGAACGGCTTGATCGGCTCGGTGACCGTCGCCACGAAGCTCCTGAGATCCGAGCGTTGCGGAGGTCCGTCCGCGTCGATGCGCTGGTACAGCTCGGAGAACGAGTCCTTGAAACGCAGCGCCTCTGCCCGTTCCTTCGCAGCGAGCTCTTCCGGCATCAGCAGGGCGAAGAAGAGCGCATGCTCGGCCAGGATGTCGGCCGCGAATCGCGCATCAGCCCAGGCATGGTTGGCGGGATCGTCGTCGCCCATCCTGGGGAGGACGACCACCTTCTCGTAGCTGCTTTCGGGCTTCGTTGCATCGGGCGACCGCGTCAGGACGTCCATGTCGGCGCGAAGGCCTGGATCACGGTTCATGGGTGTCTCCCATTTCTTGCTCGCACGCGCGGTGGGCTGTGGCGCGCGTCTCGTAGGGACCGGACTAGTGCCGGCTTCCCTCGGCGCTGCTGATGGCGTGGCTGCCCGTCTCGTACTCGTCCACGTGCTCGACCCTGTCCTCCTCGGCGGTCTTGAGCATCATCCGAAGCGACTCCGCGGTACCCATGCCGTTCGCATCGGCGGCCCCCTTCAGTTCCTCATACGTGATGTTGGCGGGGTCGCCGTGATCGTCGTGCGCCTTGTGGCATCCGCAGTTCAGGCACATCTCGGTCTTTCTCCTCTCGCTGCGTACCGCTCGCGTACGTGTCCGGCTTCCAAGTGCGGCCACTAACGCAAGCACCCCGCTCACATTAGAACTGGACGGCACAGCCGTCAATCGGCGGATGCTCCGGGACGGCTCTTCGCGTCTTACGATGCAGAGATGGCGCCTGCACCACTCGAGGCCGAGCTGGAGGTGATCGCGGCACTCCGTGAACCGACCCGGCGGCGGCTCTACCAGTACGTCGAGCGCCAGCCCCGCGGGGTCAGCCGGGATGAGGCTGCCGCAGCAGTGGGAGTCAGCCGCGCACTCGCCGCCTTTCATCTGGACAAGCTCATCGGCGTGGGGTTGCTGAAGGCCGACTATCGCCGCCTGACCGCGCGGACGGGTCCAGGCGCGGGTCGCACCTCGAAGATCTATCGCCGGTCCCGCCGCCAGTTCGAGATGAGCTTGCCGCACCGGAACCATGAGCTCCTGGCGCGGTTACTGGCGGAGGCGTCCCCCACCGATGCGCAGCCCTCGTCGACGGAGGCGCCGGCATACAAATACGGGCGGCTGCTCGGTCGACGTGCCCGCCGGCGGATTCGAGCCGGTGCCGACGATGATCGGCTGCTCGGCTGCGTCCGGGACGTCTTGGAGACCCTCGGGTTCGAGCCGTACGAGGCTTCTGCCGGCCACCTTCGCCTGCGCAACTGTCCCTTCGCTCCGCTGTCGAGGCAGTTCACGCCGGTTGTCTGCGCAGCCGGGCAGGCGCTCGCCATGGGCATCCTGCAGGGCGTCGGGGCGGATCAGCTTGCCGTCACTCGCGATGAACGGCCAGACCAGTGCTGTGTCGTTGTCCAACCCGATGGCTCACCCGCGCCACAAGGCATGTGACGGTGCTACGGGCGCGGCAGGCGACCCTCCGACGCCGAAGATGTCAACCACGCCCGATCGAGTTCGAGGCATTCAGGCTAGCTTCGTCGTCGACGGCCATCCGCAGCCGGTACACCAGTTCGCCGCCGAGCCAGCCGGTAACGAGCGCCAACCCTCCGCCAGTCAGTCCAAGGAGAAACGGGACCGCGTTCGGCGCGTAGGCGTGGTTCGGTTGGCGCATAAGCCAGCTCACGGTGAAGAGACCGAGGATGAGGAGGTTGCCGCCCCCGTGCCATCGGCCAATCCGTTTTGCCCGCGTGGCGCTCGGGATTGCCGACCAGTCGATGGCGCCGAACGGGGCGGCAAGAAGCCCACCCACGATGCCGATCGAGATATTCCAGTAGGCGACTGCCGCGAACTCAGCGATACCGGTCGCCAGGTAGAGCGCATCGAATAGCACGGCAGCCGGGAACAGGCCCAGGGGCAGCACAACGAGCATGCCGTGGACCGGGTGTCCCAGCAGCCTGATCCGGGTCTCCATTTCATAAGCTCCGTTTCCGCCAAGCCGTGGCCGTCTTCGTGATCGCGCGACCCACGTCTGCCCTCCCGCCGGAATCAAACCTCGTTCCGCTGGTTCGGCGAGCACCTGTGAGCCTGGGCCGCAGCCGTGCGCGCTTGGCGGCCTCATCGGACCGTGGCTGCGACCCAACGCCACCAGTGCCAGCTCGGCCGGATCGCATTCCCGGGCGGAGCCCGAGATGAGGACTCGGCGCTAGCTGCCGGAGTGAGTGTCGGTTGCTTCTTCGCTGGCCCCTGTGAGCACGTCCTTCACCTTCCCAACAGCCTGCTGAACGATCGCCCCAGCGATCATCGGTTCATCGAGATCCTACCACCCTCCGGCACCTCGAACTGAAGGCGCTCTGCGTATGGCGCGGAGCGGCCCATGTTGTAGGCGACCGTGCTCTGCGATGAGGTCTCCCTGGCTGCTTCATAGGTTTTCTTGCCGGTCACGAT
>JACDFU010000001.1 GCA_013815585.1 Chloroflexota bacterium
GCGTACCGTCGTCGCCCTCGTCGGCGGGCTGTGGCGTCCCAGGCGTGCGCGTAGTCACGGGCAGTACGAAGGGATCAGGTGAGCGAGGGTCCGGAGGTCCCGTACAATCGGCCGCGCTTCACGCACAGCACAAAACCACCCGAAGCGGTGAGCAGGGGTATCGGAACGCGTGGCTTCATGGTTCGGTTAGGTTCGCTCCGGCTGTCCCGCCGTCCGGGACGGTGGCGGAGGTGACGGGCTCCGGCCAGTCGCTGGACGGGCAACGGGGCCGGCGCAGTATAGCAATGCCCGCAGGAGAGCCTTCCCCGGCCACCACGGACCCGGCGGCAGTCCTGGGCTCGGAGGCTGCCGCGCTGCCAGCGACCGGGTTGATGCCGCTTGGCCGCGGCCTCCTCCGGGAGCTTCGGCTCTGGTTCGAGAGCCTCAACCCGGCCTGGATCGGGCTGGGCTTCGTGTTCGTCGCATTGACCGTGTACGTCCTCTCCAACGGCGAGCGTCGCAACACCTACAACCACTTCGTGTGGCAGGCGGAGGCATTTCTCGACGGTCGCTTCCTCATCACCTGGCCGGTCGACGAGGGCCCGGTGACGAACGCGCACTTCAACGACATCTTCCGGCCACCGGACCGGCCCAGGCTCGCCCTGCTGCCGTTTGCCCCACTGCCAGCGGTGCTGCTGCTGCCGTTCGTGCTGGTGTTCGGCGTCGCGACCAACGCTGCGATGCTTGCGGCGGTGCTCGGAGCCATCAACGTCGGGCTGGCCTGGCGGCTCACGATTCGCCTGACCAGCAACCGGTGGGTCGCCCTGCTGGCGACGGCGTTCTACGGCTTCGGCACCGTCGCCTGGTACGCGGCGATGCTGGGCAGCACCTGGTTCCTCGCGCATGTGGTGGCGAGCACCTTTCTGATCCTGGCCATCACGGCGGCGCTTGACGGGGAACGCGCATCCGCCCGGCGGGCGACCACCACCCAAGATCAGGGCCCAACGCAGGGGGGGCTGCGCGCACTGGTGGGCCTGCCCAGCGCCGGGGACCTGCGGAGGGGCATCGACTGGCGCGCCCTGATCGACGGCCGTCAGCTGCTGGCGGGGCTCCTCCTCGGCTTCGCCGCCCTGGCGCGCGAAGAGGTGCTGATCGCCGCTCCCTTCTTCGTCTTCGTCGGCGGGGGGGGCACGCTCGCTCGCCGGGCGTTCTCGGCCGGCATCGGGGCTTCGCTGATGCTCGGAGTCCTCTTCGCCTACAACCTCGCCTCCTCGGGCGCGATCCTGAACCCGGTGTACGAACACCTTTACCACACCGAGTACGTCCCCCGGCCCGAGCTGCGGCACACCGAATGGAACCGCATCGACCCCCGGTACATGCCGCAGAACTTCCGGATCATGCTGACCTGGCCGCCCGAGTTCCGGCCGGAATGCGGGTTGGACCTGTTCAACCGCGATTGCGCCCTGCTGCGGCCGGATCCGCTCGGCATGAGCGTCCTGCTGACCAGCCCGGCCTACCTGCTCGCGGTTCCCCTGGTCTGGCGGGCCTGGCGGCGGCGCATCGTGCTGGGCGCAACCCTGGCGGTCCTCGGCACTGCGGGCCTGCTGATGATGCACTTCAGCCAGGGCTGGGTGCAGTTCGGCTACCGCTTCAGCAACAGCTTCGCGCCGTTCGCCCTGGTGCTGGTCACCCTGGCCCTCGCGCGCCTGGGGATCCGTCCACTCACGGTGGGCCTGGTGATCGCCTCGATCGCAATCAACGCCTGGGGCGTGTGGTGGGGAATCCAGCTCGGGTGGTGAGTCGCCCGGATGTCCAACACAGGGCTCGCCGGTGAATCGCACCGCCCCGGTCAGGGCGCTCATCCGGGCCTGGGAGAGCGGCTCGGTCGTGCCCACCGCAACGTGGCGCCGAACCGTGCTCGAACGAGCGATCGAATGGACCCGGCCTGAGCGCCTGGTGATGCTGGCGGCCGTCGGGATGCCCCTGGCGATCTATGTGGCCACCCTCATCCCGACCGTGAACTTCGGCGACTGGGCGGAGATGCAGACGGTACCGCGAGTCCTCGGCATCGCCCACCCCACCGGGTACCCCACGTACACGCTGGTGGGTCACCTGTTCAGCTATCTGCCGCTCGGCTCGGTCGCCTACCGGGCGAACCTCCTCTCGGCCGTCTCGATCAGCGTCGGGCTGGGCATTCTCGCGGTCACGATGATGCGGCTCGGCGTGCGACCGCTCATCGGCTATGGCATCACGCTGGCGCTGGCCCCGGTTTCCAGCGTCTGGCGAAGCGCCACGCGCGCCGATCCACATGCCCTCCAGTTCCTCCTGGCGGCACTCATCGTCCATCGGCTGGTCGTCTGGGAACAGGATCGGCGGCCACGGGATCTGCTCCTCGGGGCGCTCCTGCTCGGGGTGTCGCTGGGCAACCATGTGCTCACGCTGCTCATGGCCCCGGTCGTCGTCGCATACGCACTCTGGGTAGGTCGGCGGGAGCTCATTGCGCGGCCCCTCCTCGTGCCCATTGCGGGGATGTGCTTCGCTGCCGGCGCGCTCGTCTACGCCTACATCCCGCTGCGTTCCGCGTTCGGGGCACCGGAGATCTTCGACGGCCCTACCGACTGGGAGAACTTCTGGAGCCTGGTGTCAGGAGCGCAGTTCCGAGCGACGAGTCTCTTCGAGGCACAGTCGGCGATCACGTTCGTCGCGAAGCTCCCGGACTGGATCACGTTGGTCGTGAACCAGGGGACCGTTGCATTCGCCGTGCTCGCCGTGCTCGGCCTGCTCATGCTTCTGGATCGTGAACGTGCGTTCGCGCTGTTCAGCGCCGCCCTCGTGACCGTCAACGTCTTCGTCTTCGCAAACTGGATCTCGGCCGACCTGGATCGCTATCTGTTCGCCTCCTGGATCATCCTCGCGATCTGGGCCGCGGTAGCGGCTGAGCGGATCGTGTCCGACGCCCCGAAGCGCGCGGCGCCGCTCGCCGCGGTGCTCGTCGTGATCCCGGCCATGCTCCTTGTCGTGAACTGGCCACAGCTCGACGAGAGCCGCAACGACCAGGGCGAGCGGTTCAAGGAGCATATGTTCCGCCAGCTGCCGGAGAACGCGGCCCTGTTCACGATCTGGGACGCCGCCACGCCGCTCTGGTACGGGCAGTTGATCGACGGCCAGCGCACAGACGTCACGATCAGGACCGGCCTGGGCCTTACCGAGGAAATGGTCCGTGAGCGCCCGGTGTACGTCCTGCACCTCTTCGACGACTGGCTGGTTCCGCTCCGAGAGCAATACGTGTTGGTGCCCCAGAGCGAGGTCGATCTGCCCTTCGGCAGCACGCGCGCAACGCACCGCCGGGCTCTCGAGCGGGTCGAGGCATTGCCGGCGACATAGTCGACACATGACCATCGAAGGCCTCGCCGAGCGAACGCGTCGGATTCGCCTGCCCAGCGAGCTGCTGATCGGTGCCGGTCTGGCGCTGTTCGCGCTGATCGCGTACATCGTCTCAAACCCGACCCGCGGCAACCTGTACAACCACTTTGTCTGGCAGGCTGATGCCTGGCTCGACGGCAGGTTTGCCATTCCCTGGCCGGTGGCAGGCGCGGCTCCCGCCAACGACTACTTTCGGGACGTCCTACCGCTACCCGGCCAGCCAGGATTCGGACTTCTCCCCTATCCACCCCTTCCCGCACTGATCCTCCTTCCCCTTGTGGCGGCGAGCGGCCTGGAGGCTGACGCGGCGCTCGTGGCCTGCCTCATCGGGGCCGTCAACGTCGGCCTTGCCTGGCGGCTTGTCCGATGTCTCACTGACGACGTGGCCGCGGCCGCGCTGGCCACATTCTTTTACGCCTTTGGCACGGTCGCCTGGTACGCGGCCGCGCTCGGCAGCACCTGGTTCTTCGCGCACCTCGTCGCCATCACGTTCCTCATGCTCGCCATCACGGCAGCCATCGATGCGGACCGGGCCACCGCTCGTCTGCACCCCAGCCAGGTCGGCCGCAGGCTGGTGGATCTCGTCGATGGGCGCCAATTCGTGGCGGGCATGCTCTTCGGCACGGCAGCTCTGGCACGGCTGACCACCATCTTCGGCGCAACCTTCTTCCTGTTCGTTGGAGGCGGCGGGTCGTTCGGGCGGCGTGCGCTCTCGGCAGGATTGGGCGCGGCTGTCCCGGTCCTGGCACTCGTGGTCTATAACGTGGCCTCGACAGGACACCTCTTCAACCCCGTCTACGAATACCTCTACCTCACCGAGTACGTGCCCCACCCGGAGATGCGCCACGCCGACTGGGGCATCGAGGATCTGCGCTACATCCCGCAGAACCTGTTGATCATGCTGGGGTGGCTCCCCACCGTGCGGTTCCAATGCGGTGCCGGCCTGTTCGACGCGAACTGCCCCCTCCTGGCGCCCGATCCCCTGGGAATGAGCCTTCTGCTGGTGAGTCCCGCCTACCTACTGGTCGTCCCTGCGCTGGCCCGCTGGTGGAGGGATCGCCTGGCGATCGGGGCTGCACTCGCCGTGGCAGGCATCGCGGTCGTGAACCTGGCCCACTTCAGCCAGGGCTGGGTGCAGTTCGGCTACCGCTTCAGCAACGATTTTGCCCCGTTCGCCCTCGTGCTCGTGACCGTGGGCATCGCACGTGTGGGCTGGCGACCGTTGAGCGTGGCGCTGGTCGGCGCCTCGATCCTCGTGAACGCGTGGGGCGTGTACTGGGGCGTGGCGCTGCGCTGGTGAACCCAATCGGCCCCCCTATACTCGCGGCCATGAAGAGCCCCGACGACTTCGCGGCGGGCGAGGCGCCGAGCGCGGGCTCGACCGCCCGCGTCCCCGAGCTCTCCTTCTTCTTCCCTGCCCACAACGAGGAGGAGAACATCGAGGCGCTCGTGGCCGAGGCGCTGGCGGCCCTGCCCTCGCTGGCGGAGCGATTCGAGATCATCGCCGTCGACGACGGCAGCCGCGACCGCACGCCTGAGCTGGCTGACAGGCTCGCCGCCGAGCACGCCAACGTGGTGAGGGTCGTTCACCACGAGGCTAACCGCGGCTACGGCGCGGCACTGCAAAGCGGCTTCCAGGCCGCTCGGTACTCGCTGGTCTGCTTCACCGACGGGGACCGCCAGTTCCGCGTCGCCGATCTCGGTCGGCTCCTTGAGGTCCTCGGCCGGCCGGAACAGCCCGACATCGTCGTGGGTTACCGTCTCAGACGCGCCGACCCCTTCGTGCGCATTCTCTACGCTCGCCTCTACCGCGTGGCGCTCCGGCTGTGCTTCGGGCTGGGGGCCCGTGACGTTGACTGTGCCTGCAAGCTCTTCCGCCGCGACGCCCTCCACGGCGTCCGGCTCGAGTCGGGCGGTGCGTTCCTGTCGGCTGAGCTGCTGATCAAGCTGCGCGCGCGGGGGCGGCGCATCGCGCAGGTGGGCATCCCCCACTACCCGCGGACGGCGGGCCAGGCCTCCGGAGCCAACCCGCGGGTGATCCTGCGGGCCGTTCGCGATTTCTGGCGGCTCCGCATCCTGCTCTGGGCCAACCGCCGAGCGGCGCTCGGGCGGGGAGCCTCGGTCCTGGGGCCGGCGGTCGGCGCGGAAACCCTCTGAGGTCTGCCCTCAGCCAGCCAGCGGATCGCCCCGGATAGGCCAGCGCGCATCGAGGCGAGCGGCGAGGCGACCGACCGGATCGGTCGGCCAGCGGAGGCGCTGACCACCTGACCAGGTCAAGTCGTCGACGTACCAGCAACAGATCGGCGCCAGCGCCGCAAGGTACGCATAGGTCCCCCAGAACCCAATGTAGAGCGTGACCAGGTAGACCAGGGCCCCCGAAGCCACCATGCCACCGTGGGACCGCGCGAAGGGCGTTGTGGCAAGGGCGGCCAGCGCACCAGCCGGCAGCCGGAGCAGGTTGAAGAGGTCCCTGTCGACGCCTCGGTGGGTGATCGACTCCAGCGCCCAGGCCATGGAGAAGTAGCTGCGGCGATGCAGCGCCTGCGAGCGCGCCACGCTGTCGAGCACCGGCGTGATGCCCCACAGAACTAGCGCGGGCCCCCAGCCCAGGACCACGCCGGAGACCATACCAATGAGCCCAGGAAGCCCGCCCCAGATCAGGAATGCCGGGAACCAGGCCGCCGCCAGCGGCTTGAATGACGCGGCGAGGCCCAGCAGGAACCCGCCGGCCGCTCGCGCACGCCTGCCGACGACGAGGGCCGCCAGCAGAAGCAGACCCGCGCTGGTGTCGTTGGAGCCGTCCGTCGAGGTGAGGACGAGAAAGGGCAGGTAGGCGTACAGCGCCAGGCCGAGCGGCCGGCCACGGGCCGCGAGCAGCAGGATGATCGCGGTGCTGACCAGTAGCTCCAGGCGCCAGGCCCCCTCACCGAACGGGAGATACCAGACGAGCGCCATCGGCCCGTAGGGAAACGGCGCGCCGGGAGGCTCCGAGATCGCGTAGCCCTGGCTGTAGGGGTTGCCGCCGCTCATCACGCGCTGGATTGCGGCCGCCGTGACGGTGAGGACATCAGACGAGCTGAGGCCGATCGCGTTCACACGCAGTGCCACACCGCCAGCCGCAAGGGCAAGGAGCGACGCAAGCCCGATGGACCAGCGAAGCGAGGCGGCGGCGAGGATCGAGAACAGCAGCCCAAGGAGCAAGGCCGCTGGACGCTCCCGGGCAAGCCCGAACGAGAGAGCCGCTGCAACCGCCAGCGCCACGGCGACCGCCGGCTCGCCGTGCCGAGACGCTGTGTGCTCCACCGGGTTCACGCTTGGGCCATCGAGCGAGCGAGTCTCCGTAGACCCCGCTTCCCCTCCGCTCGCGGCGGTCAGTCTGGGCGCTCCCGCTCCTGCGGGCTCTCGCCCTCGCGGGGTTCGCCAAGGTCGACGTCGAGAGAATTCACGAAATCGCGGAAGACCGACAGCTTCTCCTCTTCATCGGCCTCGGGCACGACGCCCGCCCTGTCCAGGACGGCGTCCGTGGCGAAGATGGGTACGCGCGCCCGGATCGCGATGTTGATGGCATCGCTCGGCCGGGCATCGATGTCCAGCGTCCGCCCGTCCAGCTCGAGCATCAGCCGAGCCCGGAAGGTCTCGTCGGCCAGGTCCGAGACGATGATCTGCTTCACGCTCACGCCGAGCTCCTCGAGCGTGCTGGAGAAGAGGTCGTGGGTCAGCGGCCGCTCGGGGCTGAGCCCCTGGAGCCGCATCGCGATCGCGTTGGCTTCCCAGGGACCGATCCAGATCGGCAGGTACCGCTCGCGACCGGTGTCCTTCAGGATCACCACGTGCTGCGACGAGAGCATGTGGACCCTGACACTTTCAACGACCATCTCGTTCAGCCCAGCCGGCATGGCGGCGATTGTAGCGCCGGGGTGCGGCAGGACCTCTCAGGGCGTGGCGCTGACCGAGGCTTCCTCACCCTCCGGACTCGCGCCTCCCGAGGCAGCAGGCTCTGGCGTCGATGCCGGGGAAGCTGCCGGCGACGGCGACGCGGTCGGCAGCGGGGCATCCTCCAGGATGCTCTCACGCAACCGCTTGGAGTCCAGCCACATCAGCGCAGGAGCGCCCTCCTCGCGTTCGTCGAGGTAGAGACCGCGCATGTTCTTGAACGACGTGTTCGGCGGCAGCGGGACGAACTGCTCGATGTACGACCCGTCCTCCTTGCTGAAGACGACGATGCGGCGGTGCTTGGCGTCCCAGACGTAGAGCAGCCCTTCCTTGCGACCTCCGGTTCCGGCGAGCAGGCGGTAGTCGTGGCCCGGACGGACGTCTCCGTCGTCAGGGGGCACTTCGAGCTCGAAGCCGTCGTCGCGGCCATTTTCGTGCCGGATGACCCCCTCGGAGGTCAGGGCATAGATGTCACCATCGATGTAGAGCTGGTGAAAGTCCGAGACGTCCCTGGCCGTGGCGAGGTAGCCGGTCGGGCTCGAAGGGAAACCGCTGCCATCGGCGGCCGGGAGATAGCGCAGGATCTGGCGCTCGCTCGGGTCGAGAACGTAGAAGTTGTAGAGACCCTGCTCGTCGTCGGCCACGTACGTGCCGCTGTCGATTACGTCGTCTCCCCAGGGGCTATCCCCTCCGACGCGCACTTCGCTCAGGGTCCCCCGCCCCTCCTCGTTGGAAGGCCTCCAGCGCCATAGCCCGCCGCCCCGATCCAGGATGAGCACCTCGGGCCCACCGACGGCCAGCTGCCATGGGGCGGCGATTCCGTCACCGGGCCCATCACCGACCTCGACGATCACTTCCTTGCGGCGGTCCCGGGGCTCCCACCAGACCACCGTCTCGCTGGCTTCATCGATGGCGTAGGTGGCACCGTCGGGACCCTGGACCACGTCGATCATCTCGGCGTTCGGAACGTCCTGCGAATAGATGATCGCCGTACGAATGTTGTTGTGCCGGACGTCGTAGAGCTCATCCAGCCCCGCGGTGACCTCCTGCCGAAGGGGATCGACGCGACCGGGCACGACGCCCGCCTCGGCCGCCGTGCCGAGGAAGGCCCAGGCCTCCCGCAGCAACCGGAGGGCCCGTTCACTGTCGTCGCTCACCAGATCGCCATCGGTTACCTGCGTAACCCGATCCCGGGCAGAGGCCAGCGCATTCTCGCCGCTGTTCACAGCGGGGATCTGCTCGTCTCGGCTGAGCGCACCGCCCGCGTACCAGAGGCTGACCCCCAGCACCAGCACGAGGGCGAGGAAGGAGAGCAATGCGAAGGCCGCTCGCCGCTGGGATTCCCGGCGGGCCGTCGGCGAGGTGACCCGCCGATACCGCGCACCCCGTCGCGGCAGCAGCCCGGTGAAGCGGTCGACCAGGCCAAAGACGGCGCCTCCGGCAGCCTCGCGGGCCTGGCGGGCGCCAGCCTGCACGGCGGCTGCAGCGTCCGCGATCGGATCCGCGAGCGGAATGGGCGAGCGATCCGGAGCGCCGGCCAGGGGGTTCAGGGGCGCCACCGGGACCAGCCTGCGCTCGGCCCGGGTCGCGTTTACCTCGGTGGCTTCGATCACCAGGACGGCGTCAGAGCCATCTCCCCCGGCGGCCACAAAGAGGTGGTGGAGATGCTCAACGGCTGACTGTGGGTGGAGCGTCACCACGGCGTTCTTGAGCTCGTCGGGCGGGATTAACCGCGTCACGTTGCCCGAGACGAGGATCAGGGAATCCCCAACCGCGACATCGCCCCGCCAGACGTCGATCCGGGGCTCATCGGGGCTCGGCATGCCTTCGCTTCGCTCGTCCTCGGGCAGGGTGAGGAGGCGCGCCTGTCGCACCAGGTAGGCGTTCCCGTCGCCGATGGCCGCGACATAGAGCTCGTGTCCGCGCACGACGGCCACCACTCCCCCGACTGAACCCCGTCCGAGCCCATGGCTCTCTCGGCCGTGACGAAGCCGGCGGTTGGCGCTGCGGATCGCCTTCTCCAGGCAGATCGGTATGCCCGCGGATTCGTCGTAGTAGTAATCACGCCGGATGGTGTCGGCGACGAGCGCCGTCGCTTCTCCCGAGCGCGCAGCCGTGCCCGGGTTGGCCGTGATGACGACGAAGATGCTGCCCTTGGAGCGGCTGACGGAACCGATGGACGGCTCCGTGACGAGGATCGTGTCGGGGGAGGTGTCGAGCCGGTCCTTGTCCGCGATCAGCCCGGCCTTGAGGTGGAGTCGGACGGCCATGGGCGGCCTAGTCTACACGCCACTCCCGCGCCGACCGGAGCTCCCGGAGAGGGGCCGAAGCACGACCCTCAGCTCGAGGAAACGCGTGCCTCCTGAGGCCTGCGCGAAGGCAGCAAGAAGTTCGTCGGCCCTCAGACGCAGTTCCTGCGCCACGATCGGGGCAGCAGCGCTGACCACCAGCACCCCGGGCTGGAATGCCAGCAACTCCGTGCTGGCTGACGCCGCGGGGACGCGCTCGGCCACGAGCCGCTGCCAGGTCGCCATGGCACGAGCGGTGCGCAGCTCCTCCTCGAGCCCCAGCGCGGCGGCGGCCTCCGGGATCAGCTCAGCGAGCCGCCGCATCGGCCGGCGGCGGCCGGCGGGCGCGTCGCTCATGGATTTCCAGCCCGACTGGCCTCCAGCCGACCTTCTGCAACCCGCCACGCGGTCGAGGCGGCGAGCAGCGCCGGCTCCAGGTCCGTGGGCGCGGTGCTGGTCACGAAGGCCTGTGGCAGGGCAGCGATGCGGCGCACAAGATGGGAGCGCCGATCGGGATCGAGCTCGCTGAAGACATCGTCAAGCAGGAGCAGGGGCGGGATCCCTCGGGTCTGCTCGAGCAGATCCAGCTGGGCGAGCTTCAGGGCAAGGATCGCGGTCCGCTGCTGGCCGCGTGAGGCGAACGAGGCGAGATCCCGGCCATCCTGCTCGAAGACGACGTCGTCGCGGTGCGGACCGACCAGCGTCACCCCGTTCCAGAGCTCCTTCTCGGCCGTCTCGGCGAGACGCCGCCGCAGCGCCTCAGCAGGGCCCTCGCCAACCTCGGGGGGAGCGTTCGTGGCATATCGCAGCGACAGTCGGCCCTCCTCCGGCGCAATCTCGCGATGCGCCGAGCTCAGTGGTCCCGCGAGCTCGTCGAGGAGCTCGATCCGTCGCGCAACGATCTGTCCGCCCTCCTCGACGATCAGGTTGTCCCAGTAGGGCAACTGATCGCGCTCGGCGAGTGTCTCGCGGATCGCTCGGAGCAGGCCGTTCCGCTGCTGGAGCGCCCGACCATAGGTGGCGAGCGATCGGCCGTAGAGGGGGTACCTGGCCGCGGCGAGCGTGTCCAGCGTCGCTCGCCGGAGTGAGGGGGAACCCACGACGAGGAGCATCTCTTCAGGGGCGAACAGCACGATGGGCAGCGCGTCGGTGAGTGCGCTCGAGCGCCGTGCCACACCATTCACCCGAATGCGCTTGCGTCCCGATCCATGCCCGCTCCGAGCGAGGGCCACCTCGACGGCAGCCTCACCGCCCATTGCTGTACCCACCTCCGCCTCGACCCTCGCGAACGGCTCACCCCAGGTGATCACCTCCTCGTCGCTCGAGGTCCGGTGCGACCGACCCAGGCTGAGCACCACGATCGCCTCGAGCAGGTTGGTCTTGCCGGCGGCATTCGCGCCGAAGATGAGTTGTGGACCGGGGCCAAAGGCCGCATCGAGCTCCCGGTACGTGCGAAACCCGGTGAGCCGAAGCCGGCGAATCCCGGCCGTGGCCGGCGTGGCGCGGGGTGGCGCCTCTCCCGGGGCTAGGACGGCGTCCTCACGGGCATGATCACGTGGACGTATTCGTCGTCCCCCACCGGCTTGAGCACGCCAGGCGACAAAGGACCCGTGAACTCGAGTGCCAGCTGTTCGGCGTCCAGGTTCTGCAGGGCCTCCAGCAGGTAACGAGCGTTGAAGGCGATGGCGACGCCGTCCCCCTCCACGGCCGCGTCGACCTGTCCCTCCGTGTCGCCGATATCTGCAGCCGCCGCGATCGTTAGGCCTCCCTCTCCCCCGTCCAGCCTGAGCTTCACCACGTTTGCCGAAGAGCTTGCGATGAGCGCGGAGAGCTTGACCGCGTTGAGCATCTCCTGTCGCTCCACGACAGCGCGGGTGGTGTGCGAGGTCGGCATGACCTGCTGGTAGTTCGGGAACTGGCCGTCGATGAGGCGGCTCACCAGGTCCACGCCTTCGAGGTGAAACAGGATCTGGTTCTTGGCCGGCGTAATGATCACCTCGACCGGATCGTCCATGTCCGAGAGGACCCGCATCAGTTCCACGTACGAGCGGGCGGGCACCACGATGCTGGTCTCCTCCACGGGGTCCAGGGTGGTCAGGGTCTTGACTGCGATCCGGTAGTTGTCGGCAGCTGCCAGCGTCAGTCGATCTCCCTCAAACTTGGTTAGCACTCCGGTCAGGATCGGCCGTGCCTCATCGGTGGCCGCTGCGTACGTCACCTGGGCGAGAGCCTGGCGCAGAGCGCGCTGGCTGATCCGGGTGGTCGGGCGTTCTCCAGCCGATGGAATGACCGGGAACTCTTCGGCGTCGATCCCTCGCAGGTGCGCCTGGTGCCGGCCGGACCGGATCTGTAGGGAGGCACCCTCGGCGTTCAGATCGACTCGCTCCCCTGTGGGCAGCGAGTTCACGACGTCCGTGATGAGCCGGGCGGGCACCGTGAGTGCCCCGTCGACCTCGATCTTGCCTGGCACCCAGCAGGTCATGCCGATCTCGAGGTTCGTGGCCGTCAGCTTGAGGCCCGCGTCCTCCGTCCGAAGGAGCACGTTGGCGAGCACCGGTAGCGTGCTGCGGGAGCTCACGGCCCGGCTGACGATCTGCAGGCCGCGCGCCAGGTTGTCCTGCATGAGGGAGATCTTCACCTTCTCACCTATCTTCTCATTCCGTCACCGTCGTCATCATGGTGTGGAGGGCGTGGACTCGCACGCTCGATCGTGTGGCGCAGCCGTGTGGACGGAGCTTGGCTGACGTGCACGAGAGGCGGCCTGCTTGGGGACGCGATGGCGACCCACACGAACAACGTGTGGAAACGTCGCTCGTCAATCGCAGCAGCGTCCATGCCGGGGCGCGATTCCTCCACGAGGCAGAGCCGGCCAGACGGGGTCTTGTCCACAAGGCGATGACCTTTTCCACAGAAACAGGCCCCTTTTCCACACGGGACGCCCGAGGGCTGGACTCAGTCGGCGTAGATCAGCTCGCGGACGGCGGCCAGCTCGCGCCGAAGCTCGTCGTTGTCCTGGCTCTCCCGGTTGATCTTGGCGCAGGCATGCAGAACGGTGGAATGGTCCCGCCCGCCGAGCTCGGCACCGATGCGCAGCAGTGAGACGTCTGTCTCCGCTCGCATGAGGTACATCGCGATCTGCCTGGGGACCACGATCGCCTTGTCCCGTTTCTGGCCGCGCAGCGCATCCATCTCGACGCCGTAGTAGTCGGAGACCGCCTGCGCGATGCGCTCGGGCGTCACGGTGCGCTTCTTGGGGTTGTAGAGCACGTTGGAGAGCACCGCCTGGGCAAGCTCGATGCCGATCGGCATGGCGCCCATGCTGGCGTAGGCCATGATCCGGTTGAGGGCCCCCTCGAGTTCGCGAATGTTGCTCACGACCTTGCGGGCGATGAACTCCAGCACGTCCGAGGAAATTGGCACCGCCTGCTCTTCGGCCTTGGCGCGCAAGATCGCGATCCTGGTCTCCAGGTCGGGCACGGTGAGGTCTGCGATGAGGCCCCATTCGAAGCGGCTTCGGAGGCGCTCCTCGAGCGTGAGGATCGCCTTGGGCGGGCGGTCGCTCGAGAGCACGATCTGCTTGCCATCTTCATGGATGGCATTGAAGGTATGAAAGAACTCCTCCTGGGTCCGCTCCTTGTCGGCGATGAACTGGATATCGTCGATCAGGAGGAGGTCAATGCGTCGGTAGCGAGACCGGAATTCCTCGATCTTGCCCTGTTGAATGCTGGCGATGAACTCGTTGGTGAACTTCTCGCTCGTGGCATAGGCGACGCGCTTCCGAGGGAACCGGCCGATCACTTGGTTGCCGATGGCATGCATTAGGTGCGTCTTGCCCAGGCCGACGCCGCCGTAGAGGAAGAGCGGGTTGTAGGCATGACCCGGGCGCTCCGCCACCGACAGGCTGGCCGCGTGCGCCAGGCGGTTGGCCGACCCGACGATGAAGCTTGCGAACGTGTACCTGCCGTTGATGCTCGAGCCCGAGCCGTCGCTTCCGACCCGAGCTGGCTCCAGGCGGACGGGCTCGGCCGGCTCGCTGTCGGGACTCGGCGCGGCTCCCTCGCGGACCTCGAAATCGACCTGGACGCTGTAACCGACGATCCGGGCCAGGGTCTGGCTGATCAGCGAGCGGTAGCGGGTCTCGAGCCAGTCCTTGGCAAAACCATTGGGAACAGCCACGCGGAAGCGGTTATCGGCGACCTCGACCAGAGCCGTTTCTCTGAGCCAGGTCTCGAAGTTGGCGGGGGAAAGGCAGACCTGGAGCTCTCCGAGCGCGGCGCGCCATACCTGCTTCGCGTCCATCAATAGCCGACCCTGATGCGTGACGATCCATTGCCTGTTCGATCGGCCCCAGAGACCCGCTTCGGTCGGGTCCCGGGAGACACGCTCCGGCCGGCGCCGATCGAGGTGTCGCGCTGGCTCCCAGGGCCGACCGTCAAGGTCTGGCGGGGTGCCACCGGCGTCCCGGCGCTGGGGGCCGGGACACTGTAGCACCGGGTCCGCGGGCTCGCAACGCACTTTCGCCTATACTCCCGGAGAGTATCGGTCGCGAGCCGTACCCGACGCGAATCAGCCGATCCGGTCGCCCGGCGAAGCGCCAGGATCGACGCTGAGAAGCGGGATTCGGCCATCGGCCGGCAGCGCCCCAAGCACCAGCACCTCGCTCGAGAACCCTGCGATTCGGCGTGGCGGGAAGTTGACCACGGCAACAACGAGCCGGCCCACCAGTGCCGCGGGATCCGGGTAGGTTCCGGGCAGCTGAGCGGACGATTGGCGCTGGCCGAGCGTTCCGAAGTCGATCCGCATTCGGTAGGCGGGCTTGCGAGCGCCCGGGAGCACCTCAGCGCTGCGAATCCGACCAATGCGAAGGTCGAGGCGCTGGAACTCCTGGAAGGTCGCCGTGCCCGGCTCCCCGGGGGCACCTCCCGAGGTCGATCCTGCTTCACCGTCGTCCGCGTCTCTCACCCTTCCCACCTCTCCCTTTTCGGCGACCGGCGCGCGCTGCCACACCCGACAGGCTCGAGGCCCTCGCCAGGACTGCGCCACCGTCGAAGCTGTCAGATCTTTTCATGCCTCGCTGCAGAGACGCGACCTGACCGGTCGGTCTTGTAGCGACCCTTGCTTAGGTCGACGAGTGTCAGCTCGGTTCCAAACGGGTCACGAACGACAGCGACGCGGCCGACGGGGATGTCCGCGGGCTCGGCGACGATCGAACCGCCAGCCTCGGCGAATGCGCGTACGGCGTCCTGGACGGACATGACGAGCAAGTCGGTTTCGGGCCCGACGTCGAGGGATAGGACCAGCTCGGTCTCGCTCCCGGCCAGGCCCAATCCGGCCATCCTGTCCGTTCGCCAGGCGACCTGGTGCCCCAAGGAATCTCGATAGAACCTCAGACCTGCGTCGAGATCAGGCACCTTCACGACGACGGCGTCGACGGCAACCAGTAGTGGAGCCATGGCATTCCTCCCGCGATCAAGGGTCGCGCCAACGCGGCTGGTCAAGCAGCCCGGCGGTGGGCCGAGGGTCCGGTCTTGATTGACACCTCATCGGCCCCATTCCTATAATCCCAGCGACTCGGACGCGCCGGTGTGCCTTGCCCGGGATCATCCCGGAGGGGATCACTGGGCGCGTTTCATTTGTCTCTGGGGCTCCGCTTGGAACGCCCCGCCGACGCCCTTACCACCTAGGAGCCCACCGGGCGCCATGAAGCGAACCTACCAGCCGAAGAAGCGTCACCGCGCCAAGGAGCACGGCTTTCGTGCCCGGATGAAGAGCCAGGGCGGTCGGCGGATCCTGGCCGCGCGACGCGCGAAAGGGCGCCACCGGCTGAGCGTCTGACTGTGCGGCTCGGCGAGCCGCTCGTGGGCGGGTCGCTCCAGATGCTGCGCTCGAAGCGGGACTTCGAAGCGCTCCAGCGCTCGAAGCTCAGCCGAGTCCACCCGCTCATGACGGTCCGCCTCCTCCCCACCGACCGCGATGCCACACGCTTCGGCCTCTCCACCGGACGGCGTATCGGAGGGGCGGTCCAGCGGAATCGTGTGCGGAGGCGGATTCGGGAGATCCTCCGGATGCTCGGGCCACGTCTCGTGCCCGGCTGGGATGTGCTGATCGTGGCCCGACCGGCAAGCGCCGGGGCCTCACAAGCGGCTCTGGCCGCCGCGCTGGAGCGGATCCTGGGGACGGCGGGTCTGCTGGTTGAAGGAGAAAAGACGGATCGGTGAAAGGGATCGGGATCGGACTCATTCGGCTCTACCGCGTGCTGTTCGCGTGGTTGCCGTCCTCCTGCCGATACGAGCCGTCATGCTCCCGCTACACGGAGCAGGCGATCGACCGCTACGGCCTGCTGCGTGGCAGCCTGATGGGCGCGCGGCGGATCACGCGGTGCCATCCCTGGAGCCCCGGGGGATATGACCCAGTTCGCTGAGGTGGTGGCAGGGCTTCGCAGGCAGGGCCCTGCCCTGGCCCTCGCCGGGCTCCTGCTCGTGGTGTTGGCGTTCGCCGGGTCGCCCGTGGCCCTCGCCGGTGAGCCCAGCGCCTCACCGGCCGCAAGCGCCTCACCGGCGACAGGTTCGAGCGACACGTCCGGTGCCCCGCCCTGTCCCAATCCCGTCCCTGGGCCCGCCCCGGCTGCTGTGCCCGGGCAGACGCCGGCGCCCACCCCAGCACCGAACCTGTGCCCGGCCCAGCCAAATGGCGCGGATCCCACCAGCCTCATCTCGTTCCTGTTCACGCCGATCTTCCAGGGCCTCTTCCTGGGCCTCGTCGTGGCCTACAACCTCCTCGGCGACATCGGCCTAGCCATCGTCGCCCTGACGATCGTGATCCGGATCCTGCTCGTGCCGGTCTTCCGCGCCCAGATCCTCTCCCAGCGACGCATGCAGCTCCTGCAGCCGGAGATCAAGGCGATCCAGACCAAGTACAAGGGAGATCGCGCGAGGATCAGCCAGGAGCAGATGAACCTATACAAGGAGCGGAACGTCAATCCCGCTTCCGGTTGTCTGCCCGGCCTCATGACGCTCGTCCTGCTGATCCCGATGTACTCGGTGTTCAGCTCAGGCCTCACCGCTCCTGACATCAGCTCAATGCTGAACGTGTTCGGCTCCGAGGTGATCACCGTTCAGTGCCTGGATCCCGCCAACCCGCTGCAGCCGTGCATCGATCCTACTGTCCGCTGGCTCGGAAACCTGAACGCGAGCAAGCCGGAGATCCTGTTCCTGATCCCCGGGACGACCTTCGGCCTGAGCCTCCTGGCACTTATCTCGGCGCTGCTGCAGCTGGTCCAGACGCGAATGATGATGCCGAGCACGAGCGATCCCCAGGCGCAAGCCCAGCAGCGCGTGTTTCTCATCCTGCCCCTGTTCTCCCTGTTCTATGGGACGTTTCTGCCGGCAGGTCTCTTCATCTACTGGATCGTCACCACGATCTTCTCGATCGTTCAGCAGTACCTCATCGCGGGCTGGGGATCGCTCTTCCCGCTGTTCGGTTACACGCCCGCGTTCGCGCGGAACCACACGCCCCGCTTTGCACTGCCGCCGGTCGCCCCGCCGCCATCGCGTAACGGCGACGGGGAGAGCGAACCACCACCCACCCGTCGCAGCCCGACGGATCGGGCGGCGGGGACCGTCCGCCCGGCTCGGAGTCGGGGTCGCACCAGCCGCCGAGGGAGACGTCGATGAGCGAGTACCAGGAGTTCACGGGCAAAACCGTCGAGGAGGCCCTTCGCAACGCGCGAGAGTCATTCGCCGTCGGAGGGCTCGACGATCTCGATTTCGAGATCCTCACGCCGGGCAGCCGAGGGGTGTTGGGCATGGGCGCCGAGCCAGCCCGGATCGTCGCCGCACCGCGCGCCGCACTCGGAGGCGCCGCCCCACGCCGGGAGGCAGCTGCCACGGTTCCGTTGCCTGCACCGCCGCCGCGTCCCGAGCGTGACCGGGTTGGCTTCCAGGATCGAGATCGCGGGGACCGGGGAGATCGCGGAGGAAGGGCTGATCGTGGAGGGTTCCGTGCGCGGGACCGAGGCGATCGCGGCGGAGAGCGGGGCGACCGAGGGCGCGGTCGCAGCGCGGAGGCCCCATCCAGGCCGCTGCGAGAGGAGGCTGCTGCCGGGGCGGAAGCGACACCAGGCGCGGCAGGGGATACACGAGCGGCCACGGGTGGGGAAGGCCGCCCGCCGACCGAAGCGTCGCCATCGGCCGACGCGCCCGGCCAGGGCCGGACGACCCCGGCGACGGCTCTGTCGAGCGCCGAGGAAATGGAGGTGACGGCGGCTGCCCGGGCTCCACTCGCCGTGGAGCGGGAGGAGGTCCAGGCAGCCGAGGCCAGTCCCGAGGTGCTCGCAGCCGGCCAGGAGATCCTTCAGACGCTCATGCAGCACATGGGCTTCGCGGTCACCGTCGAGGTGCAGACCGGTGATACCTCGAAGCTGGACGTTCGCGCCGGCGAAGCTGAGCGCGACGCGCTCGGAGCGCTGATCGGGCGCAAGGGCGAGCGCCTCTCAGCGCTTCAGCACCTGGTCAACCTGATGCTGTCGCGCCGGATGGGAACCTGGACCCGCGTTCTGGTGGACGTGGAGGACTACCGGGGTCGTCGGGAGCGACAGCTGCGCGACCTCGCGCGACGTGCCGCCGATCGAGTCCAGGAGACCGGCAAGATGCTCCAGCTGGAGCCCATGCCGGCCCTCGAGCGCCGCTGGGTCCACCTGTCGCTGCGCGACATCGAGGGTGTCGCGACCCAATCGATCGGTGAGGAGCCAAATCGCCGCGTCGTCGTCCTTCCCCGGGAAGGCTGACGGCCAGAACCACGTCATTCGTCCTATCGAAGGCCGCTACGAACCGCTGCTAGGATTGCCCTACCGTGACAACCCGGACTGACCTTTATCCGCCCGCTGGGGCGATCGTCGAGCTGCGGAGCAAGCGTGGCTCAGCATGGGGCTGGGCGCTGTTCGGTTTCGCCATCACGATCGCGGCCGCCCTGCTCTTCATGCTTGCCTTCGCCCTGGGCCTCGCCCGCGCGCATGACGGGCGGTTCATGCCGGGCGTCGCCGTGGCCGGCGTTTCGGTGGCTGGCCTCGATCGAGGTCAGGCCGAGACGCTCATCCGGGAGGAGCTGCCCGCGCTGTCGAGCGGGCGCATCTCGCTCGCCGTCGAGGACTCACGGACGACCGTTCCCTATGCCCAGCTGGCTCGGGACTACGACATGGACTCGATGCTCGACGCGGCCTATGCGTTCGGCCGCGGGGGGAATGACGTGGCCCAGACCCTCGACCAGCTCCGCGGGCTGCTCTACGGCGCCAGCGTCGGCACGGCTGTCCGATATGAACCGGCTGCCGTCGACGGCGTGGTCGCGGATGTGGCGGCGCGTTATGACCGCGATCCGCGCGACGCGACCATGGCCCTGAACGCAGACGGCCGATCCTTTGCTGCAGCGGCCGGAATGGAAGGGCGGCGGGTCGATCAGGCCGCCCTGCGGCGGGCCATCGTCCAGGTGGTCGACACGACCGACCCGGCCGACGCATCCGTCCAGCTTCGGGCCCAGCCAATCGAGCCCGCCATAACGACGGCCGAGGCCGAGGCTGCGGTCGCGGAGGCCAAGACGCTGACGGCGCGCCCGCTCACGCTCAAGGCTGAGGACGACAAGCTCACGATCGATCGAGAGACGCTGCGACGCTGGATCCTCTTCGACGTGGAGCCGGAGGGATCCGTGCGACCGGTTTTCGTCACCTCGCGCGTCCGCACGGCGCTCGAGGGTCTCGCGCCACAGGTCGAGCGGGCGGCCCGCAACGCCAGCTTCCGCTTCGGCGGCAACGCGGTGAGTGCTGTCGTCCCCGCGGTCAACGGCCGCAGCCTCGAGATCGAAGGATCGGTCGAGGCCGTCACGGCGGCCTTCAAGACGCCCAAGGCTGAACCCGCCATCGAGCTCGCGCTCACCTCGGTCGCCCCCTCGCTGACGACGGCGGAGGCGGAGGCCGCCGCCCCGAAGATGCGCCAGATCTCGACCTGGACGACCCGCTACACGCCCAGCGAGAAAAACTTCTTCGGCAAGAACATCAGTATTCCTACCTCCGTCATCGACGGCTACGTCGTGGGGGCGGGCGAATGGTTCAGCTTCTGGGAAGCCGTGGGTGACGTGAGCGTGAACGCCGGCTACGGGGCTGGCGGCGCGATCATCAACGGGCGTACCGAGCCCACGGGAGCCCTGGCCGGGGGCATCTGCTCCTGCTCGACCACGCTCTTCAATGCCGCGGCACGGGCCGGCCTGGAGATGGGCGCCCGGCGCAACCACTACTACTACATCGACCGTTATCCGGTTGGCCTCGACGCGACCGTGTTCAAGAGCGACTCATCGGTCCAGGACATGACCTTCCGCAACGACACCGAGTTTCCGATCCTCATCCGCGGCATCAACGGCTCGGGCACGGTGCGCTTCGACATCTACGGCGTCGACACCGGACGTACGGTCTCGTTCTCGGAGCCCGTGGTCCGCAACTACCGCAACGCGACCGATTCGGTCGAGTACACGAGCGCACTTCCGGCGGGCAGCAGCAAGCGCGTGGAATACCCGGTCAACGGCTTCGAGTCGACGGTCGTGCGAACCGTGCGCAACGCGAGCGGCGCCGTCATCCATCAGGACACGTACTACTCGAACTACGCGGTCATCACCGGCATCGTCCAGGTCGGCCGCTAAGTCACCGATCTCTCGCCACCGCCCGCATCGGTCCTCGCCCGCTTCGGGGTCTCAGGCTCTGTATCCCGGCTCCCCAGTGGTCGGGGACGGGCCTGGCTGGCTGACGGGGTGGTCCTCAAACCAGCCGAGCTGCTTCCCGAAGAACACCGTTGGCAGGCAGCGTTGTTCGACGCCCTTCCAGAAGCCGGCTTTCGGGTAGCGCGTCCTCGTCGTGGGCATGACGGCGCCGTCACGATCGATGGGTGGTGCGCCTGGGGGTGGCTGGCCGGGCGGCACGAGCCGCTGTGGAGGGACATCATCACGGTGGGTGAGCGATTCCATGACGCCCTTCAGACGATTCCACGGCCGGCATTCCTCGACGAGCGTCGAGACCCCTGGGCGGTGGGTGATCGAGTTGCCTGGGGCGAGCTCCCGCTCGCGAGCCTGTTGCAGAAGGTCGCGCCGTTCGAGCTCGGCGCTCTGGCTCACCTCGATCGGCTGATGGCCGCCTTGCGACCGGTCGAGGCGCGGAGCCAGCTGGTCCATGGCGATCTGGGCGGCAACGTCCTCTTCGAGCCCGGTCTTCCGCCCGCCATCATCGATTTCTCGCCATATTGGCGTCCGCAAGCGTTCGCGGCGGCCGTCGTGATCGCGGACGCGCTGACCTGGGAGGGCGCCGACATCTCGATCCTCGGCGGCATCTCACGCCTCACCGAGTTTCCGCAATACCTGTTTCGCGCCCTCATCCACCGGATCGTCACCGAGCAGATGCTCCGGCCGACCCATCGGATCGAGCCCACCGACGGAGATCCGTACCGGCCGGTCGTGGACCTGGCCTGTTCGCTGGGCGACAGTTGGACCAAGGATCGTGGCCCGATGTCGTCAGGAAACGCAAACGCGGCGACCCCTGAGGATCGCCGCGTGTGATGAGTGCTGGTGGAGATGGGGGAGGGTCGAACTCCCCGTCCAGAACCATCAGCCAGGGACCACTACGAGCGTATCCGATGCTTTGTCGTCGACCGCCCAGGCTGCCATCGGCAGCATCCCGATCGGTCCAGTCGCGTCCCCTTGCGGGCTTTGGCTCCGGTTACGCGACGCTCGCCGGAGCCGCATCCCCGCTGAATGACGCTTCCACAGCCCGCGGGGACGAGGCTGCTTCCACGCTCACACTACCGCCTTAGGCGGCGAGGGCGAGAGATTCCTGGCGGTTGCCAGTTACTTCGTTTTGCCGCCGGTTTAACGAGGCCTGACGGCACCTCGGCTCGCGTTCCCTGGGGATCCGGCCCTGTCGAAACCACACATCCCCTGGGTCCGATCTCTCGACCGGACGCGAGAGTGTACCAGACTGAACGTGCGTTCGACAAGGAGCCTGTTGGCTCCGCGCCAGGCCCAGCTAGCGCGTGTTCAACGCATCGGCAATCCATCGGCGGGCCAGGCCCTCGAATGGCGCGTACGCACGCCATGCGGAGCGAGCCCACGCCATCACAGCCGCTTCGTGGTTCTCTGGAGCGGCAGAGACGTCCGCGATCGTCAGGGTGCCGCGTGCCTGAGGGAGACGCGGTTTGCGGATCAGGGGATTGGTCGAAAGCCAGCGCATGACGGCTGCATTGACTGGGTCTGCCGCGTGGTGTTCCAGCGCCGCGCAGACGCCGGTCAGGTGCGCGGCGAATGACTTGGCCGAGATGCAGTACGGGTCGGGGTGCTGGAGCGCGTAGACGTCCACTCGGAGGCGGTGCACGGCGCCGAGGTCAGCATCCGTGTAACTGCGGGCTTGCATCTCCTCGAAGATGGCAAGGCAGCCGGCGGTACCGCCGGTTACTGACGCGCCACATCCCTCGCAACGGGCGTCGGGGCCAAGGCCCATCGACGGCCGATCATTCACGATCGGGGGCACGCGAAACGGGCATTAGATCGCCGGGGATCAGCGAGAAGAAGACCGCGTCCCTCGGCTCGCCGCGGTGGTCGGTGTAGTTTCGGAGGATCCCCTCGTACCGGAATCCGGCCCGGAGAGCCGTGCGCTGGGAGGCGTCGTTGCCGGTCAGCGTATAGAGCGCCAGCCGCACCAGCTGAAACTCGCTCATCGCCCAGCGCGAGAGTCAGCGCCCGCGGTGGACCTCGGCGAGGTCGCGCTCCATGGCTCGCCGAGCGTCGCGCTCAGCGATGTCGCGTCGGTGGTCGTGGAGCTGCTTGCCGCGTGCCAGTCCCAGCTCTAGCTTCGCGTGGCCCCTCCCGGTGATGTACAGGCGAAGAGGCACGATCGTGAGGCCCTTCGCGGCTGCCCTGCCCATCAGCTGGTCGATCTGGGCGCGATGGAGGAGCAGCTTGCGCGTCCGGCGTGGCTCGTGGTTGTAGCGGTTACCGCCCTCGAAGGGGGCGATGTTCGCGCCGATCAGCCAGGCCTCGCCCTTCTCGACGCGGGCGTAGGCGTCCTGCAGGTTGGCCTTGCCAGCGCGGATGCTCTTGATCTCCGTGCCGGTCAGCACGATGCCGGCCTCGAACGTGGCCTCGATCGAGAAATCGTGGCGGGCCTTGCGGTTGATGGCGATGGTCTGCTCGGGCACCGGTATGCGCTCCTGGCTCCTGAACGCACGAACGCCGGCCCTATCGGGCCGGCGTCACGTGTTTGCTCAACCACCACGCGGGCTTTGGTTAGGCCGTTGCCTCCCGCGAGGTGGTGCAGCGCAAATGATCACTCACTGCACATCACCTCCTTTCGATCGTCGAGGACGATAACCCAGGCGCGAGCCGGGCGCAAGCAGGACTGCGGTCCCCTCAATCGCCCGCCGTGGTCCCATCCGTGAGCAGGCCGACGGCCCGGTCGAGGACGGGATCCTCGCCCTCGGCCAGATCCTCGGGCACCGTGACCGACACGTCGGGCTCGATGCCCTTCTCGTGGATCCAGGTCTGGTCGGGGGTCAGCCACTTCGCGATCGAGAGGCGGAAGCCGCCGGTGTCGTTCGAAAGGGTCTGCCACTGCTGGATCGTTCCCTTTCCGAACGTGGTTTCTCCCACGACCGTGCCGCGATCTGTGTCCTGCAGGGCTCCCGCCACGATCTCGCTCGCGCTGGCCGTGCCGCCGTTCACCAGGACGACGACCTCGATCTCGAGGTCAGTTGCGATCCCATCGGCTTCGGCCGTGAACTCCTTCTTCTTCCCGTCCGCGTACTCCTCCCAGAAGATGGGGCCCGAGCTGACGAACTGGCTCGCGATGGTCCGGGCCGCATCGACGAAGCCGCCAGGGTCGTCGCGTAGGTCGAGTACGAGCTTGTCGATGTCCTGAGCCTCGACGAGCTCGCGCAGCTGGTCCTTGAAGTCGCCTGCCGCGCTTGAGCTGAAGCCCTGGATCTGGATGTAGCCGACCTCGCCGCCGCCGATCACGCGGCTCGTCACGTCCTCTGTTTCGATCACATCGCGCACGATCCGCACGTCAAACGGTGCCGCGTCGTCCCGGCTCAGGGTCAGCGTCACCGGGGTCCCGCGCTTGCCCCGCACCTTGTTGACCGTCTCGTCGAGGGTCTGTCCAATGACGCTCTGCGCGTCGACCGCCAGGACCTCGTCGTCGGCCTCGAGTCCCGCCTTCTCTGCGGGAGAGTCGGGAAGCGCGCGCACGACAACGAGATGGCAGCCGTCGCCGGCGGGGCTGCAGCCGGTCTCTCCGGCATCGTCCCGGCTCGTCATCTCGGCCCCGATCCCCTCGAACTGGCCGGAGATCCCTGACAGGGAGTTCTTGTACTCCTCGGAGGTCATATAGGACGAGTAGGGGTCACCAAGCGCCTCGAACATGCCACCGATCGCGCCTTCGACCAGCGCTTTCTGGTCGACGTCGCCGACGTATTCACGGTCGATCTTGTGGTAGGCGTCCCAGAAGGGCTCGAACGCCTGCTGGAGGCTGTCGCCCGTCCCCGGCGTCGTGCCCTGCTGGCGGCCCAGCGTGTAACCGGAGACGAACAGGACGGCACCGGCGACCAGGGCGACGACCGCGAGCGACAACGCGATGGGCGCGCCGCTCGGCATCCGGCGACGGCGGACTGGCGCAACAGGTACGTCCAGGCCCTGGGGGCCGCCACCGATCGGGGCCATCGGGTGGGGGTGAGACGGATCAGGAGCGGCGGACGCGTCCTCGGCGGGGCCCGGTCGCTGGGGAGAGAGCATGAAGAAGGGATTTTCCTGCTGGGTTGAGCTTGGGCGGCCAGTCTAGTGGCTTTGCGCCGTCACCCGAATCTACGTCGGGAAGGCCGGTCCGGGATGGAAGGTTGCCGGATCTTGTCCGAAGGGATATCCGTGCTTGCCTGGCGGTCCTCAGCGGATGAGGTAGGTGCGCACGGAGATCCAGGCCCCGATGCCTCCGACCACCACGCCCAGGCCGAGCACCGCCGCCAGGAGCTGCTGGGTCAACTGCTCGTTGAAGCCGATCGGCAGCTCACCGGTGATCTGCGCCGTCACCTGATGAATGGGATCGCCCGCCAGCGACAGCAGGCCAAGCGTGATCGCGCCACCCAGCAGGCCGACGAACAGGCCCTCGATGATGAATGGCCACCGGATGAAGGCGTCAGAGGCACCGACCAGCCGCATGATCTCGATCTCGTCCGCACGGGCCATCACGGCCATCCGGATGGTATTGATGACGATGAAGAGCACCGTGAGCCCGACCATCACGACGATCACCAGCCCGATCGTGCGCAGCACGCCCGACAGGTTGACGATCGCGTCAGCGGTGCGCTGGGTTTCAAGCACCTCGTCAACGACCCCTCGGGGAGCCTCCAGCGTCTTGACCACGTCGCCGTAGACGCCGGGATCCTTCACCTTGACGTTCAGGCTGGCGGGGATCGGGTTGACGCCGGTGACCGCGGTGAGGTCCTCCTTGCCCTGGGCCGCGAGCTGCTCGCGGAACGCGTTCAGCCCGGCCTCCTTGCTCGTGTAGCTGACGCTCGCGACCTCCGGCAGCGCCTCGACGTCGGCGACAAGGCCGTTGACGGCTTCGGCACTGACGCCGTCGTTGAGGAACGCCTGCACCTCGACCTTCTCCTCGACGAAACGAAGCCCGGCCTCCAGGCCGGTCAGGACGATGACCAGGCCGCTGATGAGGATCAGCATCAGGATCATCGTCACGGTGGCGGCCAGGCTCATCACCTTGTTTCGCCAGAAGCCCTCCAGGGCGCGCTTGAAGGAAAAGGCGAGGAAGCTGATCACGGATCAGTACTCGCGGTGATAGCCGCCGACCTCATCGCGGATGATCCGTCCCTCCTCCAGTGCGACGACGCGCTTGCGCAGCGCGGTGACCACCTCGGCGTTGTGGCTGGCCATCAGAACGGTCGTGCCCAGATCGTTGATCCGCAGGAGCAGCTGGATGATCTCCCAGCTGATGAGCGGGTCGAGGTTGCCGGTCGGCTCGTCGGCGATGATGACCCGCGGGTCGTGCACCATGGCCCGCGCGATCGCGGTCCGTTGCATCTCGCCGCCTGAGAGCGTCGTGGGCAGCTGCCGCGCCTGCGCGCTGAGGCCCACGAGGGCCAGGGCGCTGTCTACGCGGGACCTGATCATCCGCCTCGGGGTGCCCGTGACCTCGAGGGCGAAGGCGACGTTCTCACGCACCGTCTTGCGCGGCAGCAGCTTGAAGTCCTGGAACACGATGCCGATCTGGCGTCTCAGCCGTGGCACGTGGCGCCGCCTGAGATGCGAGACGTCCTGTCCCGCCACGAATACCGAGCCGGTGGTCGGGAGCTCGTCTCGAATGAGCAGCTTGATGAGCGTGCTCTTGCCGGCTCCCGATGGACCGACGAGGAAGACGAAGTCACCCTCCGGCACGATCAGGTCCACGTCCGCCAGGGCACGCTTGCCGTTGGGATAGACCTTCGAAACGTCGTGGAGCGCCAGGGAGGCCAGCCGAGCCTCCGGGAGCGCCAGGTCCTCGGGGGGCGCCGTGCGGCGGCCGAGCGTGGCAACCGACTCCAGCGGGGCGACAACGGCAGGGCTCGCCAGCGGCTTCGGCGGTGCCTCGATCGGGTTCCGGGTCGGAACGATCGAGCGCAATGCGGTTCGAAGCGGTGATGAAGTCACGATCTGCTCCGCGGAGTGAGGCGCCGGGGGGAGACCCGGCGGCGGCTCCACACGCGGGCACGGCGAGTGACGGCCACGACGCGCCGAGGGTAGCACACGCTCCAGAGGCTCGACCGCTGGCCCGAAAGGGCTATGGCGTCTGGGCCAGCCGGTTGAGGACCGTATCGTGGAGATGGCCGTTCGAGGCCAGGACGCTCCGAGCGTCGATCACACGCCGGCCATCGAGATCGGTGAGCCGTCCGCCTGCCTCCTCGATCAGAACGATAGGCGCGGCGAGGTCCCAGGACTCCACGCCGACCTCGATCATCGCCTCGGCGGCTCCCTCGGCCACGAGCGCATAGCCCCAGAAGTCCCCGAAGCCGCGGTCGCGCCACGCCGCACGGATGAGGTCACGGAAGCCGCCCGCCCGCCCGCTGGCCTCCAGGTCGTCGGGTGACGAGTACAGGATCTGGCTGTCGGCAACGTCGCCCACGGTCGAGACGGTGAGCCGGCGTGTCGCCCCTGGGGCCATTCCGGCTGAGCCGCTCGCCCAGGCACCGCCTCCCCGCCAGGCATACCAGCGCTCGCGCAGGGCGGGCGCGCTGAGCACGCCGACCTGGAGCTCGCCGCCGCGCTCAACGGCAAGCAGCGTGCCAAAGAGCGGCACCCCGCGCATGAAGTTGTGCGTACCGTCGATGGGATCGATGTACCAGCGCACGGGAGCGTCCGGGGCGTCCTCACCGTATTCCTCGCCGATCAGCCCGTGGCCGGGATGGCGAGCTGAGATGAGCTCCCGGATCCGCGCTTCGATGGCTTTGTCGGCCTCGGTGACGAACGTGCGATCGGGCTTCCGGGCGGTGGGCACGTCACGCCTGAACGAGCGCATTGCGAGCGCATCGGCAGCATCGCAGCAGGCCAGCGCGAGCTCCAGCCAGCCCTCCAGCTCGGCGCTGGAACCGCGCCGAAACCCGGCGCTCCAGTCGGGCCCGAACGACGCAGGCGATTCCATCGGCTAGAGGAGCGCGAAGCCCGCGGGGAGGTAGCGCTCGAAGTCGGTCGCGCTGCGGCTGGCGCAGTACAGCGCCGGCGAGCCCTCGAAACGCAGCCCGGCATGGAGGAGGGAAACGAGTGCTCGCTCAGCCGCCCCCGGCACGACGACCTGGTACGCGCCCGCCGGCTCGACGCGTCCGAACAGGTCGCCCAGTACGGCCGGCGCAAGGGCCGTGTCGCGAACACAGATCGGCCCAAGGCGGCCGCTTCTGGCGACGTATCCGTATGCCAGTCCCTCTGCCTTCGGGCCGCGATAGAGCACCCCTATGCGGCCATCGCGGCGCCAGAAGCGATGGTCCGTTGGCCGCTCGTAGCCGACCAGCTGGCGGTCCAGGCGCTCGATCGCGCGAACCAGCACATCGTGGCCCGCCTCCGCTCCGCCGACCTCCTCGAAGGGTGTCGCCGTCACGCTGGAAGGGAGCTGGGGCAGTGATCCGGCGACCGGCCGCCCGACCATCGTGAGCAGCGGCGTGCGCGGCACGATCCCATAGCCGGCGTACAGGCCCGTCGAGACGGGCTGAAGCGCGTCGACGCAGGTCGCCAGGAAGACCTCCGCATCAGTCGGAATCGGCCGATCGATCGCCTTCTGTCCCTCCGCCAGGCAGCGCAATAGGAGGCGCCGGCCCAGGCCGGCCGCCTGGGCTTCGGGCCGGACGAAGAGGAACGAGAGGAACCACAGGCTTCCTCGGCGGATCGCAACGGCGAACGCCAGCGGACCCCGGGAAGCGGGAGCACCGTCCCCAGCCTCTGCGATCCAGGCACAGGCACGATTGCCTTCGATCAGATGGGCCAGCAATCGGCCCATGATCGGCCGGTCGGCTGGTGACCAGGGCTGGGACAGCCGGCCGGCGAGCTCCTGCTGGGCCGCGTCAAAGATGTCGATGCAGACGTCGATATCCGTCGGCTCGATCGGGCGGAACCAGGGTACGGTGGTGGACGGTCCGGGCCGTCCGGACGGCCTCGGCTCATCGGCCCCCGGATCAGGCTGCATCCGGGCTCGGTTCGGTCGCCAGGCGCTCGAGCTCGGCCTGCATGAAGGCGTCGAGCTCCCCGTCGAGGACCGCGCTCGTATTGCCCGTCTCGAAGTCCGTGCGATGGTCCTTGACCATCTGGTAGGGGTGCAAGACGTACGAGCGGATCTGGTTCCCCCAGCCGGCCTCGACGTGCTCGCCCTTGAGCTCGGCGATCTGGGCTTCGCGCTCGGCGAGCCTCCGCTCGAGCAGCCTCGCGCGGAGGATCTTCATGGCGCTCTCGCGGTTCTGGACCTGCGAGCGCTCGTTCTGGCTCTGAGCCGCAATGCCGGTCGGGACGTGGGTGATGCGCACCGCAGAGTCGGTCTTGTTGACGTGCTGCCCGCCGGCACCCTGGGATCGGAACGTGTCGATCCGCAGCTCGTCCGGATCGATCTCGACCTCGACGTCCGTCTCCACCTCGGGCAGGACTTCCACGAGCGCGAATGTCGTGTGGCGTCGCTTCTGGGAATCGTATGGGCTGATCCGCACCAGGCGGTGAACGCCGCGCTCGGCGCGGAGGTAGCCGTAGGCGCTGCGGCCCTGCACAGCGAACGCCACGCTCTTCAGCCCCGCCTCCTCCCCCTCCAGCTGGTCCAGGATCTCCGTGCCGAAGCGGTGCCGCTCCGACCAGCGGAGATACATCCGTAGCAGCATCTCGGCCCAGTCCGTGGCCTCGGTGCCGCCCGCCCCCGCGCTGATGGTGACGATCGCGTCGCGCTCGTCGTACTCGCCGTTGAACAGGAGGCTTGTCCGAAGCTGCTTGTATTCCTTTTCGATCGCCTGGCGCTCGACGTCAATGCCGGCTTCGAGCGCCTGGTCGGGCTCAGCGGTCGCGAGCTCGAGAAGCTCTGCGAGGTCCGCCGCTCGCTTCTGAAGACCGCGCCAAGCCTCCAGCTCGCCGCGGAGGCCGTCGGCTCGTCGCAGCACAGACTGGGCCCCGCGGGGCTCCGACCAGAAATCCGTGGCGCTCGTCAGCGCCTCGAGCTTGGTGAGCTCCCGTTCCTTTTCTCCGAGGTCAAAGACGCCCCGAGGTCGCCGAAATCCGCTCGACGAGGTCGCGGACGGCGGCGCCGTCCATCTAGTTGCGACCTCGCAGATCCTGCAGCAGGATCGGCCGCAGCTCGATCACCCGCTGCGCGGTCTTGCTCCTGGCGACGACGGGGTTGACGCACGGACAGTACGAGTTGTGGGGGCAGACGACGCAGTCACCGTCGCAGGTGAGCCAGGCCGCATAGCTGCACGTCCGGCAGTCCCGCTCGCATGCGATGAGATCCACGATCGAGTCATCGACGACATCGGTCTTCACCCGCGCTCTCACCCTCCAGCTCCTGCGCGGCGCGCCCGGTTCGCGCCCCGGATATGCCAAACGCCGGGGGTTTCAACCACCGGCGTGTTTTTCGAAGTATAGGCAGTCAAAACTGTCTCGCCAAGGGGCAATCTCGGACCTCAGGCTCGCAGTACCAGGTACAGCCAGATGGCGGCGACCTCGTGGATGACAGCGTCGATGCGGGCCGACAGATCCGACTCGAGCGGGCTGAGGGGCGTGGGCGAGGGATGGCTCTCGATGCCGAGGTCCCCGGCCATCCGTAGGACTCGAAGCATGTGTGACCGATCGCTCACAAAAATGCCCCGCTGCAGGTCGCGTTCGGCGAAGAGGGCCGCAACGCTCCGCAGCGAACCCAGCGTGTCCTGGCCCTCGGCTTCCGATAGAACTGCCGCCTCTGGGACTCCCCGGGCCAGGGCGTAGGCCCGGGCAACGTCCGCCTCCGCAATCGTGTCACCTGCGGCCTGACCGCCCGTCACCACGAGGTACGGAGCGGCGCCGGCGCGATACAGGTCGACGGCATGTCGCAGCCGCGCCTCGAAGATGGGCGACGGGTGCCCACCGTAGTGCGCAGCGCCCAGGACGACGATGGCGTCGGCGTCTGGAGGCCGCTCGTCACGGCTGCCTTCCTGGAGCACCCGAAGCGCGGTGAAGCCAGCCAGCGCGACGGCACCGACCGTAAGGGCGACTCCCAGTCGCTGCAGGTCGTCCCTCAGTGGCCGCCTAGCGCCCGTGACACTTCTTGTACTTCCGGCCGCTGCCGCAGTAGCACGGGTCGTTGCGCCCCAGCTTCGGGACGCCGGCCGGCTGGGCGGCCGGCCTGCCCGGGCCCGAGACCACCTCGTCGCCATGCTGGGCCCGGATGGTGCCGGGACGGGCGGTGGTGCCGCTCAACCCTCGAACGACAGACCCGGCTGCATCGGTTGCACCAGCGACGCCGACCGGCGAAGGGGACGCGGCGCGGCCGGCTGTCCTGCCGTCGCCACTGGCGCCGCCCGGGCCGCGCGGACCGGCAGGGCCCGAGCCATTGCCGCCGGCTGCTTCTGCGGGCTCCGCCTCGAATGGCTGCTCGGGGACGGTGCCTGACGGCGGCACGCTGTGGGTGACGCTGACCTTGAACACGGTGCTGGCGACCTGGTGACGGATGAAGCCGCGCAGCTCCTCATAGAGCCGGAACGCTTCCTTCTTGAAGGCATTCAGGGGGTCCTCGCCGCTGTACCCGCGAAGGCCTATTCCGCGGCGCATGTCGTCGAGCTCGGTGAGGTGCTCGACCCAGAGCGAGTCGATCGTGCGTAGCAGAACCAGCCGCTCCACCAGCGCCCATGTTTCGGCCCCGTGCTCCCGTTCCCGCGCCTCGAGCGCCAGGTCCGCCTGCTCGCGCAAGGCAGCTTCGATCGTCGCTCGGCTGCCGAGCTCGGCGAGAGCATCTCCGCTCGTGTCGGGTCCGCCGAGGCCCAGCGTCTCGACCGCTCGCGCCAACCCATCGATGTCCCAGGCACCCGGATCATCACCGGGGAGGTGGGCCTCGACGAGAATCTCAAGCTCCTCGTCGAGGAACGTGCGCACCGTGTCGGTCAGGTCCTCGTTGTTCAGGACCTTGTCGCGCTCGGCGTAGATCGTCTCCCGCTGCTTGTTGATCACGTCGTCGTACTCGACGACGCGCTTGCGGAGATCGAAGTTGAACCCCTCTACCCGGGTCTGGGCGTTCTCGATCGTCTTTGAAACGAGCCGGGATTCGATCGCAACATCGTCCTCCAGGCCCATCCGCTCCATTAACCCGGCGACGCGATCGGAGGCAAAGCGCTTCATCAACGTGTCCTCGAGGGACAGGTAGAAGCGGGACGACCCCGGGTCGCCCTGGCGGCCCGCGCGCCCGCGCAACTGGTTATCGATGCGGCGGGCGTCGTGGCGCTCCGTGCCGATGATGTGCAGGCCGCCCGCAGCGACGACGCGCTCGTGATCGGCTTCGGTGTCGGCCTTCGCCTCGGCCAGCGCCTGTTCGTAGACCTCCGGCGCAGCCTCTGCAGGATTGATGCCCTTGCGCTGAAGGGCAGCCGACGCAAGGCCCGCCGGGTTGCCGCCGAGCAGGATGTCCGTGCCGCGGCCGGCCATGTTCGTGGCGATGGTCACCGCGCCCGTGCGGCCGGCCTGCGCCACGATGGGGGCCTCCTTTTCGTGGAACTTCGCGTTGAGGACTTCGTGTGGCACGCCTCGCCGCTTGAGCATCTCGGCGAGGACCTCGCTCTTCTCCACGCTCACCGTGCCCACCAGGACCGGCCGCCCAGCTTCGACAACCTCCTCGACCTCTTCGATCAAAGCCTCGAACTTCGCGTTCTCGGAGCGGAAGACGAGGTCCGGATCGTCCTCCCGGATCATCTCGCGGTGCGTCGGGACGGCGACCACCTCGAGGTTGTAGATCTTGTGGAACTCCTCGCCTTCCGTCATCGCGGTACCGGTCATGCCGGCCAGCTTGTCATAGAGGCGAAAGTAGTTCTGGAAGGTGATGGTGGCGAGGGTCACCGATTCCCGCTGCACGCGCAGGCCTTCCTTGGCCTCGATCGCCTGGTGAAGGCCCTCCGACCAGCGCCGGCCCGGCATCTGGCGCCCGGTGAACTCATCGACGATGACGATTTCACCGTCCTTGACCAGGTAATCGCGATCCCGCTTGTAGAGCGCGTGGGCTCGCAGCGCCTGCTCGAAATGCCGCGCCAGACGCGGGTCGGCGTCGAAGAGGTTGCTGATCTTCAGCCAGCCCTCGACCTTCGAGACGCCGTCCTCCGTGGGCGAGACCGCCCGATCCTTGAGGTCGATGAAATAGTCGCCCCCCTCCTCGTCTCCCTCGGGGCGCGCTCGAAGGCGCGGCACGAGGCGAGCGAACTGGTAGTAGAGATCCTCGGATTCCTCGGCCGCCCCACTGATGATGAGGGGCGTCCGCGCCTCGTCGATGAGGATGTTGTCGACCTCGTCGATGATGGCGAAATACCGCTCGCGCTGGACCCGCTGGTCGAGCTCCACGACCATGTTGTCGCGGAGGTAATCAAAGCCGAACTCGTTGTTCGTGCCGTACGTCACATCTGCCGCGTACGCTTCACGGCGCGATACCGGGCGAAGGTGCAGCACCCGTTCGTCGCTGGCCCGGTAGTCGGGATCGAAAAGGTAGGCGCCCTCGTGCTGGATGATCCCGACCGAGAGTCCCAGCCCATGGAAGATCGGCCCCATCCACTGGGGATCGCGCTTGGCCAGGTAGTCGTTGACCGTGACGATGTGGACGCCGCGACCGGACATGGCGTTGAGGGCCGCCGCCAGCGGCGCGGCCAGGGTCTTGCCCTCGCCGGTCTTCATCTCGGCGATCTTGCCCTGGTGGAGCGCCGCGCTTCCCAGCAGCTGAACGTCGAAGGGTCGCATGTGGAGGCGCCGCCGGCTCACCTCCCGGGCAGCGGCGAAGACCTCCGGCAGGACCTCGTCGAGGGCGGCCTGAAGGGCCTTGACGTCCGCCTTGTGTCGCGCCTTGCGGAGCTCCCGCCTTCGCTCCGGATCCGTGTGCTCCAACTCCTCCTCGGAAGGCTCCGCGGAGGTGGCCTGCTGGGCTACCTCCGCCCTGACCACCTCCATCCGCCCCCGGATCTCCTCGTCGGATAGCGCCTCGAGCTCCGCCTCGAGGGCGTTGATCTCATCGACGATGGGCTCGAAGCGGCGCAGCTCGCGCTCATTTGAGTCGACGAATCGGGAAAGCAGGTTCAGCATCGGAGCGAAAAGTATAGGGCGGTGGCGCGGACGGTCAGCCCGGGGCTAGGATCCCCAAAATCCCGTCCCGTACCCGGCCACCAGGAGGACGAAGGTCAGCAGGGCGAGGGCGCCGAAGAAAACCACGCCCGCCAGCGGTGAAGTCGGCTGCGCTTCCGGGTTCGTAAGCGCCGCAGCGCGCCAACGCGGCGAGCGCAGTCGCCGGCGCCAACTGCGCTGCTCGACTGGCGCCGGCTCCAGGCCGTCGCGGCCGGGCCGGTAGAGCTTGAGACTCACGAGGCCACTGGGCTGATCTCGGCATCGTCCTCGGTTCCGAGATGGGGCCGCCCGGAGCCATTAGGTGGAGCGCCGGCCTCCTCCCAGAGCGACATCTCCTGAACGAGCTGCAGCTCGCTCGAGAAGAGCGCGCCGACCGATTCACCCTGGTGGATGCGCCGCATTGCCTCGCCGATCAGCGGCGCCACGGACAGCGTCTTGATTCGCGAAAGCCGCTTCGCCGCCGGCAGCGGGATGGTGTCCGTCACCACCACCTCGCGGATGGCGGACTGACGGATGCGGTCGACCGCGGGATCGGACAGGACCCCATGCGTGGCACAGGCGTAGATCTCCGTGACCCCTTCGCGCAGGAGCGCTCGAACGACCTCCATCAGCGTGCCGGCCGTGTCGATCTCGTCATCGACGATGATCGCCCGCTTGCCGCGCACCTCGCCGATCACGTTGAGCAGCTCCGCCCGGTCGAGATTGCCAACGCGGCGCTTCTCGATCACCGCGAGCGGTGCGTCCAGGAGCTCCGCGAACGCTCTCGCACGCTTTGCGAACCCGAGATCGGTGACCACCACCGGATCCTCGAGCTGCTTGCGGCGGAAGTAGTTGCTCAGCAGGTGGACCGCCGTCAGCTCGTCGACGGGGATGCTGAAGAAGCCCTGGATCTGGCCCTGGTGAAGGTCCATCGTCAGGAGCCGGTCGGCCCCTGCGACCTGCAGCATGTCCGCGATCAGACGGGCGGTGATGGGCACCCTCGGCTGGTCCTTCTTGTCCGAGCGTCCGTAGGCATAGAAGGGCACGACGGCGGTGATACGCCCGGCACTCGCCCGTTTGAAGGCGTCGATCATGATCAGCAGCTCCATGATCGACTTGTTCACGGGCGAGCACGTCGGCTGCACTACGTAGACGTCCTTGCCTCGAACGTTGTCGAGGATCTTGACGAAGATGTTCTCGTTGGCGAACTCGAAGACCTCGGCCCGGCCGAGCGTCATTCCCAGGTAGCGCCCGATCTTCTCGGCAAGCTCTCGATTGGCATTGCCCGCGTAGAGATCGAATGGGTGGCCCAGGTGCGCCGCCTCATCCGGCTCGAAGGAGCTCACCGACGGCTCTCATCCAGCGTCAATCGGGCTTCCATCACCGCTCCCCTCCGCCGTTTCCGCCTCCGGCGGGGCGTCATTGTCACCGATCGTCCGCCCCTGCGCCAGTCCCGCGCGGAAGACCGCGATCCCGGCTACCTCATCGCCCTCGTTGAGGCGCATGACGATGACGCCGCGAGCAGCCCGACTGTAGCGGTTGATCGCCTGGACGTCGGTGCGCACGACCTGGCCGCCTGAGCTGATCAGGAGGAGCTCTTCGTCCTGCTCGGTGACCAGCTCCACGGCCGCCACGTTGCCCGTCTTGCGGCCCTCCAGGGAGATGAGTCGCACACCCTGGCTGCCGCGGTGCGTCTTGCGCACCTCCGAGACAGCCACGCGCTTCCCATAGCCGGTCTCCGTCAGGACCAGCACGTCGCTGGCCGGGAGAACGACGTCCATGCCGACCACCCGATCCCCCGCCCGCGCCAGGCGGATGCCGATGACCCCGGCCGCATCCCGGCCCATCGGGCGGACCTCGCTCTCGCCGAAGCGTGCAATATGGCCCTCGGCCGTCGAGATGACGATCTCGTCGCTCCCGGACGAGACGTCGACCCAGACCAGGTCATCTCCCTCCGCGACGGTGATGGCCCGGATCCCCGACGAGCGGACCCGTTCGAACTGCTCGATGGGCGTCTTCTTGATCACGCCGCGGCGAGTGGCCATGACGAGGTTGTGGCCCTTCTCGAAGTTGGGAATGGTGATCACGGCCAGGACCGTCTCCCCCGACTCCACCTGGACCCCTTCCATGTTGATGATCGGGATCCCCTTGGCCTGCCTGCTCGCGTCGGGCACGGCATGGACCTTCGAGCTGAAGACACGGCCCCGGTTCGTGAAGAAGAGCGCCCAGTCGTGGGTGTTGGCGACGAGGAGATGCGCGACAGCGTCCTCCTCGACCGTCCGGGCGCCGATGATGCCCTTGCCGCCGCGCGCCTGGCGGCGGTAGGTGGCCAGTGGCTGGCGCTTGATGTAGCCGCGCCCGGACACCGTGACCACCACGTCCTCGTCGGCGATCAGATCCTCGTCGGTCATCTCCCGATTGGCATCATCGGCGACTCGCGTTCGGCGTTCGCCCGCATAGCGGCGCGTGATGTCGCTCAACTCGTCCTTGATGATCTGGAGCACACGCTGCGGGTTGGCCAGGATGTCCTCGAGCTCGGCGATGAGCTTGATCGTGGCGAGGTACTCGTCCTCGATCTTCTTGCGCTCGAGCGCGGCGAGGCGGCGCAACTGCATCTCGAGGATGGCGTTGGCCTGGATCTCGCTCAGATCGAAGCCCGACATGAGGTTCCGTCGGGCGGTCTCGACGTCGGCCGACGCACGGATCGTCCGGATCACCTCGTCGAGGTTGTCGAGGGCAATCTTGAGCCCTTCGAGGATGTGGGCTCGATCCCGCGCCTTCCCGAGGTCGTACTCGGTCCGACGCCGGACGACATCGCGGCGCCAGTCGATGTGGTGCTGGATGACCGACTTCAGGGGAAGCGTCTGGGGCTGGCCATCGACCAGCGCGAGCAGGTTCAGGTTGTAGGCGAGCTGGAGGGCGGTGTGCTTGAAGAGGTTGTTGAGAACCTTGTGCGGTGAAGCGTCTCGCTTGCACTCGATGACGATGCGCATGCCGTCGCGGTCGGATTCGTCGCGGAGGTCCGCAATCCCGTCGAGCTTCTTGGAGGTGACGAGTTCGGCGATCTTCTCGATCAGGGCGGCCTTGTTGACCTGGTAGGGCAGCTCGGTGACCACGATCGCGGTTCGGCTCGTCCGGGTCTCCTCGAAGGCGGCCTGTGCGCGCATGTAAACGCGCCCGCGACCGTGGGCGTACATCTCGCGGATTGCGTCGATCTGCTCCACCTGGCCCGTCACGGTGTTTCGCCGCCGCTCATAGCGGAAGATCGTGCCGCCGGTCGGGAAATCGGGTCCGTTCACGAAGGCGCACAGCTCATCCGACGTCAACTCGGGGTTGTCCACCAGCGCGACCGTCGCCCGGGCAACCTCTCCCAGGTGATGGGGCGGAATGTTCGTGGCCATGCCGACCGCGATCCCCGATGAACCGTTGACCAGCAGGTTGGGCAGCTTGGCCGGCAGCACCGAGGGTTGCTGCCGCGTGCCGTCGTAGTTCTCGACGAAGTCGACCGTGTCCTTCTCGATGTCGGCCAGGAGCTCCGCGCTGATCGCGGTCATCCGCGCCTCGGTGTAGCGCATGGCGGCCGGTGGGTCACCATCTACTGAACCGAAGTTGCCCTGACCGTCGACGAGCGGATAGCGCATCGAGAAGTCCTGGGCCAACCGCACGAGGGCGTCGTAGAGGGCAACGTCACCGTGGGGGTGGTACTTGCCCATCACCTCGCCGACGATCGCGGCGCACTTGCGGTACGCCGCCGTCGAGCTCAGGCCCATCTCGTTCATCGTGTACAGGATTCGCCGGTGGACCGGCTTGAGCCCATCGCGCACATCCGGCAACGCGCGGCTGACAATGACGCTCATCGCGTAGTCGAGATAGCTGCCGCGCAGCTCGTCCTCGATGCGGATCTGGCGGATCTCCCCTACCGGGTCGGTCATAGCGGGCTGATCCTCAGACGCTCAGCGGAGCTTCAGGCCCGGGACGCGCTGCTGGCAGCCCGTGGAGCAGGCGTGCGGCTTCCGCTGCCCGGCTCGTCGGTTGTGCGTCGCCGCGACGACGGATCCCGCGGAGAAGCTCGCGGATCTCCGCTTGAACCGGCGCTGGCAGGGCCGCGGCAGCGTCCCGCAGGACCCAGGCCCGGTGGCCGTCGTTCTGCACCGCCGCCACCGCCGCCTCCCTCCGGACCAGGGCCTCGACCCCCACGGGATCCACCTGGACCCAGGACCGCAGCGCCCACGACAGCGCCTTCTGCACGTCGGGCTCACTGTCGCCGAGGAGCGATTCGATGAGGGTCAAACCGGGTGTTCCGGCCAGCCGCGTCCGATCCGCCGTCTCCACCGCGAAAGGCAGCTCCGCGAGGGAGGAGCCAACCAGCCTTCGCTCCCAGCGACTGGGCGAGTAGACCAGCTGCTCGAGCTCGGCCCAGCGGTAGGGCTCCATGAGGATACCGAGGCCGACGACCTCGGCCAGCGTGTCCACGCTGGTCCAGTCCGCGGCTCTGCGGCCTAGCCGACGCATGAGCTGCCAGCTGCGTTCGGGATCCTCGCGCAGGCTGTGACGAAGCAGGGCAAGGCTGAGAAGCCTGATCTCACGTTCCTCGGCACGGATCAGCCGGGCAGCAAGGGAAATCAGGTATGCGGGCGGCGATTCCCGCAGGGCAGGTCGAAGGCCGCGCTCCACGGCCCGCTGGAGCGGTACGCGGACGCCGAACACCTGTCCACCGCCGGGGGCCACCCGAGCCTGTTCACTCCTGTACTCCGCGTCGGCCAGGCCGGCAAACCCGGATTGCAGCGCTGCGACGAACGCCTCGGGGTCCGCGATGAGGTGCCCCAGCGAGGCTCCAAGGCGAACAGCGTCATCGAGGCGCTCGGTGACCAAGGCCCGGGCCCGCTCGCTGACCTCAGATGTCAAGGTTGCGAACCTTGCGGGCCTCCGCCTTTATGAAGTCCTTGCGGGGACCGACCTTCTCACCCATCAGCGTGCTGAACATCCGATCGGCCTCGGCGGCATCGTCGATTTCCGCCCGCAGGAGGGTCCGGGTCGCGGGATTCATCGTTGTCTCCCAGAGCTGCTCCGCGTTCATCTCGCCGAGGCCCTTGAAGCGCTGAATGGTCAGGTTCCTCACTTTCAGTTCGGCGACGGCGCGGTCGCGCTCCTTCTCGTCCTTCGCATAGCGCGTCACCTTGCCTGTGCTGACGCGATAGAGCGGTGGCTGGGCGATGTACAGGTGGCCGTTCGCGATGATCTCGGGCATGTGGCGGTAGAAAAAGGTCATCAGCAGGGTGCGGATGTGGGCGCCATCGACGTCCGCGTCCGCCAGCAGAATCACCTTGTGATAGCGCAGCTTGGAGATGTCGAAGGTGTCGCCGATGCCGGTCCCCAGCGCGATGATCAAGGGGCGGATCTTCTCGCTGGAGAGAATCTTGTCCAGCCGGGCCTTCTCGACGTTGAGCATCTTCCCGAACATGGGCAGGATGGCTTGGTAGCGCCGATCGCGGCCCTGCTTGGCTGAGCCGCCGGCAGAGTCGCCCTCGACGATGAACACCTCGCTCCGTTCAGGGTCGCGCTCCTGGCAGTCCGCCAGCTTCCCCGGCAGTGACATGCCTTCCAGCGCGCCCTTCCGGATGACGAGATCGCGAGCCTTTCGCGCCGCCTCCCGGGCCCGGGCGGCGGTCAGGCACTTTTCGATGATGCGCCGCCCGTCGCCGGGGTTCTCGTCGAGGTATTGGCCGATGCCCTCGGCCACCGCGGCCTGGACCTGGCCCCGCACTTCTGCGTTCCCGAGCTTCGCCTTGGTCTGTCCCTCGAACTGGGGATCGACGAGCTTGACGGAGATGACCGCCGTCAACCCCTCACGGACATCGTCCGCGGAAAGGTTCGCGTCCGATTCCTTGAGGATCCCACCGCGGCGCGCGTACTCGTTGAGCGAGGTCGTGAGGGCCGCGCGGAAGCCGGTGAGGTGCGTGCCTCCGTCAACCGTGTTGATGTTGTTCGCGAAGGAGAAGACATTCTCGGTGTAGGTGTCGTTGTACTGCAGGGCAACTTCGATCGTCGTCTGACCGTCGCGACGTTCCGCGTAGACGGGCCGCGGATGGAGGGTTTCCTTGCTGGCGTTCAGGTGCCGTACGAAGCTGACGAGTCCGCCTTCGAAATAGAAGGACTTTTCGCGCTCCGGCGTCACTCGGCGGTCGACCAGGGTGATTGCCAGCCCCTTGTTCAAGTAGGCCGATTCACGCAGCCGCTGGGAGATCGTCTCGAAGCTGAAGTCGATCGTCTCGAAGATCTGGGTGTCCGGCATGAAGTGCGTTCGCGTCCCGGTCCTGCCCTCGGAGCGGCCGATCTGGCGGACAGGTGTCACGGGCTTGCCACGTTCGTAGTCCTGGGACCAGACCCGTCCGTCCCGAGTCGATTCCACGTGCAACGTTTCAGACAGCGCGTTCACCACGCTGACCCCCACGCCGTGGAGACCACCCGAGACCTTGTAACCGCCGCCACCAAACTTGCCACCGGCGTGCAGGACGGTGTGGACTACCTCGAGCGCATCTTTGCCGGTCTTGTGCCGCCCGACCGGGACACCGCGACCGTCGTCCTGGTTGGTGACGCTTCCATCGAACAGCAGCTCGACCTGGATCCGGCTGGCGTGGCCGGCCATGGCCTCGTCGATCGAGTTGTCGACGACCTCCCAGACGAGATGATGCAGGCCACGACCGTCGGTCGAGCCGATGTACATGCTGGGCCGACGCCGGACGGCATCGAGGCCTTCGAGGACCTGAATGCTCTCGGCGGTGTACGAGCCGGCCCGGCGCGATGCACGGTGGCCGTTACCCTCGCCCTCCGAGATCGCGGCCGCGGGAGTACGCGCGGTCGATTCGGTCATGCTCCTGCTCCCAGCAGACGGTCACACAGGCGGTTCAACTCATCGGAGTCGTAGTACTCGATGACAATCCGTCCGCCCTTTCGTGCAGACTGCAGGCTCACCTTCGTGCCCAGAGCGCTCCGAAGGTCCGCCTCGAGTCGCTCCGAATCGGGATCGGCGCGGATCTCCCGACCGCTGACCTCAGGCTCGGCGAACCCCCGCTTCAACCGGCGCGCGAGCTCCTCGGTTTGGCGCACGGACAATCCTCGAGCAACGACGACGCCGGCCAGTTGTTCCTGCTGGTTCGGTGACTCGAGGCCCGCGATCGCGCGCGCGTGACCTTCGGATAGCAGCCCGTCGGAAAGCGAGGCCCGCACCGAATCGGGAAGCGTGAGGAGGCGGAGCGAGTTTGCGATCGTCGGACGCGAGCGCCCTACTCGACGGGCGATCTCCTCCTGCGCCAGACCGAAGGTTTGCGCCAGCTCCCGATAGGCCTCAGCCTCTTCCAAGGGGTTGAGATCGGAACGCTGAATGTTCTCGACCAGGGCCAGCTCCAGTCGCTCTCTGTCAGCCACCTGGCGTACGACGGCCGGCACCGACCGAAGGCCCGCGCGCTCGGCGGCACGGACACGCCGCTCGCCCGCAATCAGCTCATAGCCATCGAGGGTCTCGGAGACGAGAACAGGCTGAAGCACCCCGTGCTCGGCGATGCTGGCCGCGAGCGAAGCCAATTCTTGCTCGTCGAACCTGTGTCGTGGCTGATGACGGCTGCGTTGGATGCGCGAAAGCGGGATCTCCGTCGCCGAGAGTTCGGACGACCGTGTCGGGATCAGTGCGGCAAGGCCTCGGCCCAGTCCTCCCCCGCCCCCGCTGCGTGCGGCCGATGTCATGCCGTCACCGCGGCGGCTGCCTGATCGGGCGACGTGGTGGCGGGACCGGGATCGCTGGCAAGTGGGCCCTCCGCCGTCGACCGTTCGACGGCGCGCTCTCCGCGCAGAAACTCCGCGGCGAGGAGGCGATACGCAGCAGCTCCCTTCGATTCGGGGCTGTACAACGCAATGGGTTTGCCGTAACTGGGCGCCTCGGAGAGCCGAACGCTTCGCGGCACGACGGTTTCGTACGCCTTCTCACCAAAATGGCGGCGGACCTCGGCGATGACGTCCATCGAGAGCCGTGTCCTGGGGTCGACCATGGTGAGCACGACTCCCTTGATCGCCAGGTCCGGGTTCAGATGCTCGCGAATGAGCCTGATAGTAGCCACGAGCTGGCCCAAGCCTTCCAACGCGTAGTACTCCGATTGAATGGGGATGAGAACGGCGTCGGCGGCTGTTAGGGCGTTGACCGTGATGAGACCGAGCGAAGGCGGGCAATCCAGCAGGATCACGTCGTATTCGTCCCGAAGCGGCGCTAGAGCGCGCGACAGGCGTCGTTCGCGCTGGGCCAGTGGCGCGAGCGCGACCTCCACGCCGGCGAGGGCGGTGCTGGCCCCCACGATTTCCAGGCCATCAACCGCAGTCGCGCGCGCAAGCTCGCTGATGAGCCGGTCTTCCACGATTGCGTCGTACACGGACCCGGCCAGCTCATTGCGGTCGATGCCGAGCCCGCTGGTTGCGTTTCCCTGGGGATCGAGGTCGACCAGCAGGACGTGGCGGCCGGCGAGCGCCAGATACGTCGCCAGGTTCACAACGGTGGTCGTTTTGCCGACCCCGCCCTTCTGGTTCACGACCGCGATCGTTTCGCCCACACAGGTCCCGACCGGCGGATGTTCACAGGTCCCTATTGTAGTGGCGGCGCCTTATCAACGTATTGAGCAGCGCGTCGCGGCGAGGGCATCTCCGTCGCGTTCCACGTGCAACGGCCCGTTAGCTAGTCGTTCGGGCGTATCGCCTCCATCGGCCGCTGCTGGAGCCTCCCCGCCCCCGGCTATACTCCGCTCCGAATGACCGCCCACCCTGACGGTGGCCGAGGGGCGCCCAGGAAGCTGTCCAGAACACCACTCTGAAAGCAGGCGGATGAGCCTCCCGATCGCTGCGGTGGGGGCGGTGCTGATATCCCTCCTCGAAACAAGCGTGATCCCGGGGCTTCTCGGCGGGGGAGTGAAACCCGATCTCGTGTTGGTCGTCGCGGTTGCCGCGGCAATCATCATTGGCGTGGAGGATGGTCTGATGTGGGCATTTCTTGGAGGCCTCATGCTCGACATGCTTCTCCCGGGACGCCCACTGGGAGCGACGACGTTCGCCCTCCTCGTGGTTATCGGGTTGGCCGTCGTTGCCGCACGGCTGCTTCCCCAGAGCCCCACCTTGCTGGCGATCGGCGCCGTTTTCGGGCTGAGCTTCTTGTTCCAGATGCTCCTGGCAGCGCTCCTCAGTGCGACCGCGGGGGTGGAGTTGCTGCCACAACCGGCATCGTCCTTCCTACCTATTGCGATCACCAATACGCTCGTCGCGCTCGTGCTCGCCCCGATCGCCCGGATGCTCATTCGCCGATTCGGTCCGCAGGAGCGCATGAGCTGGTGACGAGCACGGAGAGCGTGGCTTGAGCACGGGGTATCTCCTGGAGGACCAGCCGACACGGGGTCGGCTGCTGCCTCGGTTCCTCGCCTTTGCGGTGATCGTCGTGCTTGTCGTGGGCGCCCTGTCAGCGCGCCTGTTCTACCTCCAGGTTTCGCGTGGCGGCTACTACGGCGGCCTGGCACAGGACAACCGCGTGCTGCTCCAGCCGATTCCTTCCGCTCGGGGCCTCATGTACGACCGGCACGGGCGAGAGCTGGTTCGAAACGTTCCTGCGTTCAGCGTGAGGGTCCGTCCGGCGGACCTGCCACTGTCGAAACGGCCTCACGTGGTCTCGCAGCTGTCGACGCTGCTCGGCATTCCCGACGTGGAGATCAACGAGTCGCTCGACCGGGGTGCCGGCTCCCGATTCGACCTCGTCCGCGTCGCTTCTGACGTGCCCCCGGACATCGCCCGAGTGATCTCCGAGACGCATCTCGATCTGCCCGGGGTCGAGGTCGCCATCGAGGCGAGGCGGGACTACCCGCAGGGACCGCTGCTCTCCCAGCTGGTGGGGTACACCGGCCCCGTGGCCGCCGAGGACCTGGAGGAGCTCAAGGATCAGGGCTACCTCAATGACGACGCGATCGGTCGCACCGGCGCCGAGGCCGTCTACGAGAAGGAGCTGAGAGGCGCCTACGGGGTCGAGCAGATCGAGCGGGACGCGTCGGGCCGCAAGATTCGGGTGCTCTCCACGGTCCGGGAGCCCCGAACGGGCAACAGCCTGGAGCTCAGCGTCGATGTTCAGGCCCAGCGCAACGCGGAGAAGGCGATACGCTGGGCGATGGATCTCGCGGGCCTGAAGCGCGGTGTCGTCGTCGTCATGAATCCGCAGACCGGTGAGATCCTTGCCATGGTCTCCCTGCCCACGTACGACAACAATCTTTTTGCGCGGGGAATCTCGAACGCCGACTTCCAGGAGCTCGTCAAGGATCCGGACCAACCCCTGCTGAACCACGCGATCAGCGAGCAATATCCACCCGGCTCGACCTACAAGCTGGTGACCGGGACAGGCGGCCTGGCCGACGGGTACATCAGCTCCGATCCATCCAACAAGCTCCTGTCGCAGCCGTTCCTCACGCTCGGAACGACCAAGTTCTATGAATGGAACCAGCGCGGCTGGGGCCGGCTCAACATCTACGACGCGTTCGGGCACTCCAGCGACACCTACTTCTTCCAGGTGGCGGGAATGCTCGGGATCGACCGCCTGGCACACTGGGCCCGCCAGTACGGCTTTGGCGAGCCCACCGGCATCGACCTGCCCGCCGAAGCGAGGGGCAATGTCCCCACGAACGAATGGAAGCAGGGGGTCTTCGGAGAAGACATCTTTCCCGGCGAGACATACCAGGCCGGCATCGGTCAGGGCTACGACACCGCGACGCCCATCCAGTTGCTGAACGCCTACGCCGCACTGGCGAACGGCGGCAGGCTCCTTAAGCCCCAAATCGTTCGACGGATCCTGTCGCCCGAGGGCCAGGTCGTCCGCGACTTCAAGCCGGAGCTCATCCGCGAGCTCGACGTTCCCAAGGACGTCCTTCGGACGATGCGAGAGGCATCGCGGCGGGTGGTCACCATTCGGCACACCTACAACCTCGTGGACCTGCCGATCGTGGTCGCCGGCAAGTCCGGTACCGCCGAGTTCGGGAGGCGCGACGAGCAGGGCCGGCTGCCCTTCCACTCATGGTTTGCCGCCTTCGTACCGAAGAGCGGCAACCCGTCAGCGGCAGATTCAGAGCTGGCCGTGCTGGCATTTGCCTTCGACTCGCGCACGAAGGGCAATGTGGCGACGGAGATCGTGAAGTACTACCTTCAGCTGCATTACGAGCTGGACGTCGACCTGAGGAACTTCGATCTCGTCGTGAGAGACAACTTCTATCGTGGCAACTAGAACAGTCGACGCGGCGAACGCCGCGCCCCAGGGACCCTGCTGATGGGCGTCCTGCGCCTCGAGCCGACGCGAGTCCACACCTGGGCAACCCGATCGGTCTCGACGGTCTGGGGCTTGTTCGACTGGCAGCTGGCGCTCTACGCGGGCCTGCTGGCGGTGGTCGGTGTGACGATGGCCTACACCAACAGTGGCTCCACGCCCCTGACGCCCGGGACCACCTTTACCCGCGGGCTCATGTGGCTCGCCATCGCGATCATTGCCTTCGCGCTCGCCGCCAGCTTCGACTATCGCTGGCTGCGCACGTTCGCCTGGCCCATCTACCTCGTGAACCTGGGGCTGTTGCTGACGTCGCTGGCGCTTGGCGACGGTGTCGGGGGCGTGGCCCGGTGGGTGACGATCTTCGGGGTGCAGTTCCAGTTCTCCGAGATCGCAAAGATTCTCACCATCATCGTGCTGGCGAATTTCCTCGCTTCACGCTCGAATCGTCTGTCGAGCCTCTCGACCATCGTCGGGGCCGGACTGCTGATCCTGCCCCCACTTGCACTGGTGCTGGTCCAACCGGACCTTGGAACGTCCCTGGTGTTCGGCGCAATCTTCCTGGGAACGCTCTTCATCGGCGGTGCAAGCCTGCGCTGGTTGGGGGTCACGGTGGCGGCCATCGCAGCAGCCGTACCGCTCGCCTGGATGTACGTCCTGAAGGACTACCAGAAGCAGCGCCTGGTCTCGTTCCTGGACCCGGCAGCGGATCCGCAGGGGTCCGGCTACCACCTGATCCAGTCCCAGATTGCCGTGGGGTCGGGCGGCATGTTCGGAAAGGGCCTGACGAACGGCAGCCAGAACCAGCTCGACTTCCTGCCCGTTCAGTCCACGGACTTCGTGTTCGCCATCCTCTCCGAGGAGCTGGGCTTCGTTGGTGCGCTTGTCGTGTTCGGGCTCTTCTGTGCGCTTCTGTGGCGAGTGCTCCTCGTCGGCTGGAGATCGCAGGACCCGTTCGGCCTCGTCGTTGCAGCCGGCATCGCCTCGATGGTCGTCTTCCAGTTGCTCGTGAACGTGGGCATGGTGATCGGGATCATGCCGATCACCGGGATCCCGCTGCCGTTCGTGACCCACGGCGGGGCGTCGCTGATCAGCATCGCGGTGGGGCTCGGGATCCTCGAAAGCATCAACCTGCGGCAGGCCAAACCAAAGTGGTGACCGCCGGGTAGGCGCACCACGCCTGCTGCCGCCGGCTATCGCGCGAGGCTGCGCGGCCCCTCAGCGCCGGCGGAACAGGCCGCGCTGTCCCGGCTCGCGGACGTCCGCGGTTCGACGACGACCAGCCGCGCGAAGCAGTCGGTCGATCTCATCACGATAGGGACGCCCGATCGTCATCCGGTCCAGCCACTCGACATACTCGAGATCCTGGCGTCCGATCTCGCCGATCGACCACCCAGCGTAGCGACCGAAGTTCAGCACGCTTCCCGCCGGTCGGCCGGGCGGCGGGCCGGCTGCTCCGTATCCCTCCCGGCCACGCATCGAGGCCGGGTCGTAGCCCTGTCCGAAGGACGACCGACCGGATGTCCAGTGCGGGCTGGTCTCCTGCGGAGGCGGCGCCGGGCCTGCTGGTGCGGCTGCCCGGGCTGATCCGCCTGCCGACGGCGGAGGTCCGGCGGTCGAACGCGGTGACGGCTTTTGGCGTGTCGCGTCGTAGGCCGCGCGCCTGCCCGGATCGCCGAGCACCTCCCAGGCCCCGTTGATCGCCGACATCCGTGCCGCGGCCTCGGCATTGGCCGCGACATCGGGATGGTATTTCTGTGCGAGGCGGCGGTAGGCAGCCTGAATCACCTCCGCCTCCGCCTCCGGGTCGACCTGCAGCGTCTTGTAGTGGTCGGTCATGGGCGCCCCTGCTCGTGAGCTGCGTCCGTAGGTCGCGGAAGCACATCGGTCGCCACACCCGCCGACTCGGACGGCTCTCCCGGCGCAGTTGCGCTGTCCTGGCGGGCGGGCGCAGGCACGGGGGTCCGCTCCGGTGGTGGCGGCTGCTGTCCGACCCCATCCTCCGCCACGGTGCCCTCTGCGGACGCGGCCGCCGGCTCGCCTGAAAGCCGACGGAACAGGTACCTGTAGACATCTCGTGCGGCGGCGGTCACCGGAAGGGAGAAGATCGCGCCCAGCAGCCCAGCGATGGCTCCCCCCAGGATCAGCGCGAAGATGACCACCGAGGGATGCAGCTCGATGGCGTCCCCCTGGATCTTGGGCACGAGGACGTTGTTCTCGAACTGCTGGACGGCCGTGTAGAGGACGAGGACGCCGATCACCGCTTCCGGTGAGATCGTGAGCGCCACCAGCAGGGTGGGGATCGCAGCGATGATCGGGCCGATGATCGGCAGCAGCTCGAGAACCCCTGCGATCACGGCGAGCAGGATCGCGAACTGGAGGAAGCGGGGGTCGATGAGCTGACCCAGCAGCAGCAGGCCGGCGAAGGTCAGCGTCCCCACAACAAAGCCGAGGATGAGCTGGCCCCGCAGCCACCGCCCGAAAATCCGTTCCACGATGCTCAGCAGCGCCCAGGCGTCGTCTCGCCAGGCGGCCGGCAAGGCCTGATCGAAGCGAGCCACGAGGTGGGTGCGATCCTTGAGCAGGTAGAACGCCCAGACCGGCACGATGAGGTAGCCAAAGGCCGACGCCACCGTGCCCGCGATCGTGCGGGCAATTGGAAGAAGGGTGCTCGGGTCGAAGCCGCCTTCGCCGGCGGCAACCGAGGCCAGCGCGCTGTCGATCGCGTCACGGACTGCGCTGGGGAGCTGCAGCCGGTTGTAGATCTCCGTCAGCCGTCTCAGCTGACCGTCGAGCGAGCTCATCAGTGCCGGGAGATCGCGGACGAAGCCGGCGATCTGATCGATCAAGGGGCCAAGCAGCAATGTGAGACCTTCCACGACGAGGAAGGCTGTCGCCACGTACACGATCAACACGGCGAGCGCCGCCGGCACCTTCCGGCGGGCAAGGAACTGCACGGCCGGGTCCAGCAGGTAGACCAGAAGCAGCCCGATGATGAAGGGCGTCAGTGCCCCCCTTCCCAGGTAGAGGAGGGCGGCGACCACCACCACCGCGCCGATCAATAGCGCCACCCGCGGCGTCGGCGGCTGGATCCGGCGGACCGGTTGGGTTGAGCTGGCCGGGTCTGTCGCGCTGGAGCGGCTGACAGCCGAGGCGCCGCCCGGCGCGCTCACGTGCCCCGACCCTGACATGGCCCCGAGCGTAGCAGAGCAGGCCGGCGGATCAGGGCGGCCGTCAGGGCGGCCGTGGGCCGTTGACGCAGTCGCGGGCTCGGCGGTACCATGCAACGTCGCGCCATCGTCCGGAGGGTCGTGTCCCACGAGCTCCTCTGGCGCCTCACATCCACTCCCGTCATCAATCGTCGATGGCTGCGTGCGCGGCGTCGACTCCAGGGGAACCATGTACGCAGTCATTGAGAGCGGCGGGAAACAGTATCGCGTCGAGCTGGGGACCGAACTCGAGGTCGACCGGCTCGAGGCGGAAGCCGGCCAGACAATCGAGTTCGATCGAGTCCTTCTGGTCGCCGACGGCGAGGATTCAGCGATCGGCCAGCCTGTCGTTTCCGGAGCGACAGTCAAGGCAGACGTCGTTCGCCGCGACCGGGGCGACAAGATCGTCGTCTTCAAGTACCGCCCCAAGGCACGCACCCGCGTCAAGCACGGTCACCGCCAGGAGCTGACGGTCCTGCGCATCGCTGACATCGTTCACGGCGGCAAGAGCGCGCGCAAACAGGCGGATGAAGCTCGCACCGAGCGCGAGCGCCTGCAGGCGGCGGCGGACGAGCAGGCCAGGCGTCAGGCGGCCGCAGATCGCGATCTTGCCCGTAAGCTGGCCAGGGAGGCGGACGCGGCGGCGGGCAGCGAGGACGACGACAAGGCGGCAGCCAAGCCGCGTCGAGCCTCGCGCAGCAAGGCGGCGGCCGAGAAGCCTGCGCCCAGGTCGGCGTCGGCCTCGGCAGGGGAGCAGCCCAAGGGCCGCACGACCCGCGTCGTCCAGCGATTGAGCCCCTCTCGTGGCGGCACCGCGGGTCCTGCCGGCCGCACGCAGGCTCCGACGCCCGAGCCGAAGCGCCGCGCGACCAAGCCCAAGCCAAAGAAGGACGAGTAGGCAGGATGGCTCACAAGAAGGCTGGCTCCAGCTCCAAGAACGGGCGCGACAGCGTTGGCCAGCGGCTCGGGGTCAAGGCCGGAGATGGTCAGCTCGTGCGGGCAGGATCCATCATCGTCCGTCAGCGAGGAATGACCTTCCTGGCCGGCACAGGCACGGGCCTCGGAAGGGACTACACGGTCTTCGCGACCGTCGAGGGTCGAGTTCGTTTCGAGCACAGCGCCCGGAACAAGAAGCGCATTCGCGTCGTTGCCGAGGGAGGCTCTGAGAGCGTCGCGGTGACCGAGGCGCCGGCGATGGAGGCGGCCAACCCGTGAAGACCGGCAGTCATCCCGAGTACCACGATGCCCAGGTGCACTGCAGCTCCTGCGGGACCACCTTCACGGTTGGCTCGACCCGGCATGAGCTCAGGGTCGACATCTGCTCGAACTGCCATCCGTTCTACACGGGCAAGCAGACGATCGTCGACACGGCCGGCCAGGTGGAGCGATTCCAGAAGCGCCTCGAGCGGGCCGTCCGAAGCTGAGCGGCGGGTCCGCCCCGCTGATCGAGGCCTGCGGGCGAGCGGACTAGACTGACGCCGATGGCACGCTTCACCTACGGCGGTCAGGCCCTGATGGAGGGCGTTCTGATGCGCGGGCGCGACGCGATCGCAGTCGCCCTGCGCAACCCAGACGGCCATATCGTGACGGCGACCGAGCGGCTCGACTCCGTCCTGCACCGGAACCGCTTCGCCCGTGCGCCGTTGTTCCGGGGCCTGATCGTCCTGTACGAGACCCTGGTGATCGGAACGCGCTGGCTCATGCGCTCCGGGGCCGTTGCCGCGGCAGGGGAGGGCGTCGAGATGGGCCGCGGTGCCATCGCCGTGACGCTCGCGCTGACCTTCGGCTTCGCAATCGGTCTGTTCGTCCTGCTGCCGCTCTTCCTCGCCCAGGTGACCACGCAGGCGGCCCTGGGCCCGAACCAGGCGCTCCTCCAGCATCTCTTCGAGGGATTGATCCGCGTGGGGCTCTTCGTTGGTTACCTCGCCGTCGTCAGCCAGGCCGGGGACATCAGGCGGGTTTTCCAGTACCACGGCGCTGAGCACATGACGATCCACGCGCTCGAACACGAGGATCCGCTCACGATCCAGAACGTGCGCCGCTATCCGACCGCGCATCCGCGCTGCGGTACGGAGTTCCTCGTCGTCTTCGTGATCGTCAGCATCCTGGTCTTCAGCCTGCTGGCGGGCCAGAGCCTGCTGGTCAGCGTGGTGGGCCGGATCGCGCTCATCCCTGTGATCGCGTCGCTCAGCTATGAGCTGCTCCGCTTCGGGGCCCGCCATCGCTCCAACCCGCTGATCAAGTGGCTTTTCATGCCCGGGATCTGGCTCCAGGGAATCACGACCAAGCAGCCGGACGACTCGATGATCGAAGTGGCCATCGCCTCCATGCGCGAAGCGCTGACGATCAACGAGGAGCTGGCACCGGCCGGGAGCCTCGATCCGCCGAGACGCCCTCTGGCGGATGATGCTGCCGGCGACACGACGGCCGCGACGCTGCCGGTCCCGGGATCCAACCTGTCCGAGCGTTGACGGGGAGCACCGGCAGCACCGGCGTCGAAGGTCGGCTGGCGGAGATCGAGCGACAGTCGCGACAGATCGAGGCGGACCTTTCGCGGCCGGAGACGGCCTCTGATCCGGACGCCCTTCGCCGGCTGGGCAAGGAGCTGGCCCGTATCCAGCCCGTCGTGGCGGTCTACCGTCAGCTCGGCGAGATCCGCGGCGAGCTCGAGGGTGCGCGCCAGGTCGTCGATGCCGAGGCGGACCATGCGATCCGTGATGCGTTCCGCGAGGAGGCTGAGCGCCTGGAGTCCGAGGAGGCCAGGCTGACCGAGGAGCTGCGAGTGCTGCTCCTGCCCCGCGATCCGAATGACGAGAAGAATGTCATCGTCGAGATCCGGGCCGGCACCGGAGGCGAGGAAGCTGCGCTCTTTGCGGCCGAGCTGTTCCGGATGTACGTCCGCTACGCCGAGCGACGTCGCTGGTCCACCGAGACGATCTCCGCGAACGAGACAGGCATCGGTGGGTTACGTGAGGCCTTCCTTGGCGTGGAGGGCGATGGGGCCTACAGCCGGCTCAAGTTCGAGAGCGGGGTGCACCGCGTTCAGCGCGTCCCGGAGACCGAATCGGGGGGCCGGATCCACACCTCGACCGCCACCGTCGCCGTCCTGCCCGAGGCCGACGAGGTGGAGGTCGAGATCGACGACCGCGAGCTGCGGATCGACGTGTACCGCTCCACCGGTCCAGGCGGGCAGAGCGTCAACACGACCGACTCGGCTGTCCGCATCACGCACCTGCCGACGGGGCTGGTGGTAGCCATCCAGGACGAGAAGAGCCAGCACAAGAACAAGGCGAAGGCGCTCGCCGTGCTCCGGGCCCGCCTCCTGGAGATGGAGCAGCGCAAGGCACACGACGCAGAAGCAGAGGTCCGCCGGAGCATGGTGGGCTCCGCCGAGCGCTCCGAGAAGATCCGCACGTATAACTTTCCGCAGGATCGGGTGACCGACCACCGCATCGGGATGGACCTGCACAACCTGCCCGCCGTCATGGACGGCGAGCTGGACCGCCTCATCGATGCCCTGGTGACCACCGATCAGGCGCAGCTGATGGCGGCAGCCGGCGACGGCGCGCCTCGGGCCGGGGGCGGCCTGCGATGACCCGGCTGGGCAGGGCGGCGGAGAGACTGCCCGACGCCACGGTCGCAGCCCGAGCGGCACCGACGGCCTCGCCGTTTCGACGGCTGACACTGCCCGATCCGGTCGTTCAGCCTGCGACCGATCTCACCGGCGTGCTCATCCTCAAGCACGACAACCTCTTCCTCCTCACCGACCCGTTCGGGGATATCCATCCGGACAGCCGCGGACTCGGCCTCTACCTCGACGACACGCGCCTGCTCTCTCACTACGAGCTGCGCATCAACGATCAGCGCCCGGTGGTGCTTCGCACCGGCACGGGCGGAAGCTTCAGCAGCGCGCTGCAGATGACGAATCCGGCCTTTCTGAAGAACCGCATCACCAAGCAGGAGCCGAACGACGTGCTCGCCGCCCAGTCGCTCGGTGTCCTGCGCGAGCGCCTGCTGAGCGGAGCATTTCGAGACCGGATCACGATCCGCAACTACACGCGGGGGATCGAGCGCCGGCGGCTGAGCTTGCGACTCGGGGCCGACTTCGCGGACATCTTCGAGGTCCGGGGCAGGCGGCGCGACCATCACGCTCGCATGCGCCAGGCGCTCGTCGGCCCGGATCGGGTCGTCTTCACCTACCGCGGCGCAGACGATCGCCTGGCCCGCTCGCAGGTCGCGCTCTCGGAGCCAGCCCGGGCACTGGACGGCGAGCTGGGCTTCGAACTGGACTGGGAGCTGCCGCCTGGCGGGGAGCGGTCACTCGAGATCACGATCTGGGGCGACCTTGACGTCAGCGGGGCGGCCGAGGAAGCGGACGTCGGTGAGGTGTCCGGGGCGCCGGTGCCTGTGCTCCTGGATTCCGCGCCCGCTGCTGCTCACCGCGCCTGGCAGGCAAGCGCGGCGGCGTTTCACAGCTCCAATGCCTTTGCGGACCGCGCCCTCAGCCGCGCCATGGCCGATCTGCGCATGCTGGTGAGCCAAGGGCCCGCCGAGGGAGAGCGGTTCATCTCGGCTGGCGTGCCCTGGTTCGCCACCCTCTTCGGGCGCGATTCCATCATCACGGCCCTTCAGCTGCTTTCAATCCGACCCCAGGTCGCCGTTGAAGTGCTGCAGTTGCTTGCGCGACTGCAGGCCACCGAGGTGGACCTCTGGCGCGATGCCGAGCCCGGCAAGATCCTCCATGAGCTGCGCGCAGGGGAGATGGCGCGGACCGGGGAGGTGCCCCACTCGCCGTACTACGGCTCGGTGGACTCCACCCCGCTATGGCTGATCCTGCTCGGCGAGACGTACCGCTGGACGGGAGATCGCGCCCTCGTCGAGCACCTGTGGCCCAATGCCCTGGCCTGCCTCCGTTGGATCGACGAGTTCGGCGATGCCGACGGGGATGGCTTCGTCGAATACGAGCGACGGTCGCCGAAGGGCCTGCTCAACCAGGGCTGGAAGGATTCGGGAGATGCGAATCGGTACCGCGACGGCTCGCTCGCCGATCCGCCCCTGGCACTCGTGGAGGTACAGGCCTACGTCTACGCGGCACGTCGGCAGGTGGCGCGGTTGGCGCGGATGCTGGGCGACGATGGGCTGTCCAGGGCGCAGGAGAAGGCAGCCCAGGACCTCCGCGATCGCTTCGAGGCGTCCTTCTGGATGGAGGACGCCGGCACCTACGCGCTCGCGCTCGATGGACGAAAGCAGCACGTGGACGGCGTGGCCTCGAACGCGGGCCATGCGCTCTGGTGCGGCATCGCCAGCCCGGAGCGGGCCTCCCGCGTGGCTGCCACCCTCACCGGCCCGGAGATGTGGAGCGGCTGGGGAGTCCGTACGCTGTCGAGCGGCATGCCCGGCTACAACCCGATCGGGTATCACATCGGAACGGTCTGGCCGCACGACAACGCGATCTTGGCCGAGGGGCTGGCACGCTATGGCCACCACGAGCAGGCTGCTCAGATCTGCGCTGCCCTCCTGGAGGCGACCTCCTACTTCCGCGATGCCCGCCTGCCGGAGCTCTTCTGCGGCTTCGACCGCCTGACCTCGCCGCTGCCGGTCCCGTATCCCATGGCCTGCGTGCCACAGTCCTGGGCGGCCGGAGCGCTGTTCCAGCTCATGGGCTCGATGCTCGGGCTGAGACCGGACGCCCAGGCAGCAGAGCTGGAGCTGCGCTCGCCCGCGCTACCGGACTGGCTTCCCGAGGTGCGGGTCGAGAACCTCCGGGTTGGCGAGGCCGTCGTCGACCTGCTCTTCCAGCGAAGCGACGGCTCCACGAGCGTGCGAGTCCTCCGCCGGTCAGGCGACCTGGCCGTTCTCGTGCACGTCTGACTTGGCGTCGGTCCAGGCCGCGCTGCACCAGGGGGTCGAGCAACTTCGGACGGCAGGATCCGAGTCGGCCCGGCTCGATGCCGAGCTGCTGCTCGCTCACGTTCTCGGGACTGACCGCACGACGATCCTCGCCCACCCAGAAGCCGGCGTCGGGGAAGGTCAGATGCGCTCGTACGAGGAGGCACTCAGACGACGGTCCGCGGGCGAGCCGGTCGCCTACCTCCGCGGCGTGAAGGAGTTCTTCGGGATGGCCTTCACCGTCGATCAGCGAGCGTTCATTCCGCGGCCCGAGACCGAGCGCCTCGTGGAGCTGGGGCTCGAGCGCTGCATCGCGATGCTGACGGCAGCTCCCCGACCCGCCGACAGCTCCCCCGTGCAGGTCCTGGACGTCGGGACGGGCAGCGGGGCGGTCGCGGTGGCCCTGGCCGCGGCGCTCCGCCGCCGCGGTTTCCACGACACGGTGCGGTTCCTTGCCACCGACAGCTCGGGCCCGGCGCTCGCCTTGGCCACGGAGAACGCCGTTGGGCATGGCGTGGCGGACGTGATCCGTTTCCGCGAGGCCGACGTCCAGGCCGAGGATCTCGTCGATGGACCGTACGACCTGGTCCTCGCGAACCTGCCCTACGTCCCCAGTGACCTCGTGCCACAGCTGCCGGTCGCGGCCTCATTCGAGCCGAGCGTCGCCCTGGACGGAGGCGCGGACGGGCTCGTGCTGATCCGCGCGCTGATGGAGCAGCTGCCAGGATTGCTGGCCGGCCGCGGCTGCGGTCTCCTGGAGATAGGTTCGGATCAGCGACACGCCGTGGCCCAGGCGGCCGACGAGCTGCTCCCCGGCTGGGAGGTGAGCGTGCACGACGATCTGGCGAGCCTGCCGCGCGTCGCGGAGCTCCGTCCACCACGGCCGGATGACCGGCCTGTTCGTTAACGGAGCGCGGCTAGGGTTGTCTTCGTGAAGCCCCGCCATCCGATCCGCCTGCTCGCCCTCGACCTCGATGGAACGATCCTGGGTCCCGATCTCGTCGTATCCGAACGGGTCAGGGCAGCCCTGGCGGAGGTGCGGGACGCCGGCGTCGAGGTCGTCGTGGCCACCGGCCGCATGTATCGCAGCGCGCTCCGCTATGCCGAGCTGCTCGACCTGATCGGTCCGCTGATCTGCTACCAGGGTGCCTACGTTCGTGGGCGGCCACAGCCGGACGGCTCTCCGGGAGCGGTCCTCTTTCACCGCCCGATGTCTGGCCGTGTCGCTCGCGAAGCGATCAGCTGGTCACGGGCGCACGGCTTCGATCCCCACCTGAACATGGATGACCGCCTCGTGATGGAGATGGGCGACGAAGGGGCGATCGACTACGAGCGACTTTCCGGGATCGGTGCCGAGTTCGTTCCGGATCTGCTCCGAGCCGCCCGTCGGGCCGTGACCAAGGTGCTTGCGGTCGGCCCCGGTGGGCTGCCGCAGCAGCATCTTGCCGAGGCCCGGGCCGACTTCGAGGGCCGGGCCCAGGTGACGGTCTCCCATCCCGAGTACCTGGAATGGACGGCCCCGAACGTCCACAAGGCTCGCGCCCTGCGCTGGCTCAGCCGCCAGCGCCACGTGCCGATGGCCCAGGTGATGGCCGTGGGGGACCAGTTCAACGACCTGGAGATGCTGGCTGCCGTGGGTCACGGCGTGGCAATGGGCGGGGCGCCGGCGGAGGTGCGAGCCGCAGCCCGATACGTCACCGCCTCGTATGACAGCGACGGCGCTGCGCTGGCGATGGAGGTGCTCATCCTCAACCGCGGGGCGCTTGATTGAGCGCTCCAGACGCGCCTGCACCGTCGATCGTCCCGCTGAGTGACCCGGACTGGGAGGACAGAGCAGTCGCAGCGCTGGAAGCGCAGCAGTTGGTCGGCGTGCCGACCGAGACCGTTTATGGCCTCGCTGCGCTCACCACCGACGCTGCGCTGGCGGCCCTGATCGCGGCGAAGGGACGGAGCGCGGCGAAGGGCATCACGCTTGCCCTCGCGTGGCTCGACCAGGCCGAGGCGTTCGCGGTCGTCGACGATGCGGCGCGCAGGCTGGCCCACCGCTTCTGGCCGGGTCCCCTGACCATGGTGCTGCCGGTGGCACCCGGGACGTCGCTCCCCACCTTGCTGACCGGCGACGGCGAGAGCGTCGGTGTGCGGCTTCCCGACCATCCGGTTCCACGGCGCCTGGCCGGACGGCTGGGCCCGCTCGCCCTCACGTCGGCAAACCTCTCCGGTCAGCCCGCGGCCCTCGACGCGCGTTCCGTCGTCGCCGCCCTGGAGCCCTTCCTCGCCCTCGTGGTCGACGGCGGTCCCGTGAGGGGGGGGCTCGCCTCGACCGTCGTCCGTCTCGGAGCGCGGGGCGATCGTGCCGGTGGCGATCGGTCGGTCGAGTTTCTCCGGGACGGGCCGATCAGCCGGGCGCTGATTCTGCAGGCTCTGGGCCCGCCGTCCGTGCCCGGAGAAGGATCGTGAGGGCAGCGAGGCCCGCCACCGCGCCGAGAAGGAGTTCGACGGTGGAAAAGCCGGGCACGGGCCGTCCCGTGAACGGCGTGAGCTCGAGCTGGGCGCCAACAAACGCGGAGGCGACGGCGGCGCCGAACGACCCGCCCAGGAAGAAGACAAGGTTGTAGGCCCCGACCGCCAGCGGACGATCTCGACCGGCAAAGCGGACGGTCAGCTCGCTCAGGAGCGGAGGGCCCAGCAGGCCGAAGCCGAACCCGATCGGCGCGAGGAGCGCGGCAAGGACCATCACCGGCGCACCCGGACCGGCCAGCGCGAGGCCCAAGCCGCCGGCGGCCAGCGAGGTCAGCGCAAGCATCGTCGTCCTGCGTGAATTCAGGCGGCCCTGCACGCGCGCGTTGTTGAGTGATGTTGCCGCAGCCACCAGGGCCATGGGCAGCAGCACGAACCCGAGTGAGATGCCGGTCAGACCGTGGGCGGTCGAAACCGCGACCGGAATGCTGACCAGCGTTCCGAAGAAGGTGCTCATGCCAAGGGCGCCGAGGACGGACACCCGCTGGAAGACGGGATCGAGCAGGATCCGTCGAGGCAGGAATGCGTCGGATCTCTTGACGGCCCGTTGCGCGATTGCGACGACCGCAATGGCGAGGACCACAGCGGCGATGACGCTCAGCGGTGCGACGCCGATGAGCACGAACCGGTTGAGGAGGAACGTGGCGGCGAGGACGGCCACCGAAACCCAGGCTGCACCGGCGACGTCCAGGCCAACGGCCGGCGACTCCGGAACACCGCGCCGCCCTTCCTGGGGGAGCGTTTCGCCCTCGCCTCTCCCCCAAAGGGCCAGTGCGGCGGGCGCGGCGACCATGCCGAACGCCACCGCCGCCCTCCAGCCGAGGAACTCCAGCGCGGCGCCTCCGAGGAGCGGACCGAGCGCGAGGCCAGTCCCCACGGCGGCCACGGTCACGCCGAGCGCGGCGGCGCGCTCCGGCCCGGGAAAGCGACCCGCGATGAGAGCGGCCGAGAGGGTCGGGATGGCGCCGGAGCCGAGGCCCTGGATGCCTCGCGCACCAATCAGCAGCGGCAGGCTGGGCGCCACTGCGGCGAGCAGGCTGCCACAGGCGAAGATAGCGACCCCGGTCGCGATCGAGGGACCGATCCCGAACCGCGCGGCCAGTCCACCCCACACGGCGGTAGCCACGGCGAAGGTCGCGCTGTAGCCGAAGACCACCCAGCCGACGTCCGCCGGCCCGGCCTCGAACGCATCGGCGATGGCAGGCTGTGCGAGCGAGCCACTGCTGTTGTTCGCCACCACGATGAGGACGAGGAAGCCGAGCAGGGCAAGCAGGATCCGGCGGTCGATGACCCCTCCTTGGGCGGCCGTGGCCGCCGTGTATACACTCTTCGGTGCGGCCGGCACGGCTGGGCATGCACAGCGGGCGCCGCGCGAGGAGGACGCTGTCCCCAATGATTTTGACTGCACAAGCTGGGCTCGCGTGGGCGCCCATCGAACAGGTCGACCCGGAGCTCTGGCGTGCGATGCTCGACGAGCGCGAACGCCAGCGCTGGAGGATCGAGCTTATCGCGAGCGAGAACTATGCCTTCGCCGCCGTCATGGAGGCGCAGGGATCGTGGCTGACGAACAAGTACGCCGAAGGGTTGCCCGGCAAGCGCTACTACGGTGGTTGCGAATTCGTGGACGTCGCCGAGCGGCTGGCACAGGAGCGCGCGCTGGCACTGTTCCCCGGCGCCGAGCATGTCAACGTGCAGCCACATTCGGGCGCCCAGGCCAACATGGCCGCCTACTTCGCGGTCCTGCAGCCCACGGACAGGATCCTGGGCATGAACCTCGCGCACGGCGGGCACCTGACCCACGGCTCACCTGTGAACTTCAGCGGCAAGCTCTACGAGGTGCATGCCTACGGTGTCTCCCGCGGCGACGAGCGCATCGACTACGAGGCGCTCGATCGCCAGGCTCGCGAGATTCGCCCCAAGGTGATCGTTGCAGGAGCCAGTGCCTATCCCCGCACGATCGATTTCGAGCGGCTGAGCGCCATCGCGCGGGCCGCTGACGCACTCCTGTTCGTCGACATGGCCCACATCGCCGGCCTCGTCGCAGCGGGACTGCATCCCAGCCCGTTTCCCCACGCGGACCTGGTCACAACCACCACGCACAAGACGCTTCGCGGTCCGCGAGGCGGCGTCGTCTTCTGCCGGGAGTCGCTGGCCAAGGTCGTCGACAAGGCTGTCTTCCCGGGTGTCCAGGGCGGACCGCTCATGCATGTCATCGCGGCCAAGGCGGTTGCCCTCAAGCTTGCGCTCGAGGATGAGTTCCGGCGGGACATGGCGCGAACGGTCGAGAACGCGGCCATCCTTTCTCAAGCGCTCGTGGCCGAGGGAGCCCGGGTCGTCTCTGGTGGCACGGACACCCACCTGGCATTGGTCGACGTCAGCCCGCTGGGGGTGACGGGCCGGGAAGCGGAGGCCCTCCTCGACGCCGTGGGTATCACGGTCAACAAGAACGCCATCCCGTTCGATGAACAGCCGCCGAACATCGCCTCGGGTATCCGCGTCGGGACGCCGGCGGTGACCTCACGTGGCTTCGCCGGCGATGAGATGCGCCAGCTCGCCGCGCTCATCGTCGGAGCCATCCGTGCTCGGGATGAGTCAGCCGAACGAGCTCGCCTCGCGGCCGTGGTCCGTGAGATGTGCGGGCGCTTCCCCGTGCCCGGACTGCCCAACTGACCAGGGATCGTCGCGGCAGATGACTCCCGCCAGCACGGAGATCCTGATTCTTGTGCTGGGAGGTCTGGCGGCGGCCGCCGCGACCAGCTTCGTCCTGACGCCCGTGGCTGCCTCGCTCGCCAGGCGCGCCGACGCAATCGATCGGCCCGATCCGCGGCGTCGTGTTCACTCCCTGCCCACGCCGCGCGGCGGCGGACTCGCGGTCGCCCTCGCCTTCGGGCTCGTCAGCGTGATCGCCCTTCTTGCAGCGGGCGCGATCGGTATCCTGCCAGCCCGCACATCCATCGATCCGCTGCAGTTCGCGGCGCTGCTCGTTGGGGTAGTGGTCGCAGCGGGCCTCGGCTTCGTCGACGATCGCTGGGAGGTTCCAGCTCGGTGGCAGCTGCTCGCCCAGGGTGGGCTGGCGCTCCTGGTGGTGGGGGCTGGAATCACCATCGACTTCATCAACAACCCGTTCGGGCGCGGATTCATCCGCTTCGATGAGGTCTTCGCGGTGGTCTTCACCATCGTCTGGGTGGTGGGGATGATCAACAGTATCAACTTCATCGATGGGCTCGACGGGCTGAGCACGGGCGTCGCGCTGATTGCGGCGCTCACGCTCGGCATCATCTCCCTGAGCACGTCCCAGTACCAACCCTGGGTCGCTGTCCTGTGCGCCATCCTGGTGGGCTCGCTGGCCGGGTTCCTGCCCTGGAACTTTCACCCTGCACACGTCTTCATCGGCACCGCCGGCGTCTACGTCATCGGCTTCGCGCTCGCCGTCCTGTCCATCCTCGGCACGGCCAAGGTCGCCGTCGCCCTGCTGGTTCTCGGCGTCCCCATCATCGACACGTTCTGGATCATCGTGCGGCGCCTTCGGGAGGGCCAATCCCCCTTCACCCCTGATCGGGGGCATTTCCACCACCGGCTGCTGGACCTTGGCCTGTCGCATCGCGAGGCAGTGCTGTTGATCTATGTGCTCTGCGCCGCGCTCGCAGTCCTGAGCCTGTTCCTCTCGGGTAGCGGCCAGCTGTATGCCTTCATGGGGATCGTCGTCGCCGGTGGGGTCGTGCTCGCACTGGTCACGCGCCGCGCGCGCGAGGCGCGCGAGGCGCTCGAGGCCAGTACGTACGAGTCCCCAGACGGTCCCGCGGGAGACGTGGTCAAACGAGCCAATGGCGGGCGTCTCGAGCGACGAGGACGCGCGCAGCAGCCGGATTGAGCCGATCGAGGACGGCCCGGTGCTAGCATCCCGGTCTCTCGCGGCCGCAGGGACCCAACAGTGGACCTCTCCGTTGTCTTGACGCTCGTCACCCTGGCGTCGTGCGCCGTGGTCATCATCGCCGCGGCGTCGTTGCTGCTGGGGGGACCAGCCGGCTCGACCCGCCCGGCCCTGCCTCTGACCTCTCGATCCGTGAAGCTCTGGCCGGCCTCGCCCTCTCGCACCCCGAAGATCCGAGCCCGGCTGCGCTCGGTTTTGACCGCGGCAAGAGCCCAGCTTGCTGCCGCCATTGCCTGGCTTGGTTCGGTGACAATCCCCGGCCCACGGTCGGCGTCTCGCCCGACCGTGGTCGACGTACCCGGCGAGGGCCGACGACGGAGTGAGCTGGTGCACGATGCCTCCACCGCGCTGGTGGTCTTCGCGTTTGCGGGTGCCGCATTGCTGCTCGCCGGGGAGGTGCTGCCGATAGGACCCGGGACGACGGGCGGGGGCACGGGAAGCGATCCTGGCGGGGCGCCGGCAGGAGCCGGTGGCAACCTCTCGCCGAGCATCTCCCCCGGCGTCAGCGGAGCCGGCGAGTCAGTGGCACTGCCCGGCGGCTCGGCAAACGGTCCGGTGGGCGCGGTCGCGGGTGAGACGCCTGCTGCCGTGGCAAGCCTGGCCAGCGGCGCAGTTCAGCCGAGTGGAGACGCTCCCGGGCTCGCGTCACTCCTACCCTCGGGTAGCCGGGCAGCCGCCACGCCGGCGTCAGAAAGCGACGCACCGCGTCCAACGGTGACGACCGGCACGACCGCCCCCAGCGCGTCAGCCACGCCCCGGCGGGGTACGCCTGCCC
>JACDFU010000153.1 GCA_013815585.1 Chloroflexota bacterium
CGCCGGTGTGCACCAATGCCGTACCGAGGTTCAGCCGGGAGGCCGCCAGATGCCAGGCAGACCCGGTCCGTTGGGCGATGGCCAGGGCGTCCTCGAGCGGCGGGAGCGCCTCGTCCGCCCGCCCCCGCGCGGTCGCCACGTGCCCCAGGACGGTCAGCGCGTTCCGCCGATCCAGGGAGTCGGGTCGGTCGTCGGCGATGCCGAGGAGCTCCGTCGCCAGTGTCGCGGCTCGACCGTCGTCGCTGTCCTGGTACGCGAGCCATGCGGCTCCCCACAGTGCGCGGCCACGCTGCGCCGATCCTCGAGCTCCGTCAACGCTCAGCGCGCGGTCGAGCCACGATCGACCTTCGGCGAACGCACCCTCGAGCCGCCAGAACATCCACAGGGCTCCGGCGAGCCGCAAGGCAAGGTCGGCATCGGACGACGCCAGCGCCCAATCGAGCGCGCCACGGAGATTGTCAACGTCCTCACGCAGCGCATCACGCCAGCGCGATTGCTGCGGTCCTCGGAGGTGCGGCTCCGCCTCCTCTGCCAGCGCCGCAAAGAATCCCGCGTGACGGCGGCGCGTGGCCGCCTCCTCTCCGGCCTCCACCAACCGCTCGCTGGCGTAGTCGCCGATCGGGTCGAGGAGCTTCCAACGCGGGCTGGCAGCGTGGTGCTCGACCGTGACAAGGCCGTACTCGACGAGCGGTCCGAAGGCTTCGAGCAGGTCCTCGCCCGACTCCTCATCGATTCGCACGATCGTCTCGGCCGCTGCGAGCGTCCACCCCCCACGGAAGCACGAGACGCCCCGGAACACGGCACGCTGCTGTGGCGCCAGAAGATCGTGACTCCAATCGATCGTCGCCCGCATCGTCCGTTGCCGCGCCGGCAGATCGCGATCACCGCCGGCAAGCAGCCGGAGCGGCCGGTCGAGCTCGGAACGGAGCGCGGCGAGCGACATGTGCCGGACCCGCGCGGCTGCCAGCTCGAGGGCGAGCGGGAGACCGCCCAGCCGCGCGCAGATCTCCGCGACGACCGCCCGTGTGATCTCGTTGACCTCGAGGTCCGGTCTGGCGGCGCGGGCTCGCTCGAGAAACAGATGTTCAGCCGGGTAGAAGGCCGGATCGGACTCGCCATGACGGACCGTCAGCGGGCCGAGCGGCAGCTCGCGCTCGCCTCGCAACCGCAACGGCGCCCGGCTGGTGGCCAGGACCTGCAGGTCGGCCACCTGGTCCAGCAGTGCTCCGATCTCGCCCGCGGCGTCGATCACCGGCTCGAAGCTGTCGAGGACCACGATGGCGGCTCGACCCCGAAGGTGGCGCGCCAGCCCTGGAGCGCCGACGGTTCCCCCGTTCGGCAGCCCGAGTCCCATGGCCATGGCAGGCAGGAGGAGAGCCGGATCCCGCAGGGCCGCGAGGGTCACGAAGAGCACGGTCCTCGACTCGCCGATGAGACGGGCACACACCTCCGCGGCGAGGCGGCTCTTGCCGATGCCGCCTGGACCGGTGATCGTCACGAGCCGGTTGTTCGGCGCGCCGAGCCAGGCGCAGACCGTTCGAACTTCGGCGTCACGCCCGATCAACGGGGTTCGGCGCAGGACGGCCCACTGGTCGGACGTCGAGGCAGGCGAGGCCGGCTCGGGAGTGGCGTGGTCGAGGGCCCCTCCCGGTACGCTGAGCTGACCGCCTCTGATCAGGGCCTCGACCGCCGCCGCATCGGCGGGTTCGTTCGTCAGCGCAGCCGCGAGACGTCGGGCGGTTTCCGGGTAGACGCGACCCCGGAGCCCCCGCTCGATGTCGCTGACCGCGCGTTCGCTGATACCGGCCCGTTCGGCGAGCTCCGCCTGCGTCAGCCCGGCCGTCGTCCGCAGGCCGCGCACCTGCTGCCCGAGACCCGTCACGAACAGGGGCTCACGAACCCGGGCCAACGCCCCACCGGGGCGACTCGGTGGGCAAGACGGTGGCCGGCGAGGGGCGTGACGTCATGGTCAGACCGGTTCCGACGGGCGATGCTGCGGGTCCATTGCGGCCATTCAAGCACCGGAGGCAACCAGATGAACGTCGAGCAGAACAAGGCACTCGTCCGTCGCTACTACGACGAGGTGCTCAACGGAGGCAACCCGGCAATCCTGCAGGACATCGCCGCCGAGGACTACGTCGAGCATGACCCCTTCCCGGGTCAGGGCAACGGACGGGCTGACCTCGAGGCTCGCGCCCGCGGGATCCTGGGGGCACTGGATCCGCAGTTCGAGATCCAGGACATGATCGCCGAAGGCGATCGCGTGGTCGTGCGCTGGCGGAGTCGTGGCACCCACGTCGGGGAGTTCCTGGGCATCCCGGCGACGAATCGCGCATATGACATCGCGGGCATCGACATTCACCGCATCGTCGACGGCCGGATGGCGGAGCACTGGCACGTCGTCGACCAGCTCAGCCAGCTCCAGCAGCTCGGGCTACTGCCGGCGCCCGAAGGTGCGCCGGTGTAGCGATGGGCGGCACGGACAGCACGGACGCGCAGCGATGGATGCAGTCGCCGGGCTGATGCGCTCGCTCGAGCCGGACATGGTTCGGCTCCGGCGGGAGCTCCATCAGGCGCCAGAGCTCGCGTTCGAGGAGTCGGCGACCGGCGACCGTCTGACCGAGCAGCTCGCGGGCCTCGGTCTGGTCGTTCGGCGAGGCGTTGGCGGCAGCGGTCTGGTCGCCGACTTCGACGGAGCGGCGCCCGGGCCGCGCCTGCTGATCCGGGCCGAGATGGACGCCCTGCCGATCTCCGAGGCGACCGGCCTGCGGTTCGCGTCGGCAACGCGCGGCGTCATGCATGCCTGCGGACATGACGCGCACATGGCGGCGGTGGTCGGCGCGGCCAGGGCGCTGGTCGAGCTGCGCGACCAGCTCGTGGGCAGCATCCGGTTCTGCTTCCAGCCTGCCGAGGAGATCCTGTCCGGCGCCGAGGCGATGATCCGCGACGGCGTGCTCGATGGCGTCGATCGCGTGCTCGGCGGACACGTCCTGTCCGGCGTGCCCGTCGGCACGGTTCTCAACGTCCCCGGTCCGGTCCTCGCCGGTGCTGACTTCTTCGAGATCTCGGTGACGGGGCGGGCCGGACATGCCGGCATGCCCGAATCAACCGTCGATCCGGTGCTCGCCGCGGCCCATGTCGTTTCGGCGTTGCAGGCTATCGTTGCGCGCGAGACCCGCCCGGGCGAGCGCCTGGTCATCGGCATCGCCGCCATCAACGGCGGCAACGCCGCGAACGTCGCGACGGACACGGTTCGCCTGCGCGGGAACGTCCGGTGGTTCTCAGAGGAGACCCGGGAGCGCGCGCTCGAGCGCATTCAGGCGGTCGCGGCCGCCGTCTGTGCCGCCCTGCGTGCGAGCTCGGCGTTCATGGTCATTGCCTCTGCCCCGGTCAGCATCAATTCCGCCGCGGAGCTGGACGTCGTGCGGGCCGCGACAGCGGCGACCGGCCGGGCGATCTCGATCGACTCGGGTCCGATCACCGCAAGCGATGACTGGGCGCGTCTCAGCGAGCTTCGCCCTGGAGCGTTCTTCCACGTCGGTGCGGGTGGCCCGGCCGCGCCGCCGCATCACCATCCCGCCTTCGACATCGACGAGTCGGCCATCGGGTTGATGTCCGAGGTGCTCGTGCGCACCGCCCTGGCCCACCTGACACCGCCTGGGCCCGGGAACGACCACGGCCACGGAGTGAGTTGAGGCAGCGGGACCCTCGCGGCCCGGCGCGGCTCAGGCACGGAGGAATGCGAGCACGGCGAGCACGCGGCGATGCTGGTCCGCCGACTGCGGCAGCTCCAGCTTCTGGAAGATCTGGGTGACGTGCGCTTCGACCGTGCGCTCCGTGACGAAGATGCGGGTTGCGATGGCGCGGTTCGACATGCCCTCGGCGATGAGCCCGAGCACCTCCCGTTCTCGCTCCGTCAGCTCCGCGAGCGGATCCTCGCGGCGGCGCCTCCATCGTGCGACCCCACCGGCCGCGATATGCTCCCGGCGTGAACACGACGGTCTGGATGCCGGACCTGAACGATTTCGAGACGGTGCTCGGCGAGGACGGGATTTCCGATCTGCTTGAGGCCCTGGCCGACGTTTCCGGCGTTCCCGGTGACCTCGTCGAATGCGGGAGCTGGCGCGGCGGCAGCGCGATGATCCTCGGCGAGGCACTGCGGCGGCAGACGGACGCCCGGATCGTCTACGCGTGCGACTCCTACGAGGGCTTCGACCTCGAGGAGCTCAGATCGGAGCGTGAGGCGGGTCGGACGGGCGAGCCCGATGACGCATTCGCGTCCACCTCGGTCAAGTACGTCGAGGCGAAGATCCGGGCGCGGGGCCTGGAAGGCCGGGTCGTGCCCGTGAAGGGGTACTTCGCCGAAACATTGGTCACGCTGGATGGTCCATTCGCGATGGCCCTCATCGACTGCGACCTGCCGGCCAGCATCCTGTTCGCCGCGCGCACGCTGTGGCCGAGGCTGAGCCCGGGTGGCCTCATGCTGTTCGACGACTACCTCAACGCGGAGCGCTTCAGCGGTGCGCGCGTGGCCGTCGACGAGTTCCGCGTGGAGCGACGAGCGGAGATCGACGACGAGCGTCTCCAGCGGCGGCTCTATCGCGTGCGCAGGGCGGCGGGGAACTTCGAGGCTGGCGAACCGGCCACGGACCGGTAGCGTCGGCCTGCGGTCGGCGCCGGGCGGGTCTCGCGGGACTCGATCACGTCGCGGAAGAACTCGACGAGGCCATCGGCGTGCGCGTCGAAGGTGAAGCGAGCTCGAGCGCCCCAGAAATTTGCCTGCAGGCGATCCAGGACGCCAGGCTCGTGGAGCTGCGCGCCGAGATCCTCGGTGTCGGAGAAGGACACGCCGATGTCGAGCTCATCGGCCAGCGTCTGCATCGCGACTCGTGCGCCGGCGTTGTCGAGCTGAAGCAGGGGCAGCCCTGCCGAGGCCAGCGTGGCGATGCGCGCCGGGTAGTTGAGGTCCTCCCACTTCGCCGTCCGCAGATCGCCGCCGTTCGAGCTCCGGAAGACATGCAGCCAGCCGGCGTCGTACTTCGAAAACTCGGACACCCACTCGCGCTGGTCCACGCCCGGGTGGAGGTGCAGGAAGCGCCCCGCCCGGGCCTTCGCCTCCTCGATCCAGGCCTTTGAGCCGGACTGGAAGATGTTGCCGTAGAAGTGAACGTGGATCCTCTGTGCGGCGAGATCGGCGACCGTGCTCGGCTCCACCCCCATCAGGCGCCCCGGCACGACCGTGTGGACCTCGCCATCCACGTCCGAAAGGCGCTTTGAGGCCGGGCGGGCAAACCACTCGCGTTTCGGCAGGTCTCCGTCGAGCACCATGGCGTGTGGGTTATGACGGGTCGCCGGCACGACGGCCTCGAACCACTCCCGCGTCTCGGGGCTCGAGTAGATCTGGCCATCGGAGCGCAGATGCAGGTCGACGAGCTTGGGCCACGTGCCCTCGGCGATGCAGTGCTGGGGGCTCTCCTTGATGTGCCACACGAACGGGATTCCGGGATTGTCCGACAAGACCTCGTGTGCGAACGGCACGGTCTGCCAGTTCAGCAGCGCGTAGATGACGTCTGGCCGGAGCTCCGACACCGCTTCGCGCCAGCCTCTTCGCGGCAGGTCGCGAACATGGCCGAATGGCTGCGGGCCCACCGCCTGGAACCAGTACGGCTCCTGGGTCCAGAGGCCGTACAACGAGTGCCCGCGTTCCTCGAGGGCGAGGACGCGCTCAGGGTTGTAGGCGAGCTCGCCGACCAGCAGGATTCGAAGCCCGTCGGCCGCCCGGGGCGTCGGTCGGCGGTCGCGAAACTCGCGGTACAACGCCACCTCGTCGATCTGGTTTCCCACGGACGAGTGGAAGCGCAGGGGTCCGGGCGGCTGGTAGCGCGAGCGATACACGTTGAGGCCACCGCCCAGCGTCTCACGCACGATCTTGTGCCGCTGTGCCGGGTGATCCACCCACTCGCTGGTCACGACTCCCGTCCCAATGAACGAGCCGCGGGCCCGAAGGC
>JACDFU010000154.1 GCA_013815585.1 Chloroflexota bacterium
AGCTTCGCCCGAGCCTTCCTGGCCAACGGTGGTGACGTGTTCAGCCTGCAGCGGATCCTCGGACACAGCCCGGCCTCGCTTCAGGTGACCAGGCGGTATGTCCGGCTGGTCGACGATGATCTCCGCGCCGCTCACCGACGAGCCTCGCCGATCGATCGGCTGTGAGGGACGAGCGTCTGACACACGGTCAGGCGATGGCGGGTCGCCGGACTAGCAGCTCGCCGATCGCGGCCTAACGCATCCGAGTTCAAGGTCAGCCCTGGCAGCAGCTCAGTCACGACCCAAGCGAGTAGGGCGAAGATGCGGATGACGGACAGGGCCGAACCGAGGCCCTGAAGACGGTGGCCCACACTCGGTCCACTCACAATCTGACCGACCGCTGTCAACAGCAGCCAAGCGCCCGCCGGATGATCACGGAAAGCTGGGAGGTTCCTCGGCATCCATGCCTTCCGCGCTGAGGTACCTCCGATACGACACAGCTTTCCCGCGGAACGAGGCCCGCCGAGCTCAAATCGAGGGTATTCCCCACTTGCTCTACGCGGTGAGGTGTGATCACCTGTTGGCACTCACGACAATTCATCAGCTCGACACTTGTTGGGCGAGTGTACGGCGCGGGCCAGCAGCGAGCCAACCGCGCGCAGCAATACGGTGACCAGATGATGGGCTCTTCCGGCCAACGGTCCAAGCGGCGAACGCGTCGCCTTACTGTCCCCGGCCTCGTCCTAATCGCGATGGCAGCGAACTTCCTCCTGGTGACGCCGCAAGCAGTGCAGGCGAGTCACTGGGGTGCACTCGACCCCGACCACCGCTGCACGGTGTTTCCCGATCGACTTAGTCAGTGTCGCTCCCCAACCAAGTTGTTGTATGGCATATGGCTGAGCTTAGACACGCCTTCACTACTCACCCAGACGCGCAACTCGATGGACGAGGACTACAGCAGTAGAGATGGAATTCACATGGATGAAGTGGCCACTAGCTCGCAGGACCACGAGGTTCGTGCCTACGATGGCGACTACGGAACGCTGGATAACGCCCGTGCTTTCACCACCTGCGAGTGGGCTTCGCCTCAGTTCGGCGGGACGGGGATCTTGGAGTGGTGCGATGAGCAGCTCCTCTACTACAACAACGGTACTTACCCGGGCAACTACAACGAGCTCCTGGAGGTGAAGCACTTTGCCTGCCATGAGCTCGGCCATACGCTGGGACTTCGACACAACGACACCTATGGTCCCACCAACGCAGAGTCGTGCATGTACAACGGGAGCTTCACCTCGGGCGTGAACACTCAGGGACATGACGTCTACTGCATCAACCTGGGGTACGAACAGGGAATCAGGTGCTAGCCCCATCAGACTCGACTCCCGGATGTCCTCCCGGAGGTCACTTGCTCCGCGTGACGCCGTTCCTGATGGGTGCGGCGGTTCTCGTGGTCGTCCTGGTTGGCGTCTTCCTCGCACAGGCGGCGCGCATAGCTCACGACCGCTCGGATCGTTTCTGGGGCACCCTGAGCTTTCAGACGCCTAGCGGCGTTGCGTTCGAGTCCCTAGAGGGCCTGAGCGAGTACTCGGATGCGGTTGTCCTCGGTCGGATCGTCGGCATCGACAAGGGCCGCGTATTCGGCGAGCTGGAGCCGGAAGCCCCCGACCCCGAGGAGGGCAGGGTGCACTACCTTACGGCTCGACTCGACGTTGAGCGACTGCTTCGAGGCGAATTGGTACCTGGCAGCGAGCGCCAACTCAAGCTGGAATTGCCAATGCCGAACGAGGACAAATTTCAGGAGCTGGCAGCAAACGCGCCGAGCGAGCGAGGCGTTTACTTCCTGTTCAACGCCGGACACTCGGCGGCGCAGAACAACCTATCGAAGCAGCGCCAGGAGGCCGACCGCGAATACTACGCTCTGGTCGCTGTCGGCGCCCAGGCGCGGGAGATGGACGGAAAAGTCCACGGGCTGGGCAACCCCGATTTGGACTTCCTTGAACAATACGAAGGCGATGCTTTCGGCGGCTTCGTCGAGCAGGTCGCCGCCTTGCGCTAGAACCTGCTTGTCTCACGTAAGAGCCCGCTTCCATTTCCACGCTAGCGCCACCGGCGACACCGGTGAAGCGCCTGGCAAGGAGCCGCCCACGGGTGGCCGTGCTTCATGGGCTTTGGGACCTCTGGTGGTGATCGTCGTCGTCGCGTGCATCACCGGACAGCCCTCGGGAATCGAGCACAACATGCAGATCGAGTCGCCCTCGCCGAGCCGAGCAACGCGGTCCGGGGCGACGCAGGCGGTCCAGACCCAACTTCCTGCTGGAATTCGACTCAGTGACCACTGGTGGTACCGCCTGGACGTCCGACGGCCCTCGGAAACGGGGGGACCTGAGCGGATCGCCGGGTTTCGCCTCAGCGCGGGGCTCTTCGATGGACGCGGCGCGCTGGACATCGAACGCGACTTTACGTCGGTCCAGGCGCGGGCAGATTTCGTTGCCGCTGAACCGTTTGCGGCGATCGCCGGGGACGAGGCGCTGACGTACGGCTTCTTCGATGGGCAGCGCTCGCAGGTGTGGCTGGCCGATGTCCTGACCGGCGATGACGACCTGCTTTACGAGACGGACGCCGTGGTCCACTTCGCCGCCTTCGACGAGAGGCAGAGGGTTCTCTATTACGTGGTTCTCGACCTAGCCACCCGGCGGGACAATGGAGTGTGGCGGCTCGCGCTAGGCCAGCCAAATGGTCGGCCCGAGCAGGTGATTGGTCCGAGCGGCGCTAATCCACGTGAGGATGGCTGGTTCGAGCAGCTTTGGCTGGCGGGCGGCGGTGCACGGCTTGTCGTTCGGGACTGCAACGGGGACGGTTGCCGTATCCAGGTGGCCGATACAGCGACCGGCAGGGTCGCGGCCGGCAGACGGATCAAGGACTCAGGGCTAGAGGTGTACGGCGTCACCGGCGAGGAGCTCTACTTCGATGGAAACTGCCAGCGGCCGTGCCCCATCAGCGCTCTCTCGCTGACAGACGGCCGACTGCGGGACATCGGCAACATCTGCCAGACCGCCGTGGTCGTCGAGGGCGAACAGAGCCCAACGCTGCTCTACGAACGCTGCCCTCGCAACGGTCGCTACGAGATCGTCGCCCACGAGCTTTCATCCATCGCTGAGTCGGTGGTCTATGAGTCTCGATCGCAGAACCCCGGCCTGGTGCCTCAATCGCATGGAAGCGCCGGCTTCGTGGCCCCGCCCGGATGGTTCCTGGTTGGCCGCGACAACTCTTTCCACGACCAGGCGCCGTCGATGGTCAACGCCACAAACGGGGAGATCGTCGAGCTGCCCCATCTGGGCCAATGAGAATGAGGTCGACTCGGCGAGCAGGAGTGGCAGCTCTCCCACATGACGATGACTGGTCGTCACCAACCCTGTTCCGGCTGGCCAGAGACGAGCTTCGCGTCGCGAGGCCCGGGAAACGAGGCAGGCGTTCCGCCCCATTTCTCGCCGAGCTGGACGTGCGATCGGCGTCCTCAGCCGCCGAAATCGAGTCGAAGCCCGTGACCTCTTATCAGAAGACTGTTGGCGCCCGGGTGTCCGGATGTGCGATCAGATTGTCGGCAAGGCGCTCCAACCAGATAACTCGTGCGGCTCAGCGCCTGAGCCGTTGTCAGGCGAACTGGCTCGATCACGAACGCGGCGCCGGGCGGGCACCTATACGCGGGCTTCCGCATGTTCGCTAAATTCGGCCGAGTGCGTCGAACTAACCCCTACTAGCTCGCTTCACGGCGCCGCGCCTGGGCCAGCCGCCACAGCCCGGCAGTCTTGACCCTGAATGCCGGCAGTCCGCTGAAACCTCGGCCCCGGCCGGCAGACTGTCGATCGACAGGCCGGCGTTTAGATGATTGAACGTGGACCGGTACGGCATCAAGAGCGCCGCCGCGACGGCGTACGCTTCCTCCTCGACCGCGCGGCGACAGGTACGGATTGCGATCGAACCCTCACGCGTGAGAGTCGAAGGCGGATGCCCCAGTGCTTCGTGGACGAGCTCCTCCATGAGCGTAATGTTCTGTCGCGCGACCCCGTGGCGGGGGTTCAGCAGGACGTACAGCCGTCCTCCGACCGGCAGGGACCCGGCGCTCCAGGTGCCTGCCAGCGGCCCGAGGAGGGCGTCGGTCACCGACGCCGGCAGCTGATCAAGCCATGCCGGGTCCACGAGTGGAACACTCATGCGATCGGCCAAGGCGACGGGGTCGATCAAGTCATAAGGACTGAAGCCATAGGCGTGCTTGATCTGGATTGCCCGCTCCTCTATTGCACGGGCGTTGGCTGAGAGCGGAAGGAAGTAGGCAGATGCCATAGGCGTCAGCGGCGTCGGGTCACGACAGGAACGTTGCCCGACACGGCATCCTCGTACAGCCGGCGAAAGGTCCAAGCGAGGTATTCCGCTGCGGCTGGATCCAGTTTCTTGTTCGCACGCAGGTGAACCTCCACCACATCAGGTATATCCATCGGCGTCTCGGGCTCCTCTGCCTCGCCCGGCCAAGCGACTTGCGACACAGGGAATCCCAACCATGACGCCAGGAGCTGCACATTTCTGGCGTCCGGTACGGCGCCGTTTTCGAGGCGCGACAGGCTCGAGGCTGTCAGCGAGTTGTCGAGCTCGTCCTGAACCTGTCTTAGGGTTAATCGCCTGGCATGTCGCCGGGCACGGAGCATCGCTCCTAGCTCCCGTACGTCGACCTTCTGGTCATGTGCCTTCGTGGACGAGGCCATGGGCACCTCCAATATCGGTTGTTGCGCGCGCGCGACGACGATTGCGGAGACTTGACGCGGCTACCTCTGCTTCGGTATCTTCTGATGCGCCGGCGCGACGCATGGTGCGCCGCAGTTACAAGCCTAGCGCGGGGTGTCCAGTCCTCGCGGGAAGGAAGCAATGAGCAACGCGGATGTGGCGAAAAGTCGGGGCCCCGATCACCCCGATCACCCCGAGCACCCCGATCACCCCGATCACCCCGACGTACCCCCGGGTCCTCCGAACCCGCCCGGTCCGCCGGATCCCCCGCACCCGGACCATCCTCGCCCCGTCGGGTGAACCGTCGCCCCTGGTGGGATGTCTGGCCTGAGCGCCTCGAGTTCGAACTCGAGGCGTTGAGAGCGCTGGGGCTCGAGCCGGCCGTGGATGATGTCGCCCGGAAGGCCGGGCAGATCGTTATCCGATTCAAGCACTCCGTCACGGGCAGGACCGCGGCCTTCACCGCTGTCTTCCCGCACAGTTACCCGAAGTTCCCATTCGAGCTGTTCGCGCCAGAGCTCAGCCTTGCCCACCACCAGAACCCGTTCGTCGGCAACCTTTGCCTTCTCGCCCGCCCAGCCGACGACTGGCGGCCGAGCGATCATGTCGCGCAGTTCCTGGTTGAGCAGCTACCGGCGGTCGTCGCGGCTGGTACTGCGACCGACCTCGGCGAGGTCGACGCCGTCGAGGAGCACCAAGCCGAGCCATTGTCCGTCTACTACGAATGCGCCGAGGGGTCGCTCGTCCTCGTGGATTCGGACTGGACGCTGCCGTCGGGCGCTGCCGGGTCGCTGGGGTTGCGTGTCGAGCGGGTCGACCCGCTGCGGGCGGCGGTCGTCGAGGTCCAGGCGGGAGAAGCTCCAGCGGTGGTTGCCGCAGAAGCGATCAGGGACAGGTTCGCTACGCCGCTCCGCGGCCGGTGGTTTCGCATCACGACGCCGATCATCGAGGCGACGCCCGCGGCAGTGCTCCGGCGGCTGATCGAGCTGCACCCCGATGCGGCCCGCCCGCTGTGGGCGAGAGTGGGACAGTTCGACATCGATGTCGTCGGGATCGTGTTTCCCGAGGAGATCGCGTGGCGTACGTCGGGCGACGGCTGGGTGTTTGTCGTGCGGACTCGGCCCGCTGGCGCTCGCGAGGCCCGTCGCCGTGCCGGTGACAGGCGCTCGCGCGGTGTCGCGCCAAGGCCGTCTCTGGCCCGGGCCGGCCGGTAC
>JACDFU010000155.1 GCA_013815585.1 Chloroflexota bacterium
GCGACGGTAGCCCTGCCGGCTGCCCAGACCCTGACAGGCGAGGGGATCGCGTCCGCGGGGGGAACGGTCGCGATCAACCCTCGCCAGCAACTGTATTCGCTGGAAGGCGTGGACAGCGCCCGGACCGTGGCGCTACGCCACGAGTCAGCAGCGCGATCGGTCGCCCGGAGGTTGCTCGGCCACTAGGCAAGGACCGCGCTCAGGCGGACTGGACGTCCCCAGCGCTCGGCTTCAGACCCTCGAGCACACGTAGCAAGGCGCCATGGGCGTAGGCCCAGTTGTGGCACTTGAAGCTGCGCAGGCCTTCGACGGCGGCTCCGCAGCCGTGGCATCGGACGCCCTCGATCTGGCGCGGCACCTCGGAGTTGACGAACTTCTGCTCGCCCAGAATGACCCTGGCGATCATGGCCGGCTCGTGGATACGCTCGAGGGCCGACGACACGATGTCGAGCCATGACAGCTCGCGTTGACAGGATGGGCAGGTGCGGAAATCCCCGCTCACCCACAGCGGAGCGCCGATCGTTCCCCGGGCCATGCCAAGTAGTTTCTCGACCGCTTCGACGTCCTGCTGGCTCGTCACCCAGCGTTCTTCGCCGGGCAGCGAGGCCGGTGAGTCGTAGACCCGCCGGAACAGCTGGTCCGGTACCGCCTTGGTGCGCCGCGGGGATGTCATCGAAGCCTCACTGGAGCGGGTGTTGAGCCTACGTGCCGGCGCCAAACGGAGTCAAGCGAGCTTTGGCGGACGCCTGACGCCTCGAGGCCCACCGGCCGGGCGCCAGATCAACGCGGTCGGCTCGGTGTTGCCTGGCTCGGCGGCGCCGATGGTGCATGACCGGCCTGACCGGTCACGCGTATAAGTCGCCCAGCTGCCTAAGGCCTGAGGGACTCGCCTGGTCAGGCGACGTGCTCGTCCTGAGTTGACGAGGCGTCACTCGAGGCCGAGGCGGTCAGCGCTTGCTCCGCGGGGACGGGCAGCCTCGGAGCTAGTCACCGGCTTTGGCACGTTGCTCCCACGCTAGATTGTCGACGTACGAGCTTCACGGCCAGTCAGCGGGAGGATCAGGCGATGTCATTCGACCAGCCGGCCCTGGACGAAATGGAGGACGTGCTTGGCGTCTTCTACGGTGGACGCGGACAGGTTGGTGGGCAGCTTCTCATTACCAACCGTCGCCTCATGTTCGGCCCAGTGGACGTTGGCCTCGCGCGTGTCCTAAGCCTGGAGCCACTCGCGGCCGTAGGTGCGCCTGGAATCGGAATCGTGAAGGCTGCCCTCGATGCCTACGAACCGCTGAAGCAGAAGCAGATCTGGCTACGACACATAAAGACCGTCGAGCCGAAAGGCAACGCGAGTCTCTTCTCCCCACCTAAGATTCGGCTCACGATGGTCACCGGAAGAAGCTGGAGTATGGAATCGTGAAGTCGACGACGACGCCGAACGTCGATCGCGGCAACGACGCAAAGCGGGACGAAGCCGTGGCGATCATCCGTCAGGCGATGGCTCAGGTTGCTGGGTGACGGATGCGGACGCCCTGTAACTTGGTCATGCGTTAGGCGGGTCACCGCCCGGCTCCCCTCGTGCCGGAGGTCACTCCGCAGCCTCAACTCTTGATCCTTCGACACGGCACCGGAACGGCCCGCATAGACCGTAAGGAGGGTCGATGCAGGGTGGGCAAATGGGGATAACCCTCGCGCAGGGAGCGGGATTCGCCTGGTGGCGCCGTAGCCGCTGGGCTCTATGCTCGGAAGGTTCGCTACTTGCGACACGCTGTTGCGCCGCAAGGCTGCGAACGCTACGCGGTGAAGCACATGACGACAATGCGCCACCGATTTGCTGTCGGCTCGCGGCCGTGCCCCGTGGAGTGGTGGGAAATGAGCGCTGCGTCGTGATCCTCAGCGACGGTGTCGAGGGCGTCGGTCAGGACGCCAGCAGGACGGTCTTCGCTCGCTCCACCTCCTTCGTCGAGCCATCTTCGCTGGACCGGTCAAGGAGGGCCATCGAGGCCTCGGCGAGGTAGCGCCGCTCGGCGATCGCCCACTCCTCGTGGACCTCGAAGAGGACCGCGCCGGCCAGGCGCAGGATCGCCGCCTCGTTGGGGAAGATGCCGACCACGTCAGTGCGGCGCTTGATCTCCTTGTTCACCCGCTCCAGCGGGTTGGTCGACCACACCTTCCGCCAGTGGTTCACGGGGAAGGCGGTAAAGGCCGTCACGTCCTCGCGGGCATCGGTGAGCATCGCCGCGGCGACCGGGAAGCGCGGAGCGAGCTTCTCGGTGATCACGTCGAGCTGCTCGCGGACGGCGGTCGCGTCAGGCTGGGCGAAGATGGTGCGGATCGCGGCCAGCACCATCTCAGCGCTGCCCTTCGGGATCCGGGCCAGCACGTTGCGCAGGAAGTGGACGCGACAGACTCCCTCTGTCAACCTCCCGAGCGTCAGGCGGCCATCGCCACCCGCCGATCGAGTGCCGGGTCGTAGGTCTGGCGGTCCAGCCAACAGCGCCACAGGATCCGGCCCCACCGAGCGCCGACCGAGCGGACAGCTCGGCTGTGGCTCTGGCCTCGGGCGCGCGCGGCGTCATAGGCCTCGCGCGTCCAGGGCGAGATCCGGATCGTGGTCAGCATCCACTGGCGCCAGACCGCACGGAGGTGGTGGTTCGCCGCGTAGCGGAAGCCGACCCGGCGTGACGAGCCGGACTGGCGTGTGACCGGCGCCAGACCGGCCTCGGCCAAGAGGCTGCCAGCCGAGGGGAAGCGGGTTCTGTCCTCGCCGATCTCGGCAAGCAGGGTGGCGGTCGTCACGAGACCTGTGCCCGGAAAGCTCGCGAACAGTGCGGCGTCGGGATGACGCTCGAGGACGCCGGCGATCGCCGCCGCGTACTCGTCGAGGACGCGGCCGACCTGCTCGAGGAGGTCGACCAGGGCGAGCATCGCCCGGGCGCGGGCGACATCGACGCCGATGTTCGGCGTGCCGGCGTGTGCTCGAATCCGGTGCACCAGGACCTCTGGCGCCGTCCGACCTGTATAACCCTGACGGGCGAGGAAGCGTGCCAGACGGTGCGCCGTCAGGCGCTCGGCCTCGGCCGGTGTCGGATACCGGCGCAGGAACGAGAGGGAGATCGCTCGGTCGAGGCCGCTGAACAGCTTCGTCGCGGCCGGGTAGCAGGTCTCGAGGATGGCGCGGAGCTGATGCTGCAGCCGACGGTGCTCGATGACAAACCGCTCCCGATCTCGGACGAGCGCCTGCAGCTCCGCGTGGGTCGCGCTGGACGGCCGGAGCGGTCGCCACGCGGCCTGCCGACGGAGCAGGTCGGCCAGGGCGAACGCGTCGAGGACGTCGCTCTTGACCGGCGCGGCACGGTATCCCTCGCGGGCCGGTGCCGCGACCTTCGGGTTGACCGGGTAGACCGGATGGCCCCAAGCGAGCAGGTGATCGACGAGCAGCCCCTCACGCCGTTCGATCGCGACGCCCACCTCGGACGGGTTGCCGAGCGCCGCCAGTCCAACCCGCAGGCGCTCCAGCCCGGACCGGTCGTGCGGCACTCGAAGCGAGAGCCGGGTCGCCCCGCCGCCGTCGAGTGCGTGGACCTGGTGATGCTGCTCGCCCCAGTCGAGCCCCACGAAGACCTCCACGATGCTGCCCTCCAAGCTCCCACACCTCATCTCGCCGCTCGGCGCAGCCCACCCGGGACGCTCATCGTCCGGTGCTCAGGGCACGTCTCCCTCGGGCCGGTGTAGGCTCGCCTCCCGAGCGGAGGCGCGGGTCTGCCGGAGGATCTCAGCCGATCGCCGCTGCCAAGGCGCTCTCCGCTCGGTGCGAAATGGGGACCAACGGTCCCGCCTCACTGTGCACCGATGAGCGCTGCCAGGCCGCGCCCAGCAGCACGGCGGCGATGGCGCCCTTGAGCCCCTCGTGGGCGTCGCGGATGACCAGGCGGACACCGACCAGGCCTCTCGCCCGGAGCGAGCGCAGGAAGGCCGTCCAGAAGGCCCCCTCCTCCGAGTCGCCGACCGCCAACCCCAGCACCTCGCGGTCGCCGGTACGGGTCACCCCGGTGGCGATGACGACCGCCTTGGCCACGACCCGGGCGCCGTCGTGGGCCTTGACGTACGTCGCGTCGAGGAAGACGTAGGGGAAGGCGATATGACCCAGTGGCCGGTCGCGGAACTCGGCCACCGTCGCGTCGAGCTCGGCGCAGATCCTGCTCACCTCGCTCTTGCTGATACCCGAGTCGATGCCCAAAGCGGCGATGAGGTCGTCGACCTTGCGGGTGCTGACGCCATGGACGTAGGCTTCCATGACGACCGCCCAGAGGGCGCGGTCGATGCGCCGCCGGGGCTCCAGGAGCGCCGGGAAGAACGAGCCCGTCCGGAGCTTGGGGATGCGCAGCTCTACGTCGCCGGCCTTGGTCGAGAGGAGCCGGCTCCGGCTCCCGTTGCGGTGGGTCGTCCGCTCGTCGGTGCGCTCAGAGCGCGAGGCGCCGATCGCCTGGGCGGCCTCAAGCTCGATCAGCTCCTGGAGGACGAGCGCCATCGCCTCGCGCAGGACGTCCGTGTCGCCCCCAGCGCGGATCGCGTCGAGCAGCTCGGACAGGGCAGACTGTGAGAGGGCCATCGGTGTCTCCTCGTGCTCTCGGAAGGAACACGCTGAGAATCACACTGGTGGCCTCCTTGCTGCGCGGCGTCAGCGCAGCTCAGAGACCGGGCTCAAATCCCACCACTCGGGGGGACACTGCTCACCCAGGGTCACGATCACCGTCTCCCCAGTCGAGGGCACGGCCTCTGCGGTAACGCCGGGTGTGTTGGCTGGCCTGTAGTCCCCGACGCTTATGCCCAGCGCTCCTCCTCGAGGCGCCAGACCGGCTACTGGGCGGTCCAGCCATCGGGCACCGCGTCGTACAGATCGCCTCTGTGCATCGAGTTCGCTCGTGATCAGCAAGCGAACCCCGCGTGTCAGCCTGGAGTCCTCGAGCGCTTCGCGGGTTGCCCACTGATGGTCGGCTCCGCCACGACGGAACCTTCCCCCCGGCCGGTCTTCAGAGGTTGGCCGAGTTACGGCAGCTCTTTCGAGGTCAACGCGCCTGGCGCGAGACCGCTTGAACCGCTTTGGGATAGGCCGGCCAGGCCTGGGCCCAGCAGGGTGAGGATCCCGGCAACCGAACCCGCGAGCCACAGCACAGATGCCCTCACAATTCGATCTCGACTTGCTCGCCCTCTCGCCCACAGTCTGAGCACAGTTGGAACTCGCGCAACACCCGAAAGGTGACCGTGCCCCTTGGTATTCGTGAGCGGTCGACCCCCACGACAAAGGACTGCGAACCGGCGATGTCCAGGCAAGCCCCAGCGGAGGGCCTCGCTGGCGCCACGACTCCGTAGACGAGTCGCTTGTCGGGGTCGACTCCCAGCCCCTGAAATCCGAGATTGGGGCATCCCTTCGCGATCAGGACGTGGAAGAAGATCGCTACCTCGGTATCGAACGCGAGGCGCGGGGCCTTATCTCCAGGAAACATCGACTTCCACTGGCGTGAGAAGCTGTCGCCTTCGGTTGAAACCTGGATCGTGGCCGGTTCCGCGCGGTTCACTGCCTCTCCAAGGAGACGCACTTGACCAGAGGCAATAGCTAGCTGTGGTGCCTGGCTGGCGGGCACGGACTCCTCGGTCGTTGGATCGGTGGCAACAGTAGAGCGTGGGAGTCTGCCGGAGGCAAGTGAGTTTTCCGGCGGCGACACCGTGCAGGCAGCGACCAGCAAGGTCAACGCCGAGAATACGGCAGCCGTAAGGGTCCGTTCTCCGATCCCTGAAGCCGCGCTCCCCACTTAGTCAGGTGCCTTCTCGTCGGACTGAGATGATGTCACCGAAGCGCGCGCGAAGGGCTGCCTCACCTTGAGGCGTGAGGTTCTCGACCCCGACAATGACCGTATTGGTCGTGTCGTCGAACCCGGTCAGGACGATCC
>JACDFU010000156.1 GCA_013815585.1 Chloroflexota bacterium
GTCCTTGATCAAGCTGACCGTTGCGCTGGAGGAACGCGAGGCTGCCGAAGCCGAGGGCCGCCGCATGGCCGATCGGCTTCGGGCCAGGGCGGAGGAGCTGGCGCAGCGCGTCGTCCAGTCCCGTCCCGTCGCCGTTCTCGGCCCTGCGCCCGCCTATGTCGCTCGGCGCGCGGGCAGGTGGCGTTTCAACGTGGTGCTGCGCGGCCAGGACCCCCTGTCGGTTCTCGGCGGCGACCCCGGAGCTCCCTGGGCGGTGGACGTCGATCCCGAGAGCCTCCTCTGAAGCACGGCACCTATACTCCGCGGCCATGAGCGTGCTACCGATCGTCACCCTGGGCGACCCGCGCCTGCGCCTCAAGGGCCAGGAGGTCGACAGCTTTGCCAAGTACCTGCACGAGCTGCTCGATGACCTCACCGAGACCATGCGCGACGCGCCCGGCGTCGGTCTGGCTGCGCCGCAGCTGGGTGTCGCATTGCGAGCCTGCGTGGTCGAAGTCGGCGGCAACCTCCACGAACTGGTGAACCCCCGGATCGTCCGGAGCTCCGGGGACGATCGCGATCTCGAGGGCTGCCTATCGCTTCCCGGCTTCGTCGCGTACGTCACCCGGCGCGAAAAGGTCTGGCTCGCGGCTCAGAACCGGCACGGTCGCAAGATCAAGCTGGCCGGAAGCGGGCTCCTCGGCCGGGCGATGCAGCACGAGCTGGACCACCTCGAGGGCAAGCTCTACATCGACTACCTGGACTCGATGGACGAGCTCATCCCGGTGGGCGCAGGCGAGGGCGGAGAAGCCGGCTCGGAGGAGCTCGCCACACCACTCGCGTGACCGCTCGCCCGCGTACCGTCTTCCTCGGTAGCGGCCGCTTCGCCGTCCCGATCCTCGACCATCTCGCCACCGACGCGGGCGTAGAGCTCGTCGGGGTCGTCACCGCGCCGCCCCGACCCGCTGGACGCGGCGGCATGGTCCGGCCCTCACCGGTCGGGGCCTGGGCTCGATCACGCTGGCTGGCCGTCCAGGCCCCCGATCGCCTGAGGGACGAGCAGGCGATCGCGGAGCTCGGATCGCTCGAGCCGGAACTGCTCGTGCTGGCCGATTACGGTCAGATCGTTCCGGCCGAGATCCTGGCCATGCCTCGTCATGGGGCATTGAACCTGCATCCCTCGCTGCTGCCTCGGCACCGCGGTGCGACCCCCATCCCGGCGGCGATTCTCGCCGGCGACGAGGAGTCGGGAGTGACCCTGATGCGCATGGACGAAGGCCTCGACACCGGGCCGATCGTGGCCCAATCCCATCAGCCGCTGTGGGGCCAGGAAACCGCGCCCGAGCTGGAGGAGCGTCTCTCGCTCGCTGCGGCTGCGCTCCTCTCGGTCACCCTGGGCGGCTGGCTGACGGGCAAGGTGCCCGCCGTCCCCCAGCCGGTGGAGGGCGCGACCCTCACCCGACCGCTCCGCCGCCGCGACGGTCGCATCGACCCGCAACTGGACGCCGTCACGCTGGAGCGGCAGGTGCGTGCCTACCAGCCCTGGCCCGGCTCCTTCGCCGAGACACCCGAGGGTCGGCTCGTGGTCTGGCGCGCTGCGCCCCTGGCCCTGGGTCCCCCGACGGACGGCGTCAATGACCTCCTGACCGGTCCCCCGGGTGCGGGCGCCGGGGAAGCGGACCTGACCGGGACCCTTCTGCCAGACGGCGACGGCCTGGCGCTCGCGGTGGCCGACGGCGCCCTTCGCCTGCTCGAGGTGCAGCTGGCTGGCGGGCGGCGGATGTCCAGCGCGGATCTTCGTCGCGGCCACCCCGGACTGGTCGGGAGCCGGGTGGGGAGCGCCGCGCTAGGATGACCGCCTCATGACCCCCTCCAGCGCCGTGACTGCCGGCGACCTTCCCCTGGTCACGCCACCCGCCGCGAGCGCGAGAGATCCCCGGCCTGGTCTGTCCGGCCTCTCGACCGGCCAGCTCGCTGCCTGGCTGGAGGATCGTGGCGAGGCCGGCTATCGCGCTCGGCAGATTGCCGACGCACTCTGGCGGCACGGTGCAAGCGACCCTGCACAGATGCGCACGTTGCCAGGAAGCCTGCGCAGCCAGCTCTCGGCGTCGTTCCGCATCAACACGCTCGCGGAGACCGCCGTCAGGCCAGCCGACGCCGGTCTGACGGAGAAGGCGCTCCACCGCCTCGACGACGGACGACTCATCGAGTCGGTCCTGATGCGCTATCCCGCCCGCCGGGAATCCCGGGAGCGCGCCACGGTCTGCATCAGCAGCCAGGCCGGCTGCGCCGTCGGGTGTCCCTTCTGCGCGACCGGCGAGCTGGGCTTCGAGCGGGACCTCGATGCGGCGGAGATCGTCGATCAGGTCCGGTTCTGGAGCCGCCGTCTGGCCGACGACGGCAACAGGGTCACCAACGTCGTCTTCATGGGCATGGGCGAGCCGTTGCTCAACCTGGACGCGGTGGTCGAGGCCGCCCAGGCGCTCAGCGATCCGCAGCGGTTCGGGCTGGGGGCTCGCCACATCACGATCAGCACCAGCGGCGTGACGCCCGGGATCGAGCGCCTTGCCTCGATGCGACCCCAGTGGACCATGGCTGTCTCACTGCATTCGGCTCGGCCGGCGCTGCGCGACGTGCTGGTGCCGCTGAATCGCCGCTACCCGTTGCAGGGCGTGGTCGCTGCAGCCGCGGCCTACGCGCGGGCCACCGGTCGCCGGATCACGTACGAGCACATCATGATCGCCGGCATCAACGACACGCCGACCGACGCCGATGAGCTCGCGCGACTCCTGCGAGGCCACCTGGCGCACGTCAACCTGATTCCGATGAACCGCGTGGCACATACGCCCTGGCAACCGAGTCCCGTCGAGCGGCTCGAGATCTTTGCGGGCAGGCTCCGGGGAGCCGGCATCTCGACGACGATCAGGCGCAACCGGGGTATCGAGATCGGCGCTGCCTGCGGACAGCTTGCTGCCGAGCGGTCGGAGAGTCCGCCGCCTGCGACGGTCGCCCGACGACGGGAGATCCTCGAGACGCGGAGCGCCGAAGCCCTCCAGTCGGCGCGCTCGCCTGGCTCGCTGGTGCCCTCGGGTCCGCCGGCTCCCTGATGGGCCGCGGTCGCGCCCGCGTCGCCGCGAGCATCCTGGACGCCGACTTCGGCAACCTCTATCGCGTCATCCGGCAGCTCGAGAAGGCCGGCGTCGACCGCCTGCACCTGGACGTGATGGACGGACACTTCGTCCCGAACCTGACCTTCGGTCCCGACATCGTGGCCGCCATCCGGCGCTTGACCAAGCTGCCTCTCGACGTGCATCTCATGATCGCCGAGCCCTCACGGTACGTGGACCGCTTCATCAAGGCTGGCTCCGACTCGATCACCTTCCACATCGAGGCGCCGGAGTCGGAAGAGCTCAAACTCGAGACGCTCGGCAAGGTGCGAGAGGCCCGGCTGGATCCCGGTCTCGCGGTCAGCCCGAGCACGCCCGTCGAGGCACTGAAGCCGTACATCAAGTTGCTCGACGTCATCCTGATCATGACCGTGGAACCAGGATTCGGCGGTCAGAAGTTCATGAAGGAGATGGCGCCGAAGATCGCCGAGGCGGCCAAGCTCTTCAAGCCGCGGCCGCATGGCTGGGAAGTGCACGTCGACGGCGGCGTGAGCCGGGAGACCGCGGAGATCTGCGGCGAATTCGGCGTCGATATCCTGGTCGTCGGGTCTGCGCTCTTTCAGAGGGGCAGGGACATGACGCGGGAGATCAACCTCGTGCGTCTCCTCGCCGACGAGGGCTGGCGGCGCGAGATCGGTCACGGGGAGCCCCCCATCCCACGCGACGAGTGGCGCGTGGTGGCGCAGCTTCCCCGTGAGGAGGCGGAGCAGTTGAGTCGGCGCATCGAGCAGGAGGGCATCCCGGCCCTGGTGATGCGCAGCGGTCCGCTGGTCCAGGGCGTCGAGCCCGAGCGCATCGTGATGGTGCCCGCGACGGCCGAGGTCTACACGCGCACGGCCCTCAAGCTCGGCTTCGCTCCAGAGGACGACCTGTGAGCGAGGGCGCCGTCCCGCCGATCGGGTCGGGCGCCCTACGGGTCGGCAGCGAGTCTGCGACGGCCGAGACGGCTTTGCCGATCGACGGGACTGCGCTGGTCGATCCCCACGAGGGCCTGGGCACCAGAAACGATCGCCTTCTGCTCAGTGGCGTGGTCGCCTACGTGGCCCTTCTGAGCGCGCTGATGATCGCGCGCGGCATCGCCGTCACGCCGGATGTCCTCCTGGTTGCAATGGGCCTGGCAGCAGCCCTCCTGGGCCGGGGCCGGCTCTTCCTGCGCGACTGGGTCCCGTTCATCGCGCTCTTCTTCGCCTATGAGCTGATGCGCGGCTACGCCGACGACCTGGGTGCTGCCGTGCACGTGACCGACATAATCGCCCTCGAGCGACTGCTCCACCTTGGCGCACTACCGACCGAGGTGCTCCAGCACTGGTTCCGGCCAGCGGCAGGCAGCTTCGATGCCATCGCCGTGATGGCGACGATCGTCTACTTCCTGCACTTCCCCCTGCCACTCGCCATCGGCTTCCTGCTCTGGCTACGCCGAAGGCGCGTCTTCTATGACTACGTCGCCGCGCTGATCGTCCTCTGCCTGGCCGGTTTCGCCACCTACCTCGTGCTGCCCGTGGCGCCACCATGGTGGGCGGCTGAGCGGGGCGCCCTCGCCGGCCCCGACGGCCTGCCGCTGGTGGCGTACCTGAAACCCGAGGGCTTCGAGCAGCTTGCCTCCGCGCTGGGCTTCGACGGCCGCTATCTCTACACCTACACCTTCTACCAGGTGGCGCCCAACCCGGTCGCTGCCTTCCCATCGCTCCACGCCGCGTTTCCGTTCCTGGCCTTCCTGTTCGCCCACAGGGCGTTCGGACGCGTCGGCTGGCTGGTCTTCGGCTACTTCCTCGCCGTGGTGTTTGCCATCGTCTACCTGGCCGACCACTACCTCGTCGATGCATACGCCGGGGTGATCTACGCCGCGGCAGCTGCGTGGGCCGTGCTCCATGCACCCGCCGGCCTGCGCCGCCTGCTCGACCGGGCTCGAGACGGTCGTCTCGAGCGGTCGCCTCAGGTGCTCGCCCCAGGCGAAGGGAGTGAGCGCCGTGGAGTCGACCGACCGGTGCTCGTCCAGGGCGTGTTCGTGGCAGGCCTCGGCGTGCTTGCGATCGCGCTCCTGCTGGGAGCCGATCAGGCCGGCTCGCCGCTCATGCTGGCGCCCTGGGCCCTTCTGCTCGGCGGCGCCTGGCGGGCAGCGGTCGGACTGCTTCGCTCCTGAGCCGATGCGTCTGCTGCTGCAGCGAGTGACCCGGGCCGAAGTCCGGGTAGCCGACGCCCTCATCGCACGGATCGGCCCCGGGCTCGCGGTGCTGGTGGGCGTCGCGGTGGGCGACGACGAGGTCAAGGCGAGGATGCTGGCCGGAAAGGTCGCCGAGCTGCGGATCTTCAGGGATGCGGAGGGCAGGACCAACCGCTCGCTGCTCGAAACGGGGGGCGAGGCGCTGGTGGTCAGCCAGTTCACGCTGCTGGCCGACACCCGCAAGGGACGGCGGCCGTCGTTCCTGGGTGCGGCGTCGCCGGCAGAGGCAGAACGGCTCTACAGCGTCTTCTCGGACGCAGTCCTGAGCGCCGGGGTCTCAGTTCAGCGGGGCGTCTTCCGGGCCGAGATGGAGCTCGAACTGGTCAACGACGGGCCGATGACCATCTGGCTGGACTCCGATGCGAGCTAGGCGGTCTTCCGCATCGTGCGGCGACAGCGCGTGCACAGCAGCAGGGTCGTGGTCGCGCCATTGCGCTCCACCTTGAGCGGCTGGAGGTTGGGCTGGTATCGACGATGAGCGCGCACGCGGTTCATGCCGCTCGATTGGGGGTTGAAACCACCCATCGAAACCTTGCCGCAGACAGCGCAGGAACGTGCCATGGAATCC
>JACDFU010000038.1 GCA_013815585.1 Chloroflexota bacterium
ATCCCTCGTGCGCCTACGACCCGCGCTGGAGCTGTCCGCTGGCGCCCCCGGAGAACAGATTGAGCGTGCCCGTCGAGGTGGGCGAGCGCCTTCCGCAAGAGTCGGCCGTCGGGCCCTGATCGCCGCCCGTGCGCTGGATCTTTGGAACCTCCCGAGCAGAAGACCGGCTTCTCTGGTCCCGTGACGAACGCTGGGTACAGGGACTGGCCAACCGCGTGCCCGGATCTCGTGTCCTCCACCTCGCCTCGGGCGCCCTCCTGTTGGGCAACAGTGAGCGGATGACAGACGCACTCATCGCCTCAAGGGCGCACGCCACACCCTACGGCCTCGTGCACCTCGATGCCTCACTGCCGGACACGGACCGTTACGTGACGGCGCTCGCCGAAGCGGTCCAGCAATCGGGGATCGCCGACCGGATCGGCATGCTCACCTCCCCCACCGCCGGGTTCCGTAAGGTGCTCGACGCCTTCCTCGCCCGGCGCGAGGTCCTGGAGATCCGGCACCAGCCGATCGTGGCGCTCAACAGCATGGAGGCGGTCGGCTACGAAACGCTCTGCCGGCCGTCACCGGCGGTAGCGTCGATCGACGGCGTCGTGGAGGCGGCCGTTGCCACAGGCCGAACCGTTGAGTTGGATCGATTGATCTTCGAGCGGGTTCTCGAGCGAACGGCCCGCCTGGACCCCATTCCGCCGCACGTCACGATCAACCTGCTCCCGGCCAGCCTGGCCGATAGCTGGTTCGAATCCAAGGCGCTGGCGACCCGTTGCCGGGCGGCAGGTCTGCTGCCGAGCTCGATCACCCTCGACCGCACCGAGCAGCAATCCGCGCCCGATCTGGCTGCCCTGGCCAAGCGGGTGCGGCAGCTGCGCCGCCAGGGCTTCGGCTTCGCGGTCGACGATGCAGGAGCCGGATACGCCTCCTTCGCGCTCATCGCAGCGCTGCGCCCCTCGTTGGTCAGACCGATCGCGAGATCATTCACGGCCTGAGCCGCGACGATGCCAAGAAGGCACTCGTCGAAGCCTTCGTTGGCTTCTCGCGCCGCATCGAGGCGGACCTGGCCGCGGAAGGGATCGAGCGTAATGCGGACCTGGAAGCTCTCAGGGAGCTCGGGGTGGGGCTCGGCGAGGGTTGGCTCCTGGGCAGGCCAGCCCTGGAACCGCAGCGGGCTCGCAAGCAGCGCGTCCGTCGCACCACCGCGGCCACGGAGCAGATGCAGTCGGAGCCCACCTAGCCGCTCGCGCTGCACCAAGGCCTGCAGGCTGAGGCGGGTCGACTACCATCGGCGACATGCTCAACCCCCGGCCCCCGAGCCCGCTGAGCCCTCTGAGCCCCTCGAGCGCCTGGAGCCCCCGGAGGAGCCCGCCGGCGTGACGGCGCTGACTCTTGCACTGCCCGATACGGTCCGTGCCTTTCTGACCGGCGCGTCCCGCTTCGCCACCATCGCGACGATCAACCCTGACGGTGCACCCCACCAAACCGTGATCTGGTTCGCCCTGGACGGTGAGGAGATCGTGGTCAACGCCGCCGAGGGCCGGCGCTGGTCGGAAAACCTGCGCCGCGACCCACGTGCAAGCCTGATGGTCGAAGCGGGCTACGAATGGGTCAGCCTGCGCGGCGAGGTGGTCGTCGTGGATGATCAGGAGCAGGCACAGGGCGACATCGCGGCCATGGCTCGCCGCTATCACGCCGACGTCCCGGATCACGCCGAGGAGCTCATCGTTGCGCGTTTCCAACGCCAGGAGCGCGTCTCGTTCCGCCTTCGGCCGGCAGCCGTCAACTACACGCTGGAGGGTGCTCCCTGATGACCGAAGCCGAGGTCGGCTATGCCGCGATGCTCGAGCAGTTCCATCCCACCGAGCTGCTCGGCTTCTGCGAGGGAGCCGAGAAGGCTGGATTCAGCGGCGTCATGGCGGCCGACCATGTCCAGCCGTGGGTGCCGCGGCAGGGCCAGGCGGCTTTCGTCTGGTCGTTCATGACGGCAGCTGCGGAGCGCACGAAAGGCGACATGGGCCCCGGCGTCACCTGCCCGAGCTTCCGCCAGCACCCAGCGGTCATCGCGCAGGCGGCGGCCACGATGGCGACGATGTATCCGGGTCGGTTCTGGCTGGGTCTCGGCTCAGGCGAGGCCCTCAACGAGCATTTCGTCGGGGGCTACTGGCCGGAGGTGCCTGAGCGAATCGCCCGGATGTTCGAGTCGATCGAGATCATTCGCAAGCTCTTCAGTGGCAAGGAAGTCAAGCACAAGGGCGAGTTCTACCGGATGGAGACGCTGCAGCTGTGGACCATGCCGGAGGCGCCGCCGCCCATCTACGTGGCCACGGCGGGCCCGGTCACGGCGGAGAAGACGGGACGCCTGTGCGACGGAATCATCACGGTCGGTGCCACCGACGAGAAGATCGAGACGGTCTTCCAGCGCTTCGAGAAGGGAGCGAAGGAGGCCGGCAAGGATCCGACCACCATGCCGCGCATCCTCCAGCTGCACCTCTCCTGGGCCGAGACGGAGGAAGCGGCGATGCAGAACGCCCTGACCGAGTGGCCCAATGGCGGGATGAAGTTTCCCAAGCAGGACATCCGCTCGCCGAGGGACTTCGAGCAGATGGCCAAGCTCGTCCGGCCGGAGGACTTCAAGGGTCGGATGCTGATCTCATCGGATCTCGAGGCGCACCGTCGCGAGATTCAGCGGTTCATCGACATGGGCTTCAGCAAGGTCTACCTCCACAACGTCGGGAGGAACCAACTCGAATGGGCTGACGCCTTCGGCCGTGAGGTGCTGCCCAAACTGACCGCCTGACTGCCGGGCGCCCCGGCAGGAATTGCAGGTGAACACAAGGCCCGTGCCGAGCGGCGAGAGGACCCGGGCGGCCGACGCATGGGCGCTGAACCCATGACCCGTGTCACCGCCCTGGCCGGGGGCTTCGGCGGCGCGAAGCTCAGTCACGGTCTGGCGCTGCTGGCCGCCGAGCACGCCGGGCTCCGGCTCAGCGTCGTGGTGAACACCGCCGACGACTTCGAGCTTCACGGGCTGCACGTCGCGCCCGACCTCGACACGGTCATGTACACGCTGGCCGGCCTGGCCAACCCGGACACTGGCTGGGGGATCCGCGACGAGACGTGGTCAGCAGCCGAGATGCTCGCGACCTACGGCGCTCCGACCTGGTTCCGAGTCGGTGACCGTGACCTGGCCACCCACGTCCGGCGCACGGCGCGGCTCGACGGTGGGGCGAGCCTGACACAGGTCACCGAAGAGCTGCGCCGATCGCTCGGAGTCACCGCCCGGCTCCTGCCGATGACGGACGATCGCGTCCGAACCCAGATCCGCACGGACGAGGGCTGGCTCGAATTCCAGGACTATTTCGTCAGGCGCGGCCATGCCGACCAGGTCCGCGAGTTGCGCTTCGAGGGCCTCGGTGGTGCGCGCCCGACGCCGGCAGTCGTGCGCGCAGTCGCCTCCGCCGACACGATCGTGCTCGCCCCCTCCAATCCCTTCCTGAGCATCGCGCCGATCCTCGGCCTGGACGGTGTCGCAGAGGCGATCCGGGCGACCGGGGCGCCGGTGGTGGCGGTCAGCCCCATCGTCGGAGGCAAGGCTCTCCGCGGCCCCGCGGACCGGATCTTGGAGTCGCTCGGCGGCGAGGCCAGCGCCCTTGGTATCGCGCGGCATTACGCAGGGAGCGTCCCGGGCCTGCTCAACGGCCTCGTCATCGACACCGCCGACCGCGCGGCGGCCTCGCCTGTCGAGCGGCTGGGCCTCGCGGTGCGCGTCACCAACACGGTGATGCGCACCGATGCTGATCGGGCGAAGCTGGCGGCGGACGTCCTGGGCTTCGCCGAGGAGCTTGTGGGAGCCTGATCGGGAGCCGCCGAGGGAGGCGGGGCGGATCGCGGTCTACCATCGGGCCGTGGCCCAAGCCGACCTGTCCTCGCTGCACGTCTGCATCCCGGTTCGCAGCGCCAGCGGCGGCAAGTCGCGCCTCGGAGGGGCGCTCGATCCGGAGGAGCGCGAGACGTTGACCCTGGGCATGCTCCAGCAGACCCTGGACGTGCTCCGATCGTGGGAGCGCGCGGCCGTCGTCCACCTGGTCACCCCCGACGCGTCGCTGATCCCGTGGACGCGAGCGCGTGGCATACGTCCGATCCTCCAGCCGATCGCAGGACTCAATGAGGGTTTGCGGCTCGCCCGCGCGGCGGCCGTCGAGGCCGGGGCGACCGCCCTGCTGCTCCTGCCCGGCGACCTCCCCTTCGTCGCGCGGGAGCCGCTCGATCGACTCCTCGACGCCGCGGACGCAACGCTCGCGGCCGGGCACGGGCAGCCGATCGTCGTGATCGTGCCGGCCGATGCGCGGGGAGGGACCAATGCACTCCTCCTCTCGCCGCCCGACGTGATCGAACCCGCCTTCGAGGTCGACAGCTTCGAACGCCACCTGCGCCTCGCCTCCAGGGCGGGGGCCAGCGTGCAGGTCGTGGTCGAGCCCTCCCTGGGCTTTGACCTGGACACGCCCGAGGACCTCGAGCGGCTCGAGACCACCCACCTGGAGAGGCTGGTCACGCTGGGTGCTCGGGGCGGGCCCGAGCCCGGTCGGCCTGCCGCTGATGATCCCGGTCGGCCTGCGGCCAATCAGTCCGGCGGCGGTGGAATCCGCGCGGTGCCCATCCCGACCGAGCCGGGACGCTTCCCCGAGGTGCGCCCGGGCGACGACCTTGCGGCCATGATCGCCGATGCCTGGCGAGCTGCTGCCCGTCGGAAACCGGTGCTGGCACCGGCGTCCACAGACGTACTGGTCGTGACGCAGAAGGTCGTCTCGAAGGCGGAGGGTCGCATCATCGACCTGCGCACCGTCGAGCCGCGCGCGGAAGCCCGAGCCTTCGCGGAGCGCTTCGATCGCGACCCGCGCCAGGTCGAGGTGGTGCTGCGCGAAGCCGCCGAGATCCTGCGCATGGAGCGTGGTCTGGTGATTGCCCGGACACACCACGGCTTCGTCTGCGCGAACGCCGGCGTCGACGCATCCAACGTGAGCGATCCCGATACCGTCACGCTCCTTCCCATGGATCCGGACGCATCGGCACGGGAGCTGAGGCGACGCCTCGGCGAGCTGCTCGGCGTGACCCCCGCCATCGTGATCAGCGACTCGTTTGGGCGCCCGTGGCGCTGGGGCATCGTCGACGTCGCGCTGGGCGTGGCCGGATTCGAGCCGCTAGACGACCAGCGCGGGAAGCCCGATACCGCCGGTCGCACCATGCGGTCCACGGTGGTGGCGGTCGCCGATGAGATCGCCTCGGCGGCCGAGCTCGCTGCGGGCAAGACCAGCGGCCAACCGGTGGTGCTCGTCCGGGGTGTCCGCCTGCCTCCCGGCGACGGGTCGGTCCACAGCGCCGTCGTCATGCCTGCCGAGATGGACCTCTTCCCCTAGGATTCGGCCGCGTGAAGGTCGGACTCCAGATCCCGTCGTACAGCTGGTCGGGTGGTGACGCCCAGATCGGCGTCAGGCTGGCAGAGCTCGTGCAGGCTGCGGACGAGATCGGCTTCGACTCGATCTGGGTGATGGACCACTTCTTCCAGATTCGGGGCGTGGGCCGGCCGGAGGAGCCGATGCTCGAAGGCTGGACGACGCTCGGCTACCTGGCGGCGCTGACGCGTCGTGCACATCTTGGCCTGATGGTCGGTGGCGTCGCCTATCGCGCTCCGGCACTCTGGATCAAGGCCGCGACCACGCTCGACGTCCTGACCGGCGGCCGGGCCTATTTGGGCCTCGGCGCTGCCTGGAACGAGGACGAGGCGCGCTCGCTGGGCTTCGCCTTCCCGCCCCTGTCGGAGCGTTTCGAGCTGCTGGAGGACACCCTACGCATGGCCCACGGGATGTGGTCCGGCGAACGGGGGACGGACGAGTCGTTCCAGGGCCACCGGGTTCGTGCGGAGCGGCTGCTGAACAGCCCGCAGGCGCTCAGGCGACCGCATCCGCCGATCCTGATCGGAGGCGGAGGCGAGCGAAAGACGTTGCGGCTGGTGGCGCAGTACGCGGACGCAACCAATGTCTTCGGCGGGCCAGATCAGATCAGGCACAAGTACGACGTCCTGCGGGGCCATTGCCAGCAGGTCGGCCGCAACTACGACGAGATCGAGAAGACCAACCTCAACTCGTTCACGCTCGACGCCTCCGGCCGCGATGGCGAGAGCCGCGCCGCGGCGAGGACCGGCCTGGCGCCCCCGGCGGTAACGCCGACGCAGATCGTCCAGCGCCTCGGCGAGTGGGCCGAGGCCGGCTCACAGCACACGATCTTCAGCATCCGCGACCTGGACCTGCCCAAGCTGGAGCGTATGGGCCACACGGTTGTTCCCCAGGCCCACGAGATTGGTTCCGCCACGACCAGCGCCGCGACAAGCGCCACGACCATAGGAGGTCTCCCCTGACCACGTGGGACTGATACTCCCTGGGAGTATCGGAGACTGCTACGATTGATGTCATGACCGGACTCAAGAACCTTCCCTCCATCTCAATCATCGACGACGGCAGCGCCTCCAACGGCGCTGCCGCAATGCCCCGCGCTGGTGATCGCGACGCAGGGGGCGGCGGGGGTGAGAGTGCCGAGAGCAAACTCATCATCGTGGGCTCCGGTCCCGCTGGCCTGACTGCTGCGATCTACGCTGCCCGAGCCAACCTGGAACCCATCGTCATCGCGGGCTACGCACCCGGCGGTCAGTTGATGATCACCAGCGACGTCGAGAACTATCCCGGCTTTCCCGAAGGCGTCCAGGGGCCGGAGCTCATGGCGCTGTTCCGCCAGCAGGCGGAGCGCTTCGGCACCCGATTCGTGGATCTCGACGTCGACCGGGTCGACTTCGGGCAACGTCCCTTCCGCCTCTGGGCAGGCGATGTGGAGTACCGCGCCGAGTCAGTGGTCGTTGCCACCGGCGCCTCCGCGCTCTGGCTCGGCTTGGAGAACGAGACCCGACTTCGGGGCCGCGGCGTTAGCGCCTGCGCCACGTGCGACGGCTTCTTCTTCAAGAATCGGAAGGTGGCGGTGGTCGGCGGCGGCGACACCGCCCTCGAGGAGGCGACGTTCCTTACGAAGTTCGCCGACGAGGTCCTGCTCCTCCATCGCCGCGACTCGTTCCGGGGCAGCAAGATCATGCAGGACCGCGCGCTCGCCCATCCCAAGATCCGCGTTCGCTGGAACACGGAAGTCCTGGACGTGCTGGGCGAGAACAGTGTCGACGGGCTGAAGCTGCGGGACACGGTAAGCGGCGAGGAGACGGTGGAAGCAGCGCAAGGCCTTTTCATCGCGATCGGCTACAAGCCCAACACGGACCTCTTCCGCGACTGGCTGGATCTCGACGGGCAGGGCTACCTCGTCGTCCGCGACGAAACCGGCTCCAAAATCGACGGCGTCTTCATCGCGGGGGACGTCCACGATCATCGCTACCGCCAGGCCATCACGGCGGCCGGCGATGGATGCAGGGCCGCGATCGACGCTGAGCGCTGGCTGGAGGCGCAGGGCATCACGGAGTCGGCCACCGCCAGCGCGTGGTGATCCCGGGCCCGGCGCTCGGCCGGCCCGGCAAACCGCTACCCTGCGCGCCGTGACCTCAGCCGAGCTTCGGAGCGCGCTGGGCCGTCCGCGCGCGACCATCTTCTCCGTCCCGGGACTGAGCAGCGCACCGGTTCGGCTGTTCCTGACCAGCGGGACGTTGCTCTTCGTGGAGCTGCTTCTCATCAGGTGGATCCCGGCCAACGTCACGTACATCGGCTTCTTCAGCAACTTCCTGCTCATGGCGAGCTTCCTCGGGATCGGGCTGGGCATCCTGCTCGGTCGTCGTGGCCGGCGGCTGCCCTTCTCTCCCTTCGCGCTGCTGCTGCTCGTGGTCGTTGGGATCATCATCAGAGCGCAGCTGAACGTCCAGCTCAACTCCCAGGACGAGCTCTTCTTCGGCCTCGCCGAGAGCCGCAGCGCCGACGTAAACTTCCTCGTCCTGCCCCTGGTCGTGCTGCTGGTGACGGCCCTCATGGCAGCCCTCGCGCTGCCGCTCGGGCCACTGCTCAAGAGCATGCCGCCGCTCAAAGCCTACGCCGTGGATATCGCTGGCTCGATGGCCGGCATCGCGGGCTTCACGGCACTGGCCGCCAGCGGGACCAACCCGGTTGTGTGGTTCGCGGTCGCAGCGGTGTTGCTGCTTCTGCTCGCTTTGGGATCAGGGATCTCGGTCTGGTCGGCGGTCAGCGGAGCAGCAATGGCGGCGGTGGTCTTCGCGGTAGGGGTCCAGGCCGGAAACGGCGACGACTGGTCCCCCTACTACCGCCTCACGTCGTACCGGCTCCAGAGTCGCCTGGAGATCAACGTCAACGGCATCCCGCACCAGTCCATCAAGAGCGTCGACGATCTCAACCGCGACGAGTTCTATGACCAGGTCTACAAGTGGTTCCCCGGTCGGACCTACGACAACGTCCTGATCGTCGGGGCCGGCAGCGGCACGGACACCGGCATCGCGCTGGCCGAGGGCGCCAGTCGCGTCGAAGCCGTTGAGATCGACCCGGTCATCCAGCAGCTGGGCGTCGACCATCACCCCGACCAGCCCTACGCCGACCCGCGCGTCACGCGCCACACCAATGACGGCCGTGCCTTCCTGCGCAACACGAGCACCAGGTACGACCTGATCGTCTTCGCCCTGCCCGACTCGCTCACGCTCGTCTCCACCACCGCCAACCTCCGGCTGGAGTCGTTCCTGTTCACAGAGGAGGCGTTCGCCAGCGTTCGCGACCACCTCAGCGAGGACGGCGTCTTCGTGCTCTACAACTACTACCGGGAGCCCTGGCTCGTGGAAAAGCTCTCGAGCATGCTCGGCGAGACGTTCGGTTCCCCGCCCATCGTGCGCCTGTATGGCTCGGTGCGCGCCGCCATTGCGGCCGGACCGGCGGTCGCGGCACTCAACGGCGGCCCTCCTCCCGGCGACGCGGTCGATCCCATTCCGGAGGCAGGCGCGCCGGAGCCCCGACCGGCGTCCGACGACTGGCCCTTTCTCTACCTTCGGCAGCCCTTCATCGCCGGCTATTACCTCGTCGCGCTGGCCGTCATCCTGGCCGGCGCTGCCGCCGCCGTGGCGCTGGCCGCACGGGTCACGGACACACCGCTGCGGCGCTTCAGCCCGCACTTCTTCGTCCTGGGCACGGCGTTCCTGCTGCTCGAGACACGCAGCCTGGTCAGCTTCAGCCTGCTCTTCGGGACGACTTGGATCGTCAACGCTCTCGCCTTCTTTGCCATCCTTGCCAGCGTCCTGCTGGCGATCTTCGTGAACGCCCGCTTCCCCATCCGGCGGCCCACCTTGCTGTACGCGGGCCTCTTCATCGCGATCGCGATTGCCTTCCTGCTCCCCCCGGAGACCCTGCTCATCGACCCGCCGACGCTCCGCTACGGGCTCGCGGCCGCACTCGCCTTCGCGCCGGTCTTCTTCGCCAACCTCGTCTTCAGCTACTCGTTCCGGGACACCCGGACCGCCGACATGGCCTTCGCCAGCAACCTGCTGGGCGCCATGGTCGGCGGCGCTCTCGAGTACCTGGCGCTGCTGACGGGCTACCGGCTGCTGCTCGTCGTCGTCGCGGTCCTGTACGCCCTCGCCTACCTCTTCGCCACCAGGTGGCGGGTGCTTGCTGACGTGGATCTGGCTCGAGAAGAGCAGCCCCGGCCAGAACGGGCAGCCACCCCCGAACCAGCCGTCTGATGTTCCGCGGTCCCATGGCGATGGGCGGCCCCCCCGGCGGGGGGCGGGGTCGGTTCGGCCGCGGGGGCCCGAACGGAGAGCGGCCGATCTCTCCGGAACGGCGTGCGGCGACCTTCCGGCGCATCGTCGCCTTCTTCCGGCCCTACCGCTGGCAGGTCGTGGTCGTCCTGGTCGCGATCACGATCACCAGTCTCCTGGGCCTGATCAATCCCTACTTGCTGAAGCTCCTCATCGACGAGGCGATCCCCCGGCGGGACTTCGGCCTGCTCAACCTGTTCGTCGGCCTGATGATCGTGGTGCCGATCGTGAGCGGGTTGATCGGCATCGGTCAGACCTACCTCAACAACGTCATCGGCCAGCGGGTCATGCAGGATCTGCGCAACGCCCTCTACGCGCACCTGCAGCGCATGCCGCTGCGTTTTTTCACGGAGACGCGCACCGGCGAGATCCAGAGTCGTTTGGCGAACGACGTGGGGGGCGTCCAGGGCGTCGTCACGGAGACCGCCAGCACAGTCTTCAGCAACGGGACGGTGGTCGCCAGCACGGTCGTTGCGATGCTCTTCATCGACTGGCGCCTGACGCTGCTCTCGCTGGGGCTGCTTCCCTTCTTCATGTATCTGACCTTCCGCGTCGGCGAGGTCCGTCGCTCCATCAGCACCAAGACGCAGGAAAGCCTCGCCGACGTCTCGGCGATTACGGAGGAGACGCTCAGCGTCAGCGGCATGCTCCTCTCCAAGACCTTCGGCCAGCAGGAGAACGCCAACCGCCGGTTCCGGGAGGCCAATGCGAAGCTCGCAGCCCTGGAGATCCGCCAGAGCATGGTGGGTCGCTGGTTCTTCATGATCGTCGGAACGGTCTTCAGCATCACGCCCGCCTTCGTGTACTGGCTCTCGGGTGTGCTCACCATTCAGAACGATCCCACCGCGCCCACGATCGGCGACATCGTCGCCTTCACCACGCTGCAGAGCCGGCTCTTCTTCCCGCTCGGCCAGCTGCTCAACGTGCAGGTAGAGGTCCAGGGCGCGATGGCCCTCTTCGACCGGGTTTTCGAGTACCTGGAGATGGATCCCGAGATCGTCGACGCGCCCGATGCCGTTGCCCTCGACCCGGAGCGCGTCCGGGGAGGCATCCGCTTCCGCAAGGTCAGCTTTCGCTATCCCTCCGCGCCTCCTGCCGAGGCAGTGCCAGGCACGACCAGAGACGGCGGGACGCCGGATGGCGACGGTTCGACAGTCGAGGACGGAACGCCGCTCGATGGGCGGGCCGACCTGCTCGGGGAGCTGGCGTCCACGGGGCAGGACATGGCGACCAGAGCTGCCGAGGCGCTCGATGGCGAACGAAGGTCGGAGGGGGACGGCCTGCGAGAGGTGCGGGCGCCGTTCGGCCTGCGGGATATCGCCTTCGAGGCCCTGCCTGGGCAGCTTGTGGCGCTGGTCGGCCCATCGGGCTCGGGCAAGACGACGACCACCTACCTGATCCCCCGGCTCTACGACGTTCACGACGGGGGCGTCGAGATCGACGGGATCGACGTGCGCGCGCTGACGCTGGCGAGCCTCGGTGAGGTGATCGGGGTCGTGACCCAGGAGACCTACCTCTTCCACGCAAGCGTTCGGGAGAATTTGCGCTATGCCCGGCCGGAGGCGACCGACGCCGAACTCGAGGCAGCCGCCCGCGCCGCGGCGATTCATGACCGAATCATCGAGCTCCCCGAGCGTTATGACACCCTGGTCGGCGAGCGGGGCTACAAGCTCTCCGGCGGCGAGAAGCAGCGCATGGCCCTGGCCCGGGTGCTGCTCAAGAACCCCCGGATCCTCATCCTGGACGAGGCGACGAGTGCCCTCGACACGGTCAGCGAGCGGCTGATTCAGACGGCACTGGAACGGGTGATGCAGGGCCGCACGACAGTCGCCATCGCCCACCGCCTGTCCACGATCCTGCGAGCTGACCAGATCCTCGTCTACGACCGCGGCACGATCGTGGAGCGAGGCACGCACGCGGAGCTGCTCGCCAGGGGCGGCCTCTATGCGCGGCTCTACCGAGAGCAGTTCCTGTCGGAGGCGATCGCAGCGGAAGCCGAGGGGGCTCGCGAGCGACAGCCCGCAGGCCACCCGGGGACCGAAACCAGCTGATTGACCGGGGGGCCCCGCGGCCTTGTTGCAACCCGTGGCAATAAAGTACGATTGCAACAGGGGACCGCGCCGCCGTAGCAAGGGACTGAAACGATGGTCTTGGCCGATATCAGCGGCTTCCTGGCTGCCGCCGGCGCTGTGGCCGCCCCCGGGCTGCTCGGGACGGCGCTGCTGCTCGGCATCCGCCACGGCGTCGACTGGGATCACATCGCGGCGATCACGGACATCACCAGCACCACGACCGGCGCCACGGCCGCGGAGGTAGCTCACGAGCAGCGCCACACGTCGTTGAGCGCTCACGATCACCACCACGGCGGCGAGGATGAGGCCCGCACCCACGAAGAGCGTCGCCTGGGTGAAGGCCCTGGCTCGGCGCTGACGGGAACCCTGGCCGGCACGGACGCGATTCCCGTTCCATTCGGCCGGGAACAGCGGCAGGCGCTGCTGCTGGGCACGCTCTATGCCCTGGGTCACGGGCTGGTGGTCGCGGCCCTCGGGCTCCTGGCTCTCACCTTCGGGACCCTCCTACCCGACTGGATCGACCCGATCATGGGTCGGGTCGTCGGGGTCACGCTGATCGTCCTCGGCTTGTGGGTCTTCGTCTCACTCTTTCAGTACGCGCGGTACGGGCGCGAGTTCCGCCTCCGCAGTCGCTGGATGCTCGTCTTTGATGGGCTCCGACACGGCTGGCGCTCGCTCCAGGCGCGGCTCCACGGCCACCGTCATGTCGAGCCCCTGGAAATGAGCTCTTATGGCAGGCGGACAGCGTTTGCGGTCGGAATGATCCACGGGATTGGCGCCGAGACCGGCAGCCAGGTCGTGTTCATCGCGGCGATCGGCGGCGCGGCAGGGCTTGGACTGGGCGTGCCGATGATGGTCGCCTTCGTCTGCGGCCTGCTGGTCTCGAACTCAATCATCGTCTTCATCACGGCGACCGGCTTCGTGGCCGGTCAGCTACGCCGACGCCTGTACCTGATCATCGGGCTGCTGGCCGGTGTCTTCAGCCTGACCGTGGGAATCCTCTTCGTCCTCGAGGCCGAGGCACTTCTCCCGAACCTCGATGATGTCTTCAGCTTCCTCGGCTGAGCAGCTTCGGGATCGGCTGAGGTCGCGCGGCCTGCGCTGGACGCCGCAGCGACGGACGCTCCTGGTGGTGCTCGAGGCAGCACAGGGTCACGTGACCGGAGCGGAGCTGGTCGAACGATGCCGGGCCATCGATCCCGCCACCACCCCGTCCACCGTCTACCGCACACTCGACGTTCTCGAGGACTTGGGCATCGTCCAGCACGGCCACGGGGCTGACGGCCGCGAGGAGTTCCACGTTCGGCCGGAGCAGGAGCACGGCCATCTGCACTGCGCAGCATGCGGCGGGACGTGGGAGATCGATGAGCGCGAGGCGACCACGATCGTCAACTCGTTCAGGGAGGAGCGAGGTTTCGAGGTGGACCTGTCGCACGTCACCGTCGTGGGGCTCTGCCGGGAGTGCAGCTCCGCCGGCAACCAGCAGCCGGGTTCGAGCGCGTGACGAAATCGGTCCAGGCGGACTGGCAGGGCGAGCTCCGCTTCGAGCTCGCGAGCGGCTCAGGCGGCGCCAGTGCGGCTGATGGCAAGCCGGGCGCTGAAGCCTTCAAGCCGACCGAGCTCGTCCTTGCGGCCCTGGCCTCGTGCAGCGCCATGGACGTCATCTCGATCCTGAGCAAGAAGCGTCAGCCGGTCGAGACCTATCGCGTCCGGGTCACCGCAGAGACCCGTTCCGAGCATCCTCGCGTCTTCACGGAGATCACGGTCGAGCACGTCCTGGGCGGCAATGGGATCGATCCGCAGGCCGTTTCGCGTTCGATCGAGCTGTCTGCGCTGCAATACTGCCCGGTGACGGCGATCGTCTCGGCCGGGGAGGCGCGCGTGCGGCACCGCTATTCGGTGAACCCGGGCGACGGGGAGCAGCGAGGCGTGGTGGTCATCACGGGGCCTCGCGGCGCGGTGGAGCGGCCGGACGCCTGACGAGGTGCTCCCTGTCCCGCCGTGAGCCGATGCGGGCGTTCCGTATAGTTAGCCGCCCATGACCATCGCACAGACGGCACGGCCGCTGACCCAGCCCAGGGAGGGGAACCGCATCAGGGTCGCGATCCTCGGCGCGACGGGCTATGTCGGGGCAGAGCTGGTGCGCGTCCTTTCGCGCCACCCGGCTGTCACGATCGTGGCTCTCGCGGCACGCAACCGCGAGAACCTGGCGATCGGCGATCCGTATCCGCACCTCGCGTCGAGCGAGCTGCGGATCGAGGCCGAGCTTCCCGACACGGCCGGACTCGACGCCGTCTTCATCGCGCTCCCCCACGGCCAGGCGGCAGGGGTGGTACCGCAGCTGATCGCCGCGGGGACCCGGGTCATCGACATGGGGCCAGACTTCCGGCTCGGGGATCCGGCCGCCTACCCGGCCTGGTATGCCTTCGATCATCCCTCGCCCGAGCTGCTGCCAGGCGCGGTCGAAGACTCACCCACGACCGCCGTCTACGGCTTGCCCGAGCTTCATCGAGACCAGCTCCGGAGCGCGCGGCTCATTGCCTCTCCTGGCTGCTATCCCACCGCCACGCTGCTGGCCCTCGCGCCGTTGGCCCGCGACGGCCTGATCGGGGAGCTCGTCGTGGACGCCAAGAGCGGCGTCAGCGGAGCCGGCCGGGAGGCCAAGCTCGAGAGCCTCTTCGGTGAGATCAACGAGTCCGTCCGTGCCTACGGCCTGGGCGGGCACCGGCACCTGCCCGAGATGCAGCAGGAGCTGAGGGCTCTGGGCACGGACGCCGGCGCAGTCGAGGGCATGCTGTTCGTGCCACACCTCATGCCGATGACCCGGGGCCTGATGGCGACCTGCCACGTCCGTCCGACGCGGCCGGTCAGCAGCGACGACCTCGCGGCGCTGTACCGCGCCGCCTACCTGGACGAGCCCTTCGTGGAGGTCGCGGCCGAGGCGCCTGCCACCAAATCGGTGACCGGCAGCAACCGCGCCCGCGTCTTCCCCAGCCTGGACGCGCGAAGCGGACGGATCGTCGCCATCGGCGTGATCGACAACCTCGTCAAGGGGGCAGCTGGCCAGGCCATTCAGTCATTCAACCTGGCCGTCGGTCTCCCCGAGACGACGGGACTGGAGCAGCTGGCCCTCTACCCGTGAGCGAGCGCTCGGGGAACGCACGCCTCCCGAGCTCCGTCCCCGACCCCGCGAGACTGCCCGAGGTGATCGACGAGCCGCGCATGCCCGCGGGCTTCGCCTGCGGCGGAGTTGCCTGCGGGATCAAGCTGAGCGGCCGCCCCGACCTGGCGGCGTTCGTGGTCAGCGGCCGGAACCCGGCGGCAGCGGCAGCGACGTTCACGGCTAACCGGATGGCCGCCGCTCCCGTCCACCTCAGCCGGGAGCACCTAGCTGCCACCGGTAGCGATGGCGGCGCCTCGGGATATGCGCGTGGGGTGCTGGTCACCAGCGGGTGCGCCAATGCAGCAACCGGTTCGGCGGGCGATGCCGACCAGGCGGAGGTCGCGCGGCTGGCGGCGAGCGCATTCGGCTGCGAGCCGGCCCACGTGCTCGTAGCCTCGACGGGCCTGATCGGCACGAGGCTGCCGCTCGATCGGGTCTCCGCGGGCCTGGACGCGCTCGTTCCCGACGCGCTCTCGGAGCGCGACGACGGACTAGCGGAGGCGGCGGAGGCGATTCAGACCACCGACTCGCGCCTGAAGTCCGCCAGCGCCACCATCCAGCTGGCCTCCCCGGACGGCTCCTCCCATGCGGTCACCGTGAGCGGGGTCGTGAAGGGCGTCGGCATGATCCATCCGCAGATGGCGACGATGATCGCGGTGGTCCTCACAGACGCCGCTGCTGCGCCAGCGACGCTGTCCGGCCTGCTTCGGGAGGCCGTCGGTGCGACCTTCGATCAACTCACCGTGGACGGCGACACGTCCACCAACGACACGGTCTTCCTGGTCGCCTCGGGCGCGGCCGGCACGACGGAGGTCGAGCCCGGTACGCCGGCGGCCGCAAGGTTGGGCGCAGCGCTCACGGCCGTCTGCCGCTCACTTGCCCGACAGCAGGCTGCCGACGGCGAAGGTGCCACATCGCTGATCACGTGCCGGGTGGTTGGCGGGGCGGACCTCGCGGACGCGCGAGCGGTCGCTCGCACCGTCGTGGCGAGCAGCCTGGTGAAGACCGCGGTTCACGGTCGGGATCCCAACTGGGGTCGGGTCGCTGCTGCCGCGGGCGCTGCTCGGCGTCGGGACGGCGAGCCGGTGAGCCTCGGCCCGGAGACACTGCGAATCAGCCTCTGCGGCATCGACGTTTACGGCGCAGAGCCCCTCGACTTCGACGCCGCGGCGGTCTCGCGGGCGATGGAGGCACCGGAGGTGGTCATCGAGCTGGACCTGGGTCGCGGCTCGGCTGCCGCCGAGGCGTGGGGCTGCGACCTCAGCGAGGAGTACGTCCGCGAAAACTCCGAGTACTCGACGTGAGCGAGCTGCTCGTCGTGAAGCTCGGTGGCACGACGGTCGCCGAGCAGGGATCGGCGTTCGACGCCCTCGTGCCGCTCGCGCGGGAGCGCCCGGTGGTGGTGGTCCACGGCGGCGGAAAACGTGTCACGACCTGGCTGGAGCGGCTCGGGATCGAGACCGCCTTTCACGACGGACTTCGGATCACGGACGAGCGTTCGTTGGAGGTTGCAGCCGCGGTTCTGCGCGGCGCGGTCAACACAGAGCTGGTTGCGGCCCTTGGGCTGCGCGGCTGCCCGGCCGTGGGGCTATCGGGGGTGGACGGAGGCTCGCTCCTCGTCGAACGCGTGCCTGACCTCGGCCTCGTCGGAAGCGTCCGAAAAGTTCGGTCGGCGTTGCTGAAGGCCCTCCTCGCCGCACGGTTCGTGCCGGTCATCGCGCCTCTCGGCGTCGACCGCGATGGCGTGATCTGCAACGTTAACGCGGATGACGCCGCGGCGGGGCTGGCTCGCGGGCTCCAGGCTCGGCAGCTCGTGCTCCTCACGGACGTGGACGGGATTCGCGATGGGGCCGGTCACAAGATCGACACCCTCACCCTGGCAGAGGCCGAGGGGCTCATCGCCGACGGCACCATCGGCGGCGGCATGGTCCCCAAGATCCGCTCCGCACTCGCGGCCATCGGCACGAGCGAGCAGATCGAGGCGGTGATCGCGGACGCCTCCGCTCCAAACGCGCTTCAGAGGGCGCTTACCGAGGACGGATTTGGCACCCGCGTCCGGGCTGCGCGAGCCCCAGCGGCGTCCTCAGCCTAGGCCGGGGCCGTGACCCCGGGCAGCGGACGCTCCTCGGGCCCCACGTATCGGACATCCGGTCGGATGAGGCGATTGTCGCCCGACTGCTCGAGGCAGTGCGCAGTCCAGCCCGCGTGGCGGGCCACCGCGAAGGTCGCGGGAAAGAGGTCGGGCGGCAGGCCGACGCCCTGGAGGACTGCCGCCGCGTAGTACTCGACGTTCGTCTTGATCACCCGGTCAGGCTTCAGCTCCTCGAAGAGCCGCAGGATGATGTCCTCGATCCTGACGGCCACGTCGAGCCACTCGGCCATCCCGGTCAATCCCTCCGCCACTTGCCGCAGGGCGGCGGCGCGGGGGTCGTAGGCGCGGTACACCCGGTGCCCGAAACCCATGATCCGCTCGCCCCGGCCCAGCGCCGCCCGGGCCCATAGCTCGGCACGCTCGGGAGAGCCGATCTGGTGCAGCTGGTTGATCACCTCGCTCGGGGCCCCCCCGTGAAGCGGCCCCTTGAGCGCTCCGATCGCTCCGCAGACGGCGCTGGCAATGTCCGAGCGGGTGGACGTGATGACGCGGGCGGTGAAGGTCGACGCATTGAAGCCGTGCTCTGCCGCCACGATGAAATAGGCATCGAGTGCCCGCGCCGACGCCGCATCGGGACGCTCGCCGGTCAGCTGGTAGAGGAACGCGCCGGCAAGCTCGAGCTCGGGATCCGGCTCGATCGGCTCGAGTCCCTGGCGCAGGCGGGCGTAAGCGGCCAGCGCCGACGGGC
>JACDFU010000039.1 GCA_013815585.1 Chloroflexota bacterium
CATTGACCACGGCGCCGCTCCTCGTGCTCATCGCTTCGAACACGACAAGCATGGGGTGACGGCGCCGCTGCTTACCCGGCGATCAGGGGCCCAGGTGTCGGCAGATCTTGGAGACTGTTCAGGCTAGGCGGTTCCGCTCGGATCCAGGCGGTAGCCGACGGCCCGGACCGCGACCGGCAGCGGCGCTCCTGAGGCTTCCAGCTTGTCGCGCAAGCGGGCCAGGTGCGGCTTGAGCCAGATGGGATCGGGGTCCGGGACGCCGGGCCACGCGTAGGCCAGCAGATCGGCGTGCTCGACGACCTCGCCGAGACGCTCGACGAGGCGCTCCACCAGGCGGAACTCGGTGACGGTGAGGTTGATCGGCTCCCCTCGCCAGCGGATCTCGTGGCGGCGCTTGTCGAGCCGCCAGCCGGTGTCACGACGCGCGCCCTCCCGGCGGCGCATGACGGCCCGGGTGCGGGCGAGCAGCTCCTCGCCCCGGAACGGCTTGCTGACGTAATCATCGGCGCCCGCGTCCAGCAGCTCGACCGTCACGCCCATGTCGCGCTCACCCGAGACGATCACGATCGGTGTATCGCTCTCTCGACGGATCTCTCTGCAGACGGCGGCGCCGTCGAGGCCGGGCATGGCCAGATCCAGCAGTACCAGATCGGGCTGCTCGGTTCGAAACCGGTGCAGCGCCTCGTCACCGTCGTAGGCCGCAACGACGCGGTGGCCAGCCTGCCCGAGCAGAGCACCGAGCGCCCCCACCATCGCCGGCTCGTCGTCGACCACCAGGATCTTGAGCGCCTCGCTGGAGTGCGCGGCGTCAGGCAACGTCGCTGTCGTCCGGTGTCGTCGGGGAACCTGGCGCGCGGGCAAGATCCGCAGCCGGCAGCAGCAACCGGTAGATAGCAGCGCCGACTGCGGCCCCGACCAGCGGCCCCAGGATCCACACGTACCAGTCGTTCAGCGAGCCACCGGCGATGGCTGGTCCGAACCATCGCGCCGGATTCATCGCGGCGCCCGTGAGGGGGCCTCCGGCCAGGATGTCCGCCGCGACGGCAAAGCCGATGGCCAGCCCGCCGACCTTTGGCCCGCGAGGATCGATCGCCGTACCGAAGACCGCCACGACGAGGAGCACCGTGAGCACAGCCTCGATGGCGATGCCACCAATGGGCGTAACGCCGCCGCCGAGTGCCGGTGTGCCCAGACCGGCGGCACGCCAGGCAGACTCCTCGAAGGTGATTCGCACCGCGAGGCCTGCCAGGACTGCTCCCAGGAGCTGAGCCGCGACGTAGCCGATCGCCCGCTGAGCGGGGATGCGGCCCGAGAGCCAGACCGCGAAGGTCACGGCCGGGTTGAAGTGGGCCCCGGACAGTGCGCCCAGCGCAGAGACGAGTACGGCCAGCGCGAGACCGTGCGCCAGCGCGATCGCCAGCAGACCGGGGGGATCGCCACCCCCGGCGGCGATGGAGGCTCCGGCCACGACCGACCCGATCCCCACGAAGAGGAAGAGGAAGGTCCCCAGCGCCTCCGCGATGAAGGCGCTCGTCACATCACGTCCCAATGGTCTCCTTCACGCCGCTCCTGAACCGCCCGGCGTGACGGTACCCGATCTCCACGCCGGAGCCGCAGCGGAGCCGGCATGCATCAACAGTACGGCGCCGATCACCAGAACGCCGCCGGCCACCTGCACCGCCGTCAGCAACTCCCCGAAAAGGAGTGTCGCCAGGCTGATCGTCCAGATCGGCTCAACCGTACTTATCAGAGCACCGTTGGCGGCTCCAACTCGTCGGACTCCCGCATAGAAGGATTGGAGGGCGAGGGCGGTGCTGACCACCCCGACTCCCACCAGGGCGGGCCAGGCCTGCGCGGGCACGTCCATTGGGTTCACCGGCCGGCCACCGAGCACCGCCGCTACCCAGTACACGACCGCCGTGGCTGTGAGCATGACAGCAGAAGCAGGCGCAGGGTCGACTGAGTCGGGGGCTGGTTGGCTTGTCTCGCCCGCCCGGAACTCGCTCTGCTCGGGCCGCTCTCCGCCGAGCCGGGCGGAGAGGACGATCCACACTGAGTAGATGACGGGAGAAGCAAGGGCAAGCAACAGCCCGCTGCCCGGCGGGGCCGTCGAGGGGTCGATGCCTCCGACCGCGAGCCCCACGCCAAGGGTGGCCATCGCGAGGGCCAGCCACGCCCGCCGGCCCTCGAGTCGCCGACCGAAGCGGATCGACAGGACCGCCACGAGCGCGGGATAGAGATAGACGATAAGCGCGGCGAGTGACGCGGAGACGGTTTCCAGGGCGGCAAAGTAGGTGCTGGAGTTGCCGATGTAGAGGACGCCCAGCGCCACGAGCCCGAGCACTTGCCTGCGCGGGAGGCGCCGAAGACCTTGACGGGCCGACGGCCAGGCCAGCAGCCAGGCCCACGAGAGGAGCGCGGCGAAGAGGAAGCGCCAGGCAAGCAGCCCGAGCCAGTCCATGCCCGACGCGTAGATGGGCTTTGCGAACAGCGCTCCGGAGCCGAAGGCACAGGCCGACACCACAACCAGCCCAAGCCCGGCCAGTCGGCGACGATCCAGGATCCCCGACGCAGCGGTCGCGCGGCCACCGGCGTCGGGCATCCTCATTCGGCCGGATGCTAGCAGTCGCTCCGATTCCGGTTGGACGGGTGCGTCGGAGCCACCCCGGGCGTAGAATCGCCCGAGCGTCAGGGCGCTTCCCTTCCCCACCTGCTGGCGGGATGGCCGCTCCGACCGCCCCGTGAGGAGTTCGTGGAAGTCAAGAGCCTCGGCAACACGACCGAGCGGCTGAGCCGCGCGGAGCTGAAGACGGAGAAGATCAAGGCGGTGAGCCGGAGCGAGCCACTGACCGCACGAATGGGCACCAGCCTGGGCGCTGCGATCGAGCAGATGCGGGCGGGCGAAGGTGAATGCCTCCTGATCTGCGACGGCAAGCGCCTGGTCGGCATGCTCACCGAGAGCGACGTGCTGCTCAAGGTCCTTGGCAGGGACATCGATCTGAACAAGCCGGTCGATGAGCTGATGACCCGCGAGCCGGAGGTCATTTCACCGGACGCCACGGTTCTCGAGGGGCTCGAGACGATGGACCGGGTCGGCTATCGCAGCCTGCCGCTGATCGACGCGCGCGGCGAGCTCGCCGGTGTCCTGCGCCAGCAGGACGTGCTCGAGTACGTCTCGGAGGCGTTCCCCCAGGAGATTCTGAACCTGCCGCCCAGACCCCACCAGCTGATGGAGCAGCCGGAGGGCGCGTGACCACCGAGACGGCGCGAACCGAGCCCGCGCAGGTCCAGGAGCTCGACCGGGTCACGATCCGCTTCGCCGGCGACTCCGGCGACGGCATGCAGCTCACTGGCAACCAGTTCACGCGCACGGCGGCGGTCTTCGGCAACGACATTTCCACGTTGCCCGACTTCCCGGCGGAGATCCGGGCCCCTGCCGGCTCGCTGCCCGGGGTGAGCGGCTTCCAGCTGAGCTTCTCGAGCGGGGACATCCACACCCCGGGCGATCAGCCCGACGTGCTCGTGGCCATGAACCCCGCCGCGCTGAAGACGAACCTTGGCGACCTTCCGCCGGGTGGCGCCCTCATCGTCAACAGCGACGCGTTCAGCCAGCAGAACCTGAACAAGGCCGCCTATGCGAGCAACCCGCTCACCGACGGCTCGCTGAAGCAGTACAACGTCTTCGAGATCCCGATCAGCACCCTGAACGCGCGCGCGCTCGAGGACCTGGAGATGACCTCCAAGCAGGTCGACCTGACGAAGAACTTCTTTGCGCTGGGCATCATGTTCTGGCTGTACGAGCGGAGCATGGAGCCGACCCTCCGCTGGATCGACGGCAAGTTCGGGGCGAGGCCGGTGATTGCCGAGGCCAATCGCCGAGCCCTCAAGGCCGGCTACGCCTTCGGCGAGACCACCGAGATCTTTCACACGACCTACCGAGTCGCGGCGGCCCACCTTTCCCCCGGCACCTACCGCAACATCACGGGCAATGAGGCCACGGCGCTCGGCTTCGTCACCGCGGCCCGCCTCGCGGGGCGCGACCTCTTCTACGGCTCGTACCCGATCACGCCCGCCAGCGACATCCTCCATCAGCTGTCGGGTTACAAGAACTTCGGCGTCAAGACCTTCCAGGCCGAGGATGAGATCAGTGCGATCGGCGCCGCCATCGGTGCCTCCTATGGCGGAGCGATGGGTCTCACCGCGAGCTCCGGTCCGGGGATCGCTCTGAAAACAGAAGCGCTGGGGCTGGCCGTGATGGTCGAGCTGCCCCTCGTCGTCGTCGACGTCCAGCGGGCCGGGCCCAGCACGGGGATGCCGACCAAGACCGAGCAGGCCGACCTGTTGCAGGTGATGTTCGGTCGAAACAGCGATTCGCCGGTGCCCATCGTCGCGCCCGCCACGCCGGCCGAGTGCTTTGACTATGCCGTGGAGGCCTGGCGGATCGCCCTCAAGTACGTCACGCCCGTGGTCTACCTATCCGACGCGTTTCTCGCCACCGGCGCGGAGCCGTGGCGCGTACCGGACGTGGCCGACCTGCCGGCGATCGCCGTCGAGAACTACACGGACGCGGCGACGTTCCATCCCTACGATCGCGACCCCGAGACGCTTGCGCGCCCCTGGGCCGTGCCCGGCACACCGGGCCTGGAGCACCGGATCGGTGGGCTCGAGAAACAGGACATCACGGGCAACGTCAGCTATGACCCCGACAACCACCATCGGATGCAGGCCCTGCGTGCGCAGAAAGTAGCCGGGATCGCCAACGACATTCCGCCGCTGCAGGCCCTCGGGCCCGAACGAGGGGACCTGCTGGTGCTCGGCTGGGGCTCCACGTACGGCGCCATCCGCAGCGCCGTGGAACGACTCCAGGCCGAGGGCTGGAGCGTTGCCCACGCCCACCTGCGCCACCTGAACCCGTTCCCGCTCAACACCGGGGAGATCCTGGCCCGCTACCGCCAGGTGCTGATCCCGGAGGTGAACCTGGGCCAGCTGCTGATGCTCATTCGCGCCCGATACCTCATCGATGCCAAGGGCCTCAACCGGGTGCGCGGCAAGCCGTTCCGGATCTCGGAGATCCACGAGTCGGCCGTGGAGATCCTGAGCAGCAAGCGGGGGACCGGTCGATGACGGACGAGCAGGCCGCGGAAAACGGTCTGAAGTCCCCGCCGGCCGGAGCGGGGAACGGAGCCGGTGGCCCGGCGGCAACCGAATCCACCGGCGCTGCCGGGACGCCACTTCCGACGGTGCCGCTCTCGCGGAAGGACTTCGTCTCGGACCAGGAAGTCCGCTGGTGCCCGGGCTGCGGGGATTACTCGATCCTGGCGCAGACCCAGAAGACGATGCCTGACTTCGGCTACCCGCGCGAAAAGATCGTCTTCATCTCCGGGATCGGCTGTTCCGGTCGGCTGCCCTACTACATGAACACCTACGGCTTCCACACGATCCACGGCCGCGCGCCGACCTTGGCCACCGGCCTCAAGGGCGCGCGTCCCGACCTCATGGTCTGGGTCATCACCGGAGATGGCGATGCCCTCAGCATCGGCGGCAACCACGTGCTGCATTCGATGCGCCGAAACGTGGACATCAAGCTCGTGATGTTCAACAACCGGATCTACGGACTGACGAAGGGCCAGGCTTCGCCGACCTCCGAGATCGGAAAGAAGACCAAGTCCACGCCCCAGGGCACGATCGACACCCCGATCAGCCCGCTCTCGGTCGCGCTGGCCGCCGAGGCGACCTTCGTGGCGCGCTCGGTCGACACGCACACCGAGCACCTCCAGCAGACGTTCAACCGGGCCGGAAGGCACCACGGGTCTGCCTTCCTGGAGGTCCTCCAGAACTGCAACATCTTCAACGACGGCGCCTTCCGGGACTTCACCGACCGCGAGGTGCGAGAGGATCGGATGCTCATGCTGGAGCACGGCAAGCCGATGATCTTCGGCAAGGACCGGGACCGCGGTATCCGCCTCAATGGCCTCCACCCGGAGGTGGTCCAGCTTGGCAACGGGGTGACCGAAGAGCAGCTTCTGGTTCACGACGAGGAAGCGGAGGATCCCTACCTGGCGTTCATGCTGTCGCGCATGTGGTACCCGGAGTTCCCGGTTCCTGTGGGAGTACTGCGCCGGGTGCAGCGCGCCACGCATCACGAGCTGCTCGAGGGCCAGATCGCTGACGCGGTTTCGAAGAACGGAGAAGGCGACCTGCAGAAGCTCCTGGTCAGCGGCGAGACATGGGTCGTCGACTGACCCTCCCAAAGCCTCTGTTCGATCGAGGGCGGCACCGATGATGGTCTGCCCCGTCTGTGGCTTCGAGAACATGCAGGGCGCAGACAACTGCGAGAATTGTGGGGGCGATCTCCGAACCACCGATATCCCGCATCCCGGAACACGCTTCGAAGCCGAGCTGGTCAGTGAGCCGCTCCGTGCGCTCGACCCGGAGCCGCCGCTCTCGCTGGCCGCGGAAACGCCCGTTGGCGAAGCGATCCGCACGATGCAGGAGCGCCAGGTTGATGCCGTGCTGGTGCTGGAAGGTGAGCGCCTGGGCGGGATCTTCACCGAACGCGATGCCCTGCTCAAGCTGGCTGGCCGCACGCTCGACGGCGTGACGCTGGCCGAGGTCATGACCCGCGACCCCGTGGTGCTCCGCGCCGACGACAACATGGCCGTGGCGATCCACAAGATGGCCTCGGGTCGCTTCCGTCACATTCCGGTCGTCGAAGGAGGGCGGGCCAGCGGCATCGTCACCTCGCGCGACCTGCTTGGGCACCTCATCCGGCTCCTGGATCAACCTTCGTCGTGAGCCCCGCGCCGGGCCTCCGCGTCGGGGTGCTGGCCGACGACCTGATCTGGGCATCCCGGCTCATCGGAGCCGTGGAGCTCGCCGGGGCCATCCCCGTCACGCTTCGAACCGAGCACGATCTCCGGGTCATGCTGGAGGCCAGCGCCCTGGAGGAGCCCGCCCGGGAGGGTATCCGGGAGCGCGTCGTGGGTGTCGTCGTGGATCTCAACGGGCGACGCTACGACGGCGTCGCCGCGGTGCAGGCTGCGGCCAGCGCGGCGCTACCGGTGATCTGCGTGGGTCAGCACGAGGACTTGGAGCTGCGCTCGCGGGCGCTCCGTGCCGGTGCGACCCGCGTCTTCACCTACAACGCCTTCTTCCGGCAGGGTGCGGTCATCGTCGGCCGGTGGCTGGGGGCCAGCGCGAGCGTCCCGACGAAGACGGCGGAGGCTCCCGGCGCCAGGGGAGCCACGGCGTGACGGCGGGCCCCGGCATCTCGCACGATCGGTACCGGCAGCGGCTCGAGGGTGTCAGCGACCGGCTGGGCCAGAAGAGTGAGGTTCTCCTCGTCGGCGTCGGTCCAGACCTCCGCTGGCTCACGGGATACGCGGCCATGCCGCTCGAGCGCCTTACGATGCTGCTCCTTCGGGCGGACGAGCGGCCCGTGCTCGTCGTTCCCCGGCTCGAACGTGCAGCGGCCGCCGCTGCACCCGCGGTGGCCGCGGAGCACGTGGAGGTGGTGACGTGGGAGGAAACCGAGGATCCGATCGCCCTTGTGGCGCAGACGCTGGGCAGCCTGGGGGACCGGCGGCCGCTCGTCTCCGACCTGTTACCCGCGACCTTCGTGCTCGGCCTCCAGCAGGCCGGCGTGCTCCGTTCGGGCGAGTTCGGACTCGCCTCGCGAATCCTGGCTCCGCTCCGCAGCGTCAAGGACCCCGAGGAGGTTGCCCTGCTGCGGGAAGCCGCCCTCGCCGCCGACCGGGTGATCGAGGCGATCTGTGACGGGCCGCTCGTCGGCCGCAAGGAGCGCGACGTGGCGCAGGAGATTCGCGCCCGGCTCGTCAATGAGGGTCACGACGAGGCGAGCTTTTCGATCGTCGGCAGCGGCCCGAACTCCGCCTCTCCCCACCACGACGCGTCGGAACGGTTCATTGGCGCGGGTGAGCCGGTTGTTTTCGACATCGGCGGCACGCTGGGCGGGTACGTGTCGGATATCACCAGGACGATCTGGGTCGCCGGTACCGGCGCGAACGGGCCCGATCCACAGTTCGAGGAGATCTACCAGCTCGTCCGGGATGCCCAGGAGCGCGCCGTCGAGGCGGTCGCGCCGGGGATCGCCTGCGAACGGCTGGACGAAACGGCGAGGGGGATCATCGCGGCCGGCGGCTACGGAGAGCAGTTCATCCACCGGACGGGACACGGGATCGGCCTCGAGGGCCATGAGGATCCCTACATCGTGGCCGGCAACCAGGAGGCGTTGCCCGTCGGCGCGGCCTTCAGCGTCGAGCCGGGGATCTACCTCGAGGGGCGCTACGGCGTCCGCATCGAGGACATCGTGGTCTGCACGCCGGGCGGGCCCGATCTCCTCAACCAGGCTCCACGCGAGCTGCTGGTGGTCGGAGGAGTCTGACCGCCGAGCCCGGTGCCACATTACAGGGTGCTATCATCCCGGCGTCCTGCGCCCAACCCGAGTCGGGCGCCTCTACCGAACCGTGAATGCTTGACCACGTCCCTTCACAGCCCGGCGGCAACGGTCATGAGCCCGGCGCCGCCAACGGTCACCGAACCGACCGTGGGGTTAACGGCCACGAACAGCAACCCGGCGTCGACGCCGCCCACGGCTGCACGACGGCGCAGTTGCGACGCTTCATCAAGTCACGCTCGTACGTCCCCATGCACGAGCTGCGACGGCGGTTCGAGCTGAACGGAGCCGCCGACGACGTCGCTGGCGTGAATACCCCCGACGGCCGCATCTACCTGGGGCTGCCCGCCCGCGAGTCGGAGATGATCGGCGACCTGCTGAGGCAGGGCGATATCGGTGTCGAGCTCTGCCGGGACCCTCGTGTACCGATCGCGATCGGCGTCTATCCGACTCGCCCGGTCGCGCGCTAGCCGCTGACCGACCCTCGCCCGGGGCGAGCGCGATACTCCCCGGGGGTATAATGCTCCCGTGACCCAGGCGACGACCCAGGATTTTCAGCGTGCACCCGACGGCTCGGACGGGCCCGGTACGCCCGTCGCTGAGTTGCGCCTGCCGGTCGAGGGCATGACCTGCGCCTCGTGCGTCAATCGCATCGAGCGATACCTCGGCCGCGCCGACGGGGTGGTGGCCGCCAACGTCAACCTCGCGACGGAGGTTGCCACCATTCGCTACGACCCAGCGGTGGCCGGGCGTGCCGAGCTCGTCAGCGCCATCGCGGCGGCTGGCTACGATGTCCGCCCGTCGGCGCCCGTGGATGCTGCGAGCCTGACGGACGAGCCGGACGAACTCGAGCTTCAGCGCGTGGCGGAGCTGCGCGACCTGGGCTTCAAGGCACTCGCCTCACTGGCGGTGGCGGCGGGGATCATGGCGCTGATGTTCTGGCCGGGGCGGCCACTTGCGATGGAGTCGGTCAACTGGCTCGTGCTGGTGCCGGCAACGTTCATCCAGTTCTGGGCCGGCCGTCGGTTCTACGTGCCGGCGTTCCGGGCGGCGCGCCACCTCGACGCGAACATGAACACCCTCGTTGCGTTGGGCACGAGCGCTGCCTGGGGCTACAGCGTGTTCGTGACGCTGTTCCCGCACACGTTCATGGCGACTGGCCTTGAGCCGGAGACCTACTTCGACAGCTCGACGATCATCATTGGGCTGATCCTGGCAGGACGCTGGCTGGAGGCACGAGCCAAGAGCCAGACCGCTGGCGCCGTGCGCTCGCTCATTGGGCTGCAGGCGAAGACGGCCCGGATCGTCGATCAGGGCCAGGAGCGCGATGTATCGCTCGCGGACGTCCACCCCGGCGACCTCCTTCGCGTCCGCCCCGGCGAGAAGGTTCCGGTCGACGGACTGGTGGTGGACGGCAGCTCGGCGGTTGACGAATCGATGCTCACCGGTGAGCCCATGCCTGTGGTCAAGTCGCCCGGCGACCAGGTCATCGGTGCCACGCTCAACACCACCGGCAGCTTCCTGTTCCGCGCCACCCGGGTGGGCCGCGACAGCGTCCTCGGCCAGATCGTCCGCATGGTGCGGGAATCGCAGGGCTCCAAGGCGCCGATCCAGCGGCTGGCCGACCGGATCAGCGGCGTCTTCGTCCCCATTGTGCTCGTGGTGGCCGTTGGGACGTTCGCCGCCTGGTACCTCATCGGTCCGGAGCCGCGGACGACGCTCGGGCTGGTCGCCTTCATCACGGTTCTGATCATCGCCTGCCCCTGCGCGATGGGCCTGGCCACGCCGACGGCCATCATGGTTGGGACGGGAAAGGGCGCTGAGGCGGGCGTTCTCATCCGCGGCGGTGAAGCGCTGGAGATTGCCGGACGCGTCAACACGATCGTCTTCGACAAGACCGGAACCCTCACGTTGGGGCGTCCCGAGGTCGAGCGGGTCGTTGCGGCCGCCGGCTTCGAGGTAGAAGAGGTGCTCGATGCTGCCGGCTCGATCGAGCGCGGGTCGGAGCATCCCATCGCAACGGCCATCGCGGCGCGCGCGAATTGCGATGGGCTCGGCCGGGATGGAGCGGTCGATTTCGAGGCCCTGGCCGGAACCGGTATCCGGGGCAGGGTCGGTGGCCGGGAGATCCTCGTCGGCAACGCGGGCCTGCTCGAGGAGCGCGGCATCTCCAGCGAAGCGCTCGCCGCCGCGCGGGAGACGGCCGCCGCCGAGGGCCGTACGCCCGTCCACGTCGCCATCGACGGGCGCCTGGCGGGACTGATCGTGGTGGCCGACCCGATCAAGGCCGGTGCCCACGCGACGGTCGCCGAGCTGCGGGCCGAGGGACTCGAGGTCTGGCTGGTGACGGGAGACCACCGCGCCACGGCGGCTTCGGTGGCGAGGGCGGTTGGCATCGACAACGTCCTGGCCGAGGTGCGCCCGGCGGACAAGCTGGAACGCGTCCGCGAGCTCCAGGCGAGCGGGCGTGTCGTGGCCATGGTCGGTGACGGGATCAACGACGCACCGGCGTTGGCACAGGCCGACCTGGGGGTCGCGATCGGCACCGGCACCGACGTGGCAATCGAGGCATCGGACGTAACGCTCGTCGGCGGCGAGCCGAGCGCCGTCGTCGGCGCGATCAGGCTCTCGCGGGCAACGATGCGGGTGATTCGCCAGAACCTGTTCTGGGCATTCGCCTACAACGTGCTGCTGATCCCCGTGGCGATGGGCGCGCTCTACCCGTTCTTTGGGATAACGCTCACGCCCGCCCTGGCCGCGGGGGCCATGGCATTCAGCTCAGTGAGCGTGGTGCTCAACTCGCTGCGGCTGCGGAGCTTCCGTCTGCGCGGCGGTCCTCCCGGTCCGCTCGCCAGCCAGCCCAGCGCGCCGGCATTAGCCAGGAGCTGAGCACTCGACCCGTGATCGGGCATGATCCGGGGCGGATGAGCAGCGAGTGGCCTGGATCCTTCACCGTGACCGCGGCGCTCCTGGTCGCGGTCAACCTCATCCCCCTGGCGGGCGTCCTGTTCTTCGGCTGGGATCTGCTGTCGCTGCTGATCCTCTACTGGCTGGAGAGCGGGGTCGTCGGCCTGATCAACATCCCGAAGATGGTGCGGGCGCAGGGCCCGCCGGCGGCCACGCCCGCACGGGTGCGGGGCGGCCGGGTCTTTCATGCGAACGATGTCCCCCTGGTCGCGTTCTTCGTGCTCCACTACGGGATCTTCTGGATCGTGCACGGGGTCTTCGTGTTCGTCCTGCCCTTGATGATCGGCCGGCAGCCCGGGTTCGATTACAGCGCGCTCTCACCCGGCGTGATCGGGATCGGCCTCCTCGGACTGGTGATCAGCCACGTCGGCTCGTACTTCTACAACTTCCTGGGCCGCCGCGAATACCTGAAGGTGAGCCCGGAAGAGCAGATGTTCCGGCCCTACGGCCGGGTTCTGGTGCTGCACCTGACGATCCTGGGTGGGACCTTCCTGGTCGCGTCATTGGGGACGCCGATGGCTTTGCTGGTCCTGATGGTCGTGCTCAAGATCGTCATCGACCTCGTGCTGCACGTGCTCGAGCACCGGGGCGGCGCGCCCGCGGCAGCGCCCGTGCTGGCGGACTGAGCGACCCGCGCCATTGAGCACCCGAAGCGATCCGCGGACGGGTCCGTTCCGTTACGGCCACACGGTCGAGGTGCGATTCCGTGACACGGACGCGCTGGGCCACGTCAACAATGCGGTCTACCTCACCTATTTCGAGGCTGCCAGGGCTGGCTACTACCGGGCACTCACAGGCGCCACGTTCGGCATCGGAATCAATGTCGCCGGGCCCTCCCGTGGCCGAAGCGGAGCTTCCGGCGGCGAATTTTTCAGCGGGGAGGCGCCGGCCAGTGGCGAAGCCGCCGAGACTTCCGAGTCCGACGGCGACCGGACCTTCATCGTGGCTCGAGCGGAGGTTGACTATCGCACGCCCGCCTACTTTGGTGAGATCCTGACGGTTGAGTGCCGCATCGGCTGGGCCAGCCGCTCATCCTTCTCCCTCGAGTACCGGATCACCGCTCCGGAGAGCGAGCGGGGCACCGCCAGGCTGATCGCCGACGGTGCGACGGTGCAGGTGATGTACGACTACCGGCGCGGTCGAGCCACGCGCCTGCCGGATGCGCTGCTATCGAAGTTCGCGGCCTACGAGGGCCACGCCATCCCCCGCCGCCTGGGCCCGAACGACCCGGCGCGGCCATGACGGCAGCGCCCGGGTGACGGAACCGGTGGCCGGCCGCTTCGAGCTCGAGCCACGCGGTCCCATCTCACTCGCAGCAAGCGGCCGCTTCCTCGAGGGGTTTGCGCCCGCTGCTCGTGACGCCTCGCCGACGGCCTCGGCAGCTGCCGGCCACCTGCATCTCGCTTTCGTGCCGGACGGCTGGGCGACCGACGAGCCTGCGGGCGTTTGCCTCCGGCAGCCCGCCGAGGTCGTGAAGGGGAAGGTCTACGGGCAGGTCGACCCTGTAGCCGTGCGCCACCAGGTCGAGCGGGTCTTCTCCCTGGACGTGGACGGCACGTCGTTTCCCGAGGTCGGCCGCCGCGACGAGGTCGTGGGTCGTCTGCAGAAGCGCTACCCGGGTCTGCGCCCGGTGAGCTTCTTCTCCCCCTACGAGGCGGCTGCCTGGGCACTCATCAGCGGCCGCATCCGGATCGTCCAGGCGGCGCAGATCAAGGCGCGCATGGCCGAGGGGCTGGGCCCGGTCGTCGAGATCGAGGGGGCGAAGTGGCAGGCCTTTCCCGGGCCACGTCGGCTGGGGGAGCTGGAGGCATTTCGGGGCCTCTTCGGGCGCAAGGTGGAGTACCTGCGCGGGCTCGCCGCGGCGACCCTCCAGGGCCGGCTGGACGCTCAGCGCCTGCGGGCTCTGTCGACCCACGAGGCGTTGGCGGAACTCAAGACCATCGACGGGATCGGCGATTTCGGCGCGCAACTGATCCTGCTCCGGGGAGCCGGAGCTCCGGATGCCCTGCCCACCGCGGAGCCGCGCCTCGCTCGCGCGGTGGCGATTGCCTACGGGCTTCCGGAGCCTCCCTCCGCCGAGCGGCTCGAAGCGATCTCCGAGGCCTGGCGTCCCTATCGCACCTGGGTCGCGGTTCTGCTTCGGACGATGCTGGAAGACGAAACCGGCGAGATCGCCGGGACCAGGAAGAAGGCCCACTCAATGAAGCCCCGGCGGGCTATCGCTGGGGCCGGATAGGTCCGTCCGCGCGGTGGGCGCCACGAAGAGCAACCAGGCCAGATTCACGCCCCACAAAGACCACCACCGTCGGGAGGATTCCCTCGAGCTGGCGGGGCGCGAGGGCCAGCGACGCGGCCAGTTCCGGGAAGAGCGCCACGAGCCCCGCCAGCGCGTACACCAGGGCGGCGATCAGCTGGCCCATCCGCACGGGGCGGACCCCCTTCGCAACCTTCGACATTGTGGCCGCGCGCAGACTCAAGTCAGAGCCGATCGGCACGTTTCCGGATGGCGTAGGCTTCCGCTGCCATGGGGGTGTTTGTCGGTCGGTCGGCGGAGCTCGCCGCGCTCGCTGGTCTCGCCCGCGAGGTCGGCGAAGCGGGTGATGCCGGTCTTGCGCTCGTGGTGGGCGAGCCGGGTAGCGGTAAGACTCGATTGCTTGCGGAGGCAAGCCGCGAGTGGGGAGAGCGGCGGCTTCGGGTCGTCGGCTACGAAACCGAGGCGGCCGTGCCTCTGGCCGCGGTTGCCGGGCTGCTTCGCGCGCTCGCTGACGGAGGCGGCGGGCAGCTCCGCTCGCTGGTTTTCGGGCGCCCACGCTCCCGGTCCACGGACTTCGATCAGCTCCGTGTTTTCGAGGCTGCCCACCGCGCGATGACGGCGCGGGGCGGGGCCACGATCGTCCTCGACGATCTTCAATGGGCCGACGAGCTGTCGATCGCCCTCGTCCACTACCTGGTTCGTGGCGCCGCAGAGGCAGCCGGCAAGCTGATGGTGTATTCCGCGTCGCGGCCGTCACCGCTTGCGGAAGCATTCCACGATTCGCTGCAGCAGGCGATCGGGCCCGCCCGCGCGCTGCGTCTCGAGCTCGCACCGCTCGGTCGGTATGAGGCGATGCAGCTCGTCCGCGCGGTCGCTCCTGAAACGGAAGACAGCGTGGCCGCAGAGCTGTGGACGAGGACTCGGGGCTCGCCCTTCTGGCTGGAGCTCCTGGCCGGGTCGCCCGAGCCCGAGCACGATAGCGCCGCGGTTGTCAGGCGGCGCCTGAGAAGCGTCACTCCGGATGCCCGTGATCTTCTTGCCTTGGTCACGGTTGCTGCCCGGCCGCTTCACCCGGACGCGGTCCGTCGTCTCCTGGGCTGGACCGTGCAGCGAATGGAAGCCGCTGTTCGGCAGGCTGTCGACCGGGGCCTGGTGCTCCGGGGCAGCGCCGGCCTCACGGTCGCCCATGACCTCATCCGCGAAACTGCCGAGGCGGAGTTGCCCGACGATCTCAGGCGTCGACTGCACCGGATGCTCGCAGAGCACCTGGAGGCAGAGACGACCGAGGATGACGTTCGCAGGCTCCGCGAGGCACTCGGCCACCGCCGCCTGGCCGGGATGCCGGTCGCCGCCATCGCCCTCCGTCTCGCGGGTTCGCCGCGTCGGCGCCTACTCGGAGGCGAGGGGCTGCGGGATCTCGCGCGCATTGCCGCTGGACTGGAAGGCTCGAACCAGGAAGCCGCGGTTCTGCGAACCCAGCTGGGCTCACTCGCCACGGAACTCGGGGAACACGAGCTGGCTCTGGATATCTGGACGTCGGTCCTCGAGAGGAGCACAGAGCAAGACAAGCAAAGGGCTGCCGCGCTGAAGGCGGCAAGGGCAGCCTACCTGCTCCACCGGGCGGATGAAGCACGCATGTTCCTCGACCGGGCCCGGGCGATCGGACCGAGCGAGCAAATCGACGAGGTAGAAGCGAGCGCCCTCGAGGCGCAGATCCTCCTGTGGCTCGAGCACCGCACGGCCGACGGCAGCGCCATGGCAGACCGGGCACTTCGAGAGGCGCGGGAGCTGGTGACGGCCGCCGAGGCGGATCAACCAATTCCTGAGCGTGCCCGTCGCGCATACCTCGCCGCGCTCGAGGCAGCCAATGAAGCTGCCCTGCAGGAGGACCGCCCTTCCGCGATGGTGGAGCTGAGCGACGAGATGGCAGTGGCCGCGCAAAGGCTCGATGAGGTGGCGTATCTCCGGGCGCTGGCGTCTGCGGCGAACCTGTTGCGCCGGGGCCATCGGCAGGTCGAGGCTGAAGCGCACATCCGCCGCGTCTGGATTGCCTCGCGCGAGCTGCTCTTGCCCAGCATCACCGTCGACGCCGGGCATGTGCTTGGTCTGACGTTGTTTGACTTGGGCCGGCTTGCGGAGGCTCGGGAGGTGGTCGACGAAACCGTTCAGCTCGAGCGGCGAGTGGGCCGTCCGTCGCTGCTGTGGATGTCCTCGGAGCAACTGTTCAGCATCATCAGCTTCCTCGCCCAGGAGCCTAACGACGCGCTCCGCAACCTAGAGCGGCAGGCCGCGGAGGAGGCTGACCCGCACTTCCGGCTGGGTGCGCGCCAGGCGATTGCCGAGCTGCTGGCCTCGTCAGGCCTGGGCGATGTTTCCACGATTGAGGGGCACCTGCGTGGCGCGCAGGCCGATTCGGATGCGGTGAGCTGCCCGCGCTGCTCGGCTGAGCTGAAGATCGTCTCGGCAGGGATCCTGGCGCAGATCGGGCGCCTGGATGAGGCGCGGGACCGGTTCGAATCCTGGGAAAGGGAGCACTCGGAGCCCGCGCCGCTACCGAGGGTCTGGCGCGCACGCTCCGCGGCGGCGATAGCCGTTGCGGAGGACGATCGAGACGCGGGAAACCTCCTCCGATCGGCGATTGCCGAGGCCGAGGCCATCCAGCGGCCCTTTATCGGTCTCTGGCTGCGGCTCGAGCTTGGTCGGTGGCTCGTGCGGACGGATCGCGGGGCGGCCGCAAGGGCCTACCGCGACGCTGCTGAGCGCGCTGAGAGCATGGGTGCCAGGACGATACGGCTGCTGGCCGAGAAGGCTCTGCGGGGCCTGGGCGTCCGGACATGGGTGCGGCGCAGGTCCTCGGGAGCCGCAGCCGGCAGTCTGGGGCAGCTCACCGAACGGGAGCGCGAAGTGGCAGAGCTCCTGGCGGGCGGCGCGAGCAACCCCGAGATCGCTGCCGCACTCTTCCTGTCCCGCAAGACCGTTGAGCGTCACGTCTCCAATGTGCTCGCGAAGCTCGGCGCCAGGAACCGCACCGAAGTTGCGGCGCGGATCGCGCAGGCGGCCACGACGGCATCTCCATCCGGCAAGGAGTAGAAGCAGGCGGTCGTTCGCATTCAGCGAACAAAGCACAGATTTCGAGCGCCCGAAGGGCCGCGTGGGTTCATGAGCTTGGCGGAGGGCCTCTGCAGTCCCTCCGGGCCGGGCCCAGCATGCTCCGGGCTCGGTTCTGAACGCCTCGACGCGGACCGTCGGTCCGTTCAGGGCATGGAGGTGACGGCCCAGCGTTTTGGTCGTCTGCCGCGAACGTTCGACGGGGACGGCGAATGAGGGAGTTCCCCGATGATCCGACCGCTTGGCTGGCATATGTTCGATGTCGATGGACCGCAGTCGGCGTTGAAGGAGGCACCCGTTTGGCTATGGTCGTTCTGCTGATGCAGCGCGGGGATCGCGAGCCGTCGGTCGGACCGACGATGGCGGCCGGACTCGCGCGGCTTGGCGTGACGAGCGTCGCCATCGTCGGTGACCCCCAGACCGTCGCGGTGGTCCTGGAAGGGTGGGCGTTCGACCCCGCGGGCTCGGCGGACAGCGTCTCGGCGCTGTTTGCGGGACGAGGCCCGGGAATCCGGACGCTGCAACCCGTGATGGAGATGGCGGTCTCACCCGCCGGACGATAAGGGGAAACACGATGTCATCAGGTATCCGCAGAATCCGACGCCTGCTCGGTGCGACGGGGCTCACGGGGGTGCTCGTTGTGGTCATGGTCGCACCCGTGGCCGCCCATGACCCGCACACAGCTGGCAACCCAGATCGCGCGGCGGGGACCGGCCAGGTCATCGCCAACGGCCAGCAGCACCCCGCGTTCCTTGATCTGGATGTCGATGGCCAGCGCGAGTCCTGTGACTGGTACCCGGCAACGCCTTTCGGGGCCGTTGGTCCGTCCTGGTACGGCATCGAAACCGCCCATCACGGCCCGGACTCGGGCGATCCCGGTCGCGGTGACGGCTGCTACGAGACCGACAGCAACCCGACGGCCGACGTGAACAACCCGGCGATCAGGTAGAGCCCGGC
>JACDFU010000040.1 GCA_013815585.1 Chloroflexota bacterium
GCCGGTGGCGCAAGATGTGGCTCCCCGAGCGCGCCGCGATCCTGCACAAGCTCGCCGACCTGATCGACGAGCGCACCCCGGAGCTCGCGGAGCTCGAGACGGCTCAGACGGGCACAGCCATCAAGCTGCGGCGCGAGTCAGATATCCCCTTCAGCGCCGACAACCTGCGCTTCTTCGCCGGGGCGATCCGCCACCTGGAGGGCAAGTCGGCGGGGGAGTACAGCACCGACCACACCAGCATGACCCGCCGGGAGCCGATTGGCGTCGTGGGACAGGTGGCGCCCTGGAACTATCCCTTCATGATGGCAATCTGGAAGGTCGGGCCAGCGCTGGCGGCCGGCAACTCGGTGGTACTCAAGCCGGCGACGGCGACCCCACTGACGACCCTCAAGCTCGGCGAGCTGGCAGCCGAGGCCGGCCTGCCGCCGGGCGTCCTGAACATCGTGACCGGACCGGGCGACACGGTGGGTGCGGCGATTGCCGGCCACCCGGACATCGATCTGGTCTCGCTCACCGGCGATTCGGCAACGGGTCGGAAGATCCAGGCGCTGGCCGCCGAGAACCTCAAGCGAGTTCACCTGGAACTGGGCGGCAAGGCGCCGTTCATCGTGTATGACGACGCGGATCTGGATGCCGCGGCACGGGGCGCCGTGGCCGGCGGCTTCGTCAACGCCGGCCAGGACTGCACGGCCGCCACGCGCGTCTACGTGCAGCAGCCGGTCTACGAGGAGTTCCTGGCCAAGCTGAAGGGCTACGTCGAGAGCGTCCGCGTGGGCGACCCCACCGACGAGTCGACAGACATGGGCTCGCTCATCAGCCAGCAGCAGGTACAACGCGTGGAGGCCTTCGTCGAGCGGGCAAAGCAGGCGGGGGCGACGATCCTCACAGGCGGCGCCAGGGCTCGGGTCCCCGGACTCGAAGATGGAGCCTTCTTCCAGCCGACGATCGTTTCGGACGTCGAGCAGGATTCCGAGATCGTCCAGAAGGAGGTCTTCGGGCCGGTGCTGACCGTGCTCTCGTTCGAGACCGAGGCGGAGGTCCTCCGCAAGGCGAACGACACGAAATACGGGTTGGCGAGCTCGGTCTGGACGCGCGATGTGTTCAAGGCGATGCATGCGGCCGCCGCGCTCAACTTCGGCGCCGTCTGGATCAACGACCACCTGCCGATCGCCAGCGAGATGCCCCACGGCGGTTTCAAACAGTCAGGCTTTGGCAAGGACATGTCGATGTACTCGTTCGACGAGTACACGCAGGTCAAGCACGTGATGATCGAGCTCACCGGCACGGCCGAGAAGGCCTGGCACTACACGATCTGGGGCGACGCGCCGCAGGAATAGCTGCTCTGCCGCGATAATCGGCGCATGCCCCCCATTGAGCAGCTCCAGCGCCCTCCGCTCGTCTACCTCAGCAAGCTCGAGCGCCAGGGCATCTTCACGACTGGCCTCCTGCTCGAGGTTTCGGAGACGCGCACGCGGCGTCAGGTCCTGGCCGACCAGATCGGCGCGACGACCAACGATGTCAACGCCTGGCGCGACGAGGCGCTCCTGCTCAACCTGGCGAGCTTCGGTCCCGATGAGCAGGCACTCTTCACGAACGCCGGGATCGTCGGACTCAGCGACCTGCTAGCGGTCGACCTGGACGACCTCGAGGCGCGGCTGGCGCGATCCGCGCGGGCGTTCGGAGTCGATCCGCCGGCCCGGCTCCGGATCGAGGGCTGGTGGGAACAGGCCCAGACGCTGCACGAGGAGTAGCCCGGGCACGCGGTTCGAACAGGGACTCGGAAGCCCACCACGCAGCACCGCAAACGGAAGCAGTGCCACCTACGCATGGGGTGCGTGATCCGTCCGCGGCGGGGTCTGATCTGGCGGTCGGAGAGGCTGATCGGGCTCCAGCCCCGGCTCGGGCACGCTCGCGTCGCCGTCGGGCGGCCGATGACCGCCTTCCGAACGGACTCGCAAGGTGGCACCCGCGGACTCTGTACGCACGGGGTGCGTAAGTGGCACCACCCAGCGGCACCAGAGCTCCGCGCGGCGGACCGCTCGGCGCCAGGGCACGCCGCGGGGCCGTCCGAGGGGCCGTGCCACAATGCCGAGATGGATACGGTCAAGGCCGGGTCGGGCGCGGCCGGCCCCCGGTCGACCGTGGCTGGAGTCCGGACGGCCGCATTTGGGCTCGCAATCCCGGGAAGCGTCATGGCGGGGGCTACCGCCATCACGATCCTGGGTGCCGTCCTCCTGTTCCTTCTGACGCCGATCTACCTCCACCCCGCCCTGGATCTGGCCGGCTCGGCGACGATCCTGGGCCTGGAGCGCGACACGGTCTGGCGCCTCTCGGATCAGACGGTGTCGGAAATCCTCGTCGGTCCGGGATCGTTCGCTCTTCCCATCACGGCCGGTGGCGAGCGCTTCTATGACGAAGCCGAAGCAGGTCATCTCAGGGACGTTCGTCTCGTGCTCTATGCCTTCCTCGCGCTCTGGGTCGCGGGCGTCGCAACGATGGTCGCGGCCCTCGGATGGGCCCGTGACCGCGTCATCCTGTGGAGAGCGGTCGGGCGTGGGGCACTCGTTCTGGCGGGCCTGCTCACCGTGCTGGGTGCCTTCTCCCTGATTGCCTTCGAGACAGCATTCGAGCTCTTCCATCGCGTCTTTTTCCCGGGCGGCAACTACGCCTTCGATCCGGGCAGCCAACGGCTGGTGCAGCTCTACCCGATCGCCTTCTGGCAGCTCACCTCGGCGGTGCTTGGTGTGGCGGCGATTGCTGCCGCCCTGGCGGTCGTATTCGGCGCACGCCGACGTCGGCAGGTGGCTGAAGCGGCTGCGCTGGGTACATCGGCTGCGCTGGCTGCGCAGGCCATGCCGTGAGGGAAGGACTGTCCATCGGCAGTGTCTTCGGGGTGCGGATCCGCCTGCACCCGAGCTGGTTCATCATCTTCGCGCTCGTGGTCTTCTCGCTGGCCACGGTCGGGTCGCCGGCGGGCGACCGGCCCCTGTCTCAGGCGGCCCGCTGGGTGCTGGCCGCCGTCGTTGCCTCGCTCTTCTTCGCCTCGGTGGTTGCTCACGAGCTCTCGCATGCGCTGGTCGCGCGGCGCCGGGGCCTCGAGGTGAAGGAGATCACGCTGTTCATCTTCGGCGGCGCTGCCACCCTCGAGCAGGAGACGCCAAACCCGCGGACCGAGGCGCTCGTCGCCGCCGCGGGTCCGGCAGCGAGCCTGGTGGTTGGCGGGAGCTTCCTGGCGGTGTGGCTGGGCCTGCGCGGGAGCGACGCCGAGGTCGTCAGCACGATCGCCGCCTCAGCCTTCTGGCTCGGTGTCAGCAACGTCCTGCTCGCCGCCTTCAATCTCGTGCCCGGCTTTCCGATGGACGGCGGGCGGTTGCTTCGGGCGGCGCTGTGGGCGGTCACGGGCAACTTCGTCCGCGCGACGCGGATCGCGACCCTCGTCGGCCGGGGGTTCGCGTACCTCATCATCGCGGGCGGGTTCCTGCGCGCGATCTCAGGCGAAGTGCTCGACGGGCTCTGGCTGATCTTCATCGGCTGGTTCCTCAACCAGGCGGCGGAGGCCAGCTACAAGCGAGTGGCCGTCGAGAAGCTCGTCGAGGGGATCCGCGTCCAGGACGTCATGGAGCGGACCATGCCGGTTGTCGGTCCGAACCTGACCCTCGATACCCTTGTCGACCAGCACCTCCTCACCGGTCAGGCAAGCTATTACCCGGTCGTCCATGACGGCGAGCTGGTGGGCAGCGTCGAGGTGAGTCAGGTGAGCCGGGTGCCGCGTTCCGACTGGCCGAACACGCGCGTGACGGACGTGATGACCCGCGGAACAGGATTGCGCACGCTCAGCGAGGGCGAGCCGCTCTGGCAGGCCGTGACCCAGTTCGAGGAGAGCAGTGCGACCGCCATCCCGGTCGTCGGTGGCGAGACGGGGCGTCGGCTGCTGGGTCTGGTGACTCGGGATGGTGTGTTCCGAGCGCTCCGCGCGCGGGCGCAGTTGGGCACCTGACGGCCACGGCGACGAGAGGCACATGACGGCCATCGCCGACCGCCGGTGGGACAGAGCCGACTCGGCTCTCGAACCGCTCCTCCCGCTGGAGCAGGCCCTGGAGCGGATGCTCGCGGGCCTGGAGGCGCTGGAGCCGGAGCGGGTGGCACTCTCCGAGGCCCACGACCGGGCTACCGCCGAGGCGCTGACCGCCCTGGTCACCCTGCCGCCCTGGGACAACTCGGCGATGGACGGGTTCGCCGTCCGGGCCCACGACCTTGCCAACGCCACTGCCGCACGCCCGGTCACGCTGCCGGTCGTCGGAGAGGTCGCCGCCGGGCATCCACCGCCTCGCGCCGTCGACCCTGGCACGGCGATGCGCATCCTGACCGGGGCAATGCTCCCGCCTGGCGCTGATGCCGTGGTCCCAGTGGAGGAGACAGACGCCCCGCGCGGGGCGTCCCTCCTTCCCAAGCGCGTCCGCATCCGCACCAGTCCGGAGCCGGGTGCCTTCGTGCGCCGGGCCGGAAGCGACCTCCAGGCAGGCGCGCCGCTCGTCGCCCGTGGCACTCCCCTGCGCTCGGCCGACCTCGCCTTGCTGGCAGCCTCCGGTCATGGGACCGTCCTGGTCCATCCGCGACCTGCGCTGGCTGTTCTGTCGACTGGTGATGAGCTCGTTCAACCGGGCGAGCCGCTCAGCCCCGGCCAGATCTACGACAGCAATGGAGTCGCGCTCGCGGCCCAGGCGCGATGGGTCGGGGCCGAGGTGAGCTCGGTGGTGACGGTCGGCGATCAGTTGGATCCCCTGCTCGACGCGGTCGGTCGCGCCAGCCGAGAGGCCCACCTGCTGGTGGTGAGCGGAGGGGTTTCTGTCGGTGCGCACGATGTCGTCAAGGAGGCGTTCGCCCGAATCGGTTCGGTCGATCTCTGGCGGGTCGCCGTCCAGCCCGGCAAGCCCCTTGCCTTTGGACACGCCGTGATCGACGGACGCAGGCTGCTGCTCTTCGGGCTGCCCGGAAACCCCGTGAGCAGCTTCGTCACGTTCGAGCTGTTCGTGCGCCCCGTCATTCGTCGGCTTGCCGGACACGCGGATCCGCTGGCGCGAATCACACGGAGCGCGCGGCTGGGCGAGCCGGTGCGCAAAGATCCCGCGCGCCGAGCGTTCCTTCGCGTCATGCTTGAACCTGACCGCGAGGACGGGTTGATCGCCCGGCTCGCGGGCGCACAGGGGTCGCATGTGCTCAGCGCCCTGGCCGCCGCCGACGGCCTGGCGGTTGTGCCCGAGGGTGTGTCAAGCCTGGAGGCCGGCGCACAGGTCGAGGTCTGGGAGTTGGAGCCAAGAATTCGGTGATGGAGCCGCGAACTCGAGCCGACCGACGACGGCTGACCCACATCGGCAGGTCGGGCCGGCCGCGGATGGTCGACGTGAGCGACAAGCCCACGACTGCTCGAAGGGCGACGGCGGAAGCGCTGGTCGGTCTGGCACAGGAGACGCTGAGCCTGATCATCGACGGCGGCGGGCAAAAGGGCGACGTCCTCACGGTCGCCGAGCTGGCGGGTGTGATGGGCGCCAAGCGAACGGCGGACCTGATCCCGCTCTGCCATCCCATCGTCCTGAGCGACGTATCGGTGGAAATTCGTCCCGAGCGCGCTTCCGGGACGCTGGTGATCCGGGCCAGCGCCGCCACGACTGCCCAGACGGGGGTCGAGATGGAGGCGCTCACTGGCGCGGCCGTCGCGGCGCTCACGGTGTACGACATGGTCAAGAGCATCGACTGCAGCGCCGAGATTCGCCACGTGCGCCTGCTGGAGAAGTCAGGCGGTCGCTCCGGCGACTGGCGGCGACGGGATGAACCCGGCGCCCAGCCGGATGCCGAGGGAGCGGGCCCAGTCGGCGGCCCCGGCCCTGGACAGCAGAAAAAGGGCTTCCGAGGTCCCCGCCGAGCGACGCCCCGTGCGGGCCCGTCATGACCGAGCGACCGGGAGAGGGGAGACGTGCGGCGGTCCTCACCGTCTCCGATCGTGTCAGCGCCGGCACGGCCAGCGACGAGAGCGGCCCCCGCCTGGCGGACCTGTTGACGGCACTCGGCTTCGAGGTCACACGCGCGACCGTACCCGACGACGTCGATCAGATTCGCGACCAGCTGGAGGCGGCGCTCGGTAGTCACGATCTTGTGGTTGCCACGGGCGGCACGGGCCTGGCGCCGCGCGACGTGACGCCACAGGCGCTCGCTGGGCTGCTCGAGTACGAGATTCCGGGATTCGGGGAGTTGATGCGGGCCGAAGGTCGACGATCCACCGCGATGGCCTCGCTCTCCCGATCGCTCGGCGGCGTCGCGCGCCGCCGGCTCGTCCTGGCGCTGCCCGGCAGCCCCTCCGGCGCCATCGAGTCACTCGAGGCCGTGATTCCGCTTCTCGGTCATGCGCTGAGTACGCTGGCGGGCGAAGCCGGCGGTCATCCGAGAACCGCCACGGAGGAGGCCGGGCCGTGGACCTAGGCCAGCAGGTCCCGGCCTACTTCCTCGCGCCGGCGATCTTCTTCGTGGCAGCGGCCGTCTTCTTCCTCCAGATGGCGCGCCACCTGCGGATCTTCGCGGCAGCCCGTCCGGATGGAGCCGTCGACCGGACGGAGACGCGACTGGGATCCCTCTTCGTGCACTCCATCGCCCAGAGCCGCATGTTCCGCGACGTCCGGGCGGGGCTCCTCCACGCGGCAATCTTCTGGGGCTTCGTCGCCCTGACGATCGGAACGGCCGACCGGGTGCTGGGCGGGCTCGTCCGAACGGTCATCTCGTGGCCGCTCGATGGCTGGCTGTGGCGCCTGCTCCTGCCGATCCAGAACCTGTTGGCGCTCGGCGTTCTGATCGCCGTGGTCTATGCGCTTTTCCGCCGGCTGGTGAGCCGGCCCAGGCGTTTGACCCTCTCGAGAGACGGGCTGACCATCCTTTTGCTGATCGCCGGCGTGGTTGCAACGGAGCTGCTTGCCGAGGCGTTCCGCATTGCTCGCCACGGAGATCCGGACGCCGCATGGGCTGTCGTAGCGGGCCCGCTCGGCGAGCTGCTCGGGCGCTCACTCGCACCCGCCGCCCTCGACTACCTCTTTGCGCTGTTCTGGTGGGCCAACCTCGGGCTGGTGGCCGGCTTCCTCGTCTACCTGCCCAGATCCAAGCACCTGCATATCGCGACCGCGTTCTTCAACACCGCGCTGCGCAAGGCTCGGCCGCGCGGCGCCCTGCCGCCGATGGATCTCGAGACCGAGACCGGCCGATTCGGGGTCAAGACGGTCGAGGACCTGGGCTGGAAGGACCTCCTCGACGGCTTCACCTGCACCGAGTGCGGGCGCTGCCAGGACGCCTGCCCGGCCTGGGCGACGGGCAAGCCGCTCAACCCAAAGACGATGATCATGGGCATCCGCGAGATGAGCGTCGAGGCCGAGCACGGCGTGCCGCTTCTGCCCGGATTGCGCGGCCTCCCGGAGCTGCCGCTCATCCGTCCAGCCGACGCAGGCGGCCACCCGGCTCCCGCTCCCTCGGCCGTGACCCGCGGCGCCACGGCGACCGCCCTCGCCACGCCGATCGTCGATACGGCGATCCCCTACGACGCGGTCTGGGACTGTGTCACCTGCGGCGCCTGCGTGGAGGCCTGCCCGGTGCTCATCGAGCATGTCGACAAAATCGTCGGACTGCGCCGGAACCTGGTCCTCGAGGAGAGCCGCTTCCCCGCCGAGATCACCTCCGCCTTCACGAACATGGAGCGAGTGGGCAACCCCTGGGGCCAGCCCGCCTCGGCCAGGCTCGACTGGGCCAGGGGCCTTTCCTTCGATGTTCCCACCGCCGCCGAGGTCGCGGCAGAGGGCGAGGCGGCGGTTGCCGAGCTCGAGTGCCTGTACTGGGTTGGCTGCGCGGCTGCCTTCGACGACCGCAATCGCAAGGTGGCGCGTGCCTTCGTGACCTGCCTTCAGGCCGCCGGCGTCCGCTTCGCGGTGCTGGGTCAGGAGGAGAGTTGCAGCGGGGATCCGGCGCGCCGGATGGGCAATGAGTACGTCTACCAGATGCTGGCAACGGGCAACATCGAGACGCTGAACCGCTACCGACCGAAGACCATCGTCACCGCCTGCCCCCATTGCTTCAACACCATCGGCAACGAGTACGGCCAGCTCGGCGGCAACTACGAGGTGATGCACCACAGTGAGTACCTCTCCCGCCTCGTGGCCGACGGCCGTCTGCGCTCCGATGCGTCGGGCGCCGGCACCCTCACCTACCACGACCCCTGTTACCTGAGCCGGTACAACGACGTGGTCGAAGCGCCGCGCGCCGTGCTCGGCTCACTTCCGGGAGCCGAGCTGCGCGAAATGGACCGCCACGGCAAGGAAACGTTCTGCTGCGGTGCCGGTGGCGGTCGGATGTGGATGGAGGAATCGCGCGGCACCCGCATCAACGTCGAACGAACCCGCCAGGCGCTCGAGACCGGAGCCGACACGATTGCCACGGCGTGCCCCTTCTGCCTCGTGATGATGCGCGACGGCCTCGCAGACGCCGGGGCAGGAGATGGTGCGCGGGCCACTGGTCGCGATGGCGTGGAGGCGCGCGACATCGCGGAGATCCTCGCCTCCGGCGCGATGGGCGGGACGGCTCTCGTGCCCACTGACCGGCGACAGCTGCCGGTCGTTCAGCCGGGACACTGAACCGGGAGTCTCAGCCCTGTGGCGGCTCGGCCTCCGGCGCCGTCCAGCCGTCGTCTCCCACCGCGATCGGGAATTCCGCCGGCGTCCCTCTGACGAGACCGCGGTAGTGACGGAGGGCTTCGCGAGTCGCGCGCACCTGCAGCAGCCGCGTGATGGGTCCGGCCAGGCGTGCCAGCACAGCCGCCGGCCGCCCATTGGCGGTAACGATCAGCTGAAGCCGATCGTCGTCGTGGAGGAGGAGCGCATAGGACGCCGCGCCGCGCTCAGGGTGGCCGTGCAGCGTGACGCAGGTGAAGCCGATTCTCCGACCGGACCAGATCGGCTCGTCGAAGACCTCCGTGATCCGCACACCGGACTCCACCGCGAGTGATCCCAGGAAGATGCGCTGGACGATCGTCGCCCCCTCTTCGACCCAGCCGCTCTCTGAGCACAGACGTGCGACCAGCCGCTCCGCGGGGAACAGCCGGTACGCGAAGAGCAGGTCCGCGGCCCGCTCGAACGTGGTCGATCCTGGCTCGCCGTCGGGACCGTGCAGGTCGAGCTCGTACGTGTCGGTCCCGGGCAGATCGAGCGCGGCGGCTGTGGCAGTCTCCGGCAGTGCTGCCCAGTGCTCGCAATCGGGTTCGCTGGCAAGCAGCCGATCCCTGGTCGTCAGACGCATCCGGGGAGCGTAACGCCCCAGGTGACCTCTACGCCTTCACCGGTCGGCTAGGATCTCGGCGTGGGAAGGACCGGTCTGTCGGCCACGCGCCTGACCGACGAGCAGGTTGCCCTCCGCGACGCGGTCCGCGAGCTGACCGACGAGCGCATCGCACCGCGCGCCGCCGCGATCGACGAGGAACAGGAGTTTCCCTGGGACATCGTCGAACTCCTGGCCCAGCACGACGTCCTGGCCCTCCCGTTCCCCGAACAGTACGGGGGCCTGGGCGGCGAACTCCTCCCGCTCTGCCTGACCGTCGAGCAGATCAGCCGAGCCTGCGCGACGAGCGGCCTCATCCTGGCCGTCCAGGAGCTCGGCTCCCTGCCCCTGCTGCTGTCCGGGACTGAAGAGCAGAAACAGCGCTGGTTCCCCGATCTCGCGGCGGGCCGTGCCCTGGCCGCCTTCGCCCTGACCGAGTCGGAGGCGGGCTCCGATGCGGCAGCGCTCCAGACCCGCGCCCTGCCCGATGGCGACACCTGGCGTATCGACGGCGCCAAGCGCTTCATCAGCCAGGGCAACGTGGCGGCAGTCGTGGCGGTGTTCGCGCAGACGGACGCCGACCCGGAGGCCGTCCGGGCCCACCGGCACCTGACCTGCTTCATCGTCGAGAAGGAAACACCGGGCTTCGCGACAGCCCGGCTCGAGCACAAGATGGGGATCCGCGGATCGCCGACCGCGGAGCTGACGTTCGAGGGCGTCGTGGTCCCCGATGCAAACCGAGTGGGCGACCCCGGTGAGGGTTGGTCGATCGCCATGCGCACGCTTGACCGAAGCAGGCCGGGCATCGCCGCCCAGGCGGTGGGAATCGCCCAGGGGGCGCTCGAGGTGGCCACTCGCTACGCGGGCGAGCGACGCCAGTTCGGCAAGCGACTCGGTGAGCACCAGATGGTGGGCGCCATGCTGGCCGACATGGCCACCCAGGTCGAGGCGGCCCGTCAGCTGCTCTACACGGCCTGCGGAGAGATCGATGGGGGCTCTGTCGACGCGAGCCGCTGGTCGGCCATGTGCAAGCTCTTCGCGGGCGACATGGCCATGGCGGTGACCACCGACGCGGTGCAGGTACTGGGCGGGTACGGCTATATCCGTGAGTACCCCGTCGAGCGGATGATGCGGGACGCGAAGATCACCCAGCTCTACGAAGGGACCCAGCAGATCCAGCGCCTGGTCATCGCCCGTGACCTGCTGGCGAGCACGGAGTGAGAGCCACGCCGCCCATGCCTCGGAGCGAACCCCGATGAGAATCGTCGTCCTGCTGAAGGCCGTGCCGGTGGTCGGCACCGAGCGCCTGACCAGTGACCTGCGGACCGACCGCTCCGGGACGCTGGAAGCGAACGGCGCTGACGAGTACCTCCTCGAGGCTGCCCTCAAGCTGGCCGAAACCTCCGGAGCCGAGGTGACCCTGCTGACGATCGGCCCGGCAGGGGCGACCGAAGCGCTGCGCAAGGGCCTGGCCATGGGTGCCGCGAGCGCCGTGCACGTCGCCGATGACCAGATCAGCGGCTCGGATGGCACCCAGACGGTGGAGCTTCTCGCCGCCGCCCTCGGCAGGCTGGAATATGAACTCGTCTTCTGTGGTGCGGACAGCTCCGACGGCGGGGGAGGGGTGGTGCCGGCCGCACTGGCTGTCCGCCTGGGACTGCCCTACCTCTCGTACGCAAGCCAGATCGAGCCGGCGCCCGACGGCTCCTCGGTCCGCATCCGTCGCCTGAACCCCACCGGCTACGACGTCCTCGAGGCCCCGACGCCTGCGCTCGTCATGGGCACGCAGGTCCTCGGCGAGCCTCGCTACCCATCGCTGCGAGGAATCATGCAGGCACGCAGCAAGCAGGTGCAGACCTGGACGCTGGCCGACCTGGGCTTCGAGCCCTCCGCCGTCGGCGCGGCGGCAGCTCGCACAGCGGTCGTCTCGGCCGAGCGGCCACCCGAGCGCGGTGGCGCGACGGTGATCCGCGACGAGCCCGACGCCGCGGTGCAGCAGATCGTGGAGTTCCTGGCCACGCGGCGCCTGCTCTGATGACGCTCGAGTCCGCCCGATGACCACGTTCTGGGCGATCGGCGAGCTCGTCGACGGGCGTCCGAATCGCGTCACCCTTGAGCTCGCGACCATCGTCCACGGGCTGGCGGAGGCGGCGGGAGGCAGCGCCGCGACGATCCTGCTTGGACCGGGAGCACGCGAAGCGGCGGCGGAGGTGGCAGCTCATGGGCCGAGCGTCCTCGCTGCCGAGGTCGACCCCGGCGACCGACCCATCGCCGCCTTGCTGGCGCCCCGATTGGCCGCGCTCACCCAGGAGCGGCGCCCGGAGTACGTCTTCCTGGGCGCCACCGTGGACGCGCGCGACACCGCGGGTCTGCTCTCGGGGCTGACCGGCTGGCCGGTCCTCTGGAATGCGGCCGCTGTCAGCTGGACGGGCTCGGGTCCCCAGGTGCAGATGAGCACGTTCGGTGGTCGCCTCCTCACGGAGAGCGCCTTCACCGCGCCGCCCGGCATCGTCGTCGTCCGCACGGGAGCGGTCAGCGCGCAACCGGCCTCTGGGGCAGGGTCCGTTGAGGAGGTTGCGCTTCCCGAGGTCGAGGAGCTTCCGCAGGTCCGGATCGTGGAACGGGTGGAAGAGAGCGCGGCGGGCGTGTCAATCGACGAGGCGCGGGTCATCGTGGCGGGCGGGCGCGGGGTCGGCGGCCCGAATGGATTCGTGGCGCTGGAGGAGCTCGCCGACGTTCTTGGTGGTGCGGTCGGCGCGACCAGGGCGGCGGTCGACGCGGGCTGGATTCCATTCGCGCAGCAGATCGGCCAGACCGGCAAGAGCGTCAAGCCGGCGCTCTACGTCGCTGTCGGCATCAGCGGTGCCATCCAGCACAAGGTCGGGATGCAGACCGCCGGCACCATCGTGGCGATCAATCGGGATGCCGACGCCTCGATCGCGGAGTTCGCCGACCTGCTCGTGGTCGGGGACCTCTTCGAGATCGTGCCGCGACTGAGCACCGCGATCCGGGAGCGGAGCGACCGGTGAGCGTGCCGATCCAGGTCCTCGTGGCATTGCTCCTGGCCGCACTGCTCCTGGCCGGGCTGCTCTTCTTCCTGCGACGCGCGAGCCAGGCGCTCAACCGGACCCGCGAGGTGGCCGGATTTCAGCGCGAGGCGCAGGAGGTGGGGGAGAGGGTCGACGACACGCTCCTTGGCCTGATCGATCGCGTGGACCAGGTCCGCCACGGCTCGCTGCCCGCGGCAGAGATCCATGCAGAGCTGGTGAGCGGTATGGAAAAGCTCGAGGGCTACCTCGTCGAGGTGCAGGGGATCGCCGCGCCGAGGGGGCTCGTCGGGACGCGCGAGCGAATCGCAACGGACATCGAGCGAGGTATCCGGGCCCTCCAGCTCATCGAGCACGGCGCCGAGCAGTGGGAGCAGACACACGGCCGGCGGAGCGAGCTCGAAGCGCAGACCTCGATAAAGCGCGGCTATCTCAACCTCCTGCACGCGCGTGAGGAGTCGCGCGACCACCTCGCCGACCTTGCGGCAGCCAGGGACGCCAGCCGCGCCAAGTGGCGCAGCGTCCGAACCGAGGACCCGGACTCGGAAGCGGCGGCCCATAGCGAAGGCTGACCAACGACTGGCCACGACCCATCATCTAGTGGTAGGCTCGCCTCGCACCACTACATGACGTGGTGCGAGACGGAGGAAGACAGGACCAATGCGGTGCCCGAATTGTGGCGAACGAGAGTCCCGGGTCGTAGATTCGCGCGATCTCGACGAGGCCGCGACCGTTCGCCGGCGGCGCGAATGCATGGCCTGCACCACCCGCTTCACGACCTATGAGCGCGTCGAGGCTGCCCGGCTGACCATCGTCAAGCGCGACGGCACCCGCCAGGATTTCCAGCGCCGAAAGCTCGTCGCTGGTCTGCAGAAGGCGCTGACGCGTCGGCCCGTGGCAGCCGATGCTGCCGACCAGGCGGCCGACGCCATCGAGGCTGCGCTCCGGTCCCAGGGCGCCAACGAGGTTCCCTCCCGTCGGATCGGCGAGCTGTCCATGGAGGAGCTCCGCCGGATCGACCACATCGCCTACATCCGCTTCGCCAGCGTGTACCAGTCCTTCGAGGACATCGAGCAGCTCAAGCGGGAGGTCGACACCCTGCTCGCCGAGCGGGTCGAGCCCGGCTTGCCGGCATCTCGGCCCGGGCCCGTGCCTGCATCCCGGTCCGGGCCTGTACCGACGGCGGCTTCTGACCGCCGCCGCTGACGACGGCACGGGACAGACAGCGTGGCCGTTCTCTCCGACCGCGACATCCGCTCCGCCATGGAGGGGGGCCGCATCCGCATCGACCCCTACGACGCGTCCTGTCTCCAGCCATCCTCGGTCGACCTGCACCTGGATCGCGACTTCCGGGTCTTCCACAACAACCGCTACCCGTACATCGACGTTCGCACGCCGCAGCCCGACCTGACCGAGATCGTCTCGGTCACGGAGGACGAGCCCTTCATCCTCCACCCAGGTGAGTTCGTGCTCGGCCAGACCCTGGAATGGGTTGAGCTGCCGGACGACCTGGTCGCGCGCCTGGAGGGAAAGTCCAGCCTGGGACGGCTGGGGCTGCTGATCCATTCAACGGCGGGCTACGTCGACCCGGGCTGGAAGGGCAACCTGACCCTCGAGCTATCGAACGTGGCCAAGCTGCCGATCGCGCTGTACTTCGGGATGAAGATCGGGCAGATCTCGTTCGTCCGCATGTCGAGCCCGGTCGAGCGGCCGTATGGTTCGGCCGAGCTGGGCTCCAAGTACCAGGGCCAGTCGGAGCCGACCGCCTCGGCGTTCTACCGGGACTTCGACGGTGGACGGCCGACCGCGAAGGGCGGCCCACGGCGAGGCCAGCGGGCGAGCCGCTGAACGGCAACGTCGACTGGTCGACCGACCTGGGCGGGGGCGTTCGCGTCGCGCTGATCCAGGCGGGCACCTTCGCCTCAGATGCCGGGACGGTGTTTGGCCCGGTGCCGCGCACGATGTGGGAGCGACTCGTCGCCGATGAGCTGAACCCGGATGCCACCCTCACCCAGGCCCTCAACTGCCTTCTGGCCGAGACTCCCGCCGGCCGAGTGCTGGTGGAGACGGGGATCGGCGAGCGCATGGACGAGCGACACCGGGCGCAGCGGACCGTGCGTGGGGAAGCGATCCTTCCGACTCTGCGAACCGCTGGCTTTGATCCCGCCACGGTGGATCTGGTGGCGCTCAGCCACCTCCATTTCGACCATGCCGGCGGGTTGCTCGACGCCGCCGGCGCGGCCGCGTTCCCCCGGGCCCGGATCGCCGCACAACGAGCCGAATGGGAGTTCGCGCTGGGTGGAAATCCGCGCCTCCAGGCGTCCTACGAGCAGGACGAGCTGCGCCTGGTCGAGCAGGCCGGCTTGGAGGGCGCCGTGCAGGGCTCGGCCGAGGTGCTCCCCGGCGTTGAGCTCATCCAGACGGGCGGCCACTCGGGCGGTCACCAGGCGGTGGCGATCCACGGTCCGGCGGGCACCGTGGGCTTCTTCGGCGACCTCTGCATGCGTCCATGGAGTGCCAATCCCCGCTGGGTGCCCAGCTTCGACGACTTCCCATTGACGAGCGTGGAAGTGAAGGGTTCGCTCTTCCGCCGGGCCGCAGAGGAGCGCTGGACCGTGGTGCTGTCACATGAGCCCCGTCGGCCGGTTGGGCGGCTGGTCGCGGACCGAGATCGCTTCCGGTTTGAGAGCCTGAGCTGAGGACACCGTCGTCCGCGCAGCCATGTCCGCCGGCAGAAGCCATTCCCCTGGTGATGACAGTCTTGTCATCAACATGGGAGGCGTAACCGAAGCACGGGTACGTGACCGAAGCACGGGGTAGCCGTTCGATCGACTGACAGCCTCAGCATCGACGGGGAGCAGGATGGGGGGAAATCAGCCATCGACTGATGACACGATTGTCATCACCGTCAGACAGCCGGCCGCCGAGCCCCGGCTGCGGCCGGACCAAGATCCGCTTCCCACGGCGCCTGGCGGCCCCAGGACCCAGCTGGCTCACTCGGCCAGCAGCGGCTCCACGAATGACGCGGCCTGTTCCTCGCTGAGCGGCCCGTTCCAGGTGGCGCGGACGATCCCTTCGCGATCGATGAAGAGCTGCGTCGGCAGGCCGTAGGCGCGGTAGGTGGTGAAAACCGCCGAAGTGGCATCGAAGCCGATCGTGTAGGTCAGCCCGTACGTCTCTGCGTACGCGCGAACGTCCTCCACGGTCGACTCCTGGACGCTGATCGCGACGAGCGCAAGACCGGCCTCGGTGTACCGTTCATGGATCTTCTGCAGCGTCGGCGTCTCCTCCTGGCAGGGGGGGCACCAGGTGGCCCAGAAGTTGATCCAGACGGGACGGCCGCGGAGATCCGCCAGCCGGATCGGCCGGCCGTCGAGGTCGAGGAGCTCCACCGTGCGACCGTCGACCGTGCCCGCCAGCTCCGGTGCCCGCTGACCAGGCTGGAGGCCCTCGATGGCTTCGCCGAAGGCGACGAACGAGGCTCCTGGCTCAGGGGCAGGCGTGGCTCCGGGAGTGGCGATCGGGGCCGTGAGCGCGGCGAGAAGCAGGGCCACGCCCACGAGCACCGCCAGCGCGGTGGCAATCTGCCGACCGGTGAACGGACCGATCAGGCCGCGCCGCTCGACCGCTGCCTCAGATCGCGAAGAAGAGCGTGCCAAAGCTTCGGTAGAAGAACCCCAGCCAGTCGAAGACGATCGCGAGGCCGATCAGCGCCACCAGCACGCCGCCGATGATCTCGACCGTCCGCGTGTGGCGGAGGAGGGGACGGATGAGACCAGGTGCCCGATCAAGCGCGAGCGCGAGCCCAAGGAAGGGCAGGCCGAGCCCGATCGAGTAGGCGACGAATAGGCTGCCCGCCTGGGCAGTCGGTCCCGCCAGCGCAAGGCCGAAGATGGCACCGAGCGTCGGCCCGATGCACGGGGTCCAGCCGAGCGCGAAGACAGACCCGAGCCCGAAAGCGCCAAGCGGCGTCCGGCTCGCGACCGGACCGCGCCTGGCCGCGAATGCGTCGAGGGGACGCCAGCTGCGTGCCAGCGCCGACAGGCTCAGGACGCCGGCCATGTTCAGGCCCAGGATCACGAGGATGACCCCGCCGATCTGACGCAGGAGCGGGAGCTGCGGGCCCACACCGCCCAGCGCATAGCTGGCGGTGATGCCCAGGGTCGTAAAGACCGCTGTGAAGCCGAGCACAAAGGCCAGCGCATGCGGCAGGACAGCCCAGCGACGCGCTGCCAGCGACGGCGAAGGGACAACCGCGGCGATGGCCGGACCACCGGCGACCGCCAGCATGCCGGATCGACCGGGCGGCTCTGCAGCCGTCGGCGTCGCGCTCGCGTTGGTCACCGCGAATGCCCCGAGCTGACCGAGGTAGGCCGGCACCACCGGCAGCACGCAGGGCGACAGGAAGCTGACGAGCCCGGCCAGGAGCGCGGCGCCCAGCGTCAGGTCAGGCAAGGCCTGCATCCAGCGAGCGCTGGAGGAATCGGTGGATTGAGCGGTACCCCGTTGCCAGCCTGAGCTCGGCGCCGTCGAGGGCCAGCACCGGGATTGCTTCCATGTAGCGCCGCTGCGCTTCCTCATCCCGGTCGATGTCGACCTCGCGAACCCTGGGGATCCGGCTGCCTTGCGCTGCCCGCTCCTCGAGCACCGCTTGGAGCGCTTCGCGGGCGTCGTCGCACAGGTGGCAGCCGTCGCGCCGGTAGAACAGCAGGGTGGGAAGGGCAGGGGAGCCGGTCATCGCCATCGGATTGTAGGCTCGGACGCTATCAGGACCCTGTTGGTGCCCCCTCTACAATGGCCATGCGCCCCCGTAGCTCAGTGGACAGAGCGAGGCCGTCCTAAGGCCTGCGTCGGCGGTTCGAGTCCGTCCGGGGGCGCCACTAGCAGAACAAAGAACGGACGCGCCGCGGCGTTCCAGGTCACCTCGACCGGCCCGTCCCGCTCCGTGGTGACGCGCTCGACGAGCAGTTGCACCAGCTCCCGACGCTGGTCG
>JACDFU010000041.1 GCA_013815585.1 Chloroflexota bacterium
GCCGTCAGGCGGTCAGGGAGTGGGGCGCCTCCGGGTCGAGCTCGAGCTCCCCGACCGCGGCCGACACGGCCGCCGGCTCCAGCCGCCCGCAGCGCGCCAGCTCCGCCAGCGCGGCGAAGGCAATGTGGGCCGCGTCGACGCCGAAGAATCGGCGGAGGTTTTCACGCGTATCACTGCGGCCGAAGCCATCGGTCCCGAGTGAGCGCCAGGGTCCGGGCACCCAGCGGCTGATCTGGTCCGGCACGGCCTTGACATAGTCGCTGGCCGCCACCACGGGGCCCGCCGCGGCCGCCTCTGCCAGCACCTGGGTCACGTATGGGGTGCGCGGCTTGTCGGTGGGATGGAGCGCGTTCCAGTGGTCGGCATCGAGCGCGTCCGCCCGCAGGAGCTGGTAGGAGGGCGCACTCCACACCTCGGCTGCCACACCGAATCGCTCGGCGAGCAGATCCTGTGCCCGAAGCACCTGTTGCATGATCGAGCCGCTCCCCAGCAAGGTGACCCGCGGCGGTCCGGCGTGCCCCCCGCCGTTCTCGATCGCCGGTGCGTCGCGGAAGCGGTAAAGGCCGCGCACGATCCCGTCCTCCACGCCCTCGGGAATGGCCGGCATGCGGTAGTTCTCGTTGTAGAGCGTCAGGTAATAGAAGACATCCTCGCCTCGCGCGTACATGCGCTGGATCCCCTCGCGGACGATGACCGCCGTCTCGTAGGCGAAGGCTGGGTCATAGGCGCGGCAGACCGGGATGGTCGAGGCCACCAGGAGGCTGTGCCCGTCCTCGTGCTGGAGCCCCTCACCGTTAAGCGTCGTCCGGCCCGCGGTGGCGCCGAGCAGGAAGCCCCGGCCGCGGGCATCCGCGAAGGCCCAGAACTCGTCCCCGGTGCGCTGGAAGCCGAACATCGAATAGAAGATGTAGAAGGGGATCATCGGCTCGGCATGCGTGGCGTAGCTCGTGCCAGCCGCCTGGAACGAGGCCGAGGACCCGGCCTCGGTGATGCCCTCCTCCAGGACCTGGCCGTCCTTCGCCTCGCGATAGCTCAGGATCAGGCTGGAGTCGACCGGGTCGTAGAGCTGGCCGAGCGCCGAGTAGATCCCGACCTCCTTGAAAAGCGGATCCATGCCGAAGGTGCGTGCTTCGTCCGGGATGATCGGCACGATCCGGCGACCGATGCTCTTGTCGCGCAGCAGGTTCCGGAGGAGCTTCGCGAAGGCCATCGTGGTCGACGCCTCCTGCTCACCCGAGCCTCCGAAGAACTCGCGGTAGGCAGGGTCGGTGGGCAGCTCCAATTCGACCGGAAGAACAACTCGCCGGGGAAGTGGGCCGCCCAGCTCGGCGCGTCGCTGCTGCAGGTACTGGATCTCCGGGGCGTCCGGGCCCGGGTGGTAATACGGCGCTTCCTTGAGCTTCGCATCGGGGATCGGCAGCTCCAGGCGATCCCGGAAGACCTTCAATTCGGCTTCCGTCAGCTTCTTGGCCTGGTGCGTGATGTTTCGCGCCTCGACGGCTGATCCGAGCGTCCAGCCCTTGACCGTCTTGGCCAGGATGGCGGTCGGTCGGCCCTTGTGCGCCCCCGCGGCGGCATAGGCGGCGTACAGCTTGCGGTAGTCATGGCCGCCCCGGCGCAGGCGCTTGATGTCCTCGTCACTCAATTCGGCCACGAGTGCCTTGAGACGCGGGTCCTCGCCGAAGAAGTGCTCGCGGATGTAGCCGCCGGTCTCGACGGAGAACTTCTGATATTCGCCGTCCACCGTCTCGCCCATCTGGTGCACCAGTGCACCATCGACGTCGCGCGCGAGGAGCTCGTCCCATTCGCGGCTCCAGATCACCTTGATGACGTTCCAGCCGGCGCCGCGGAAGACGGCCTCGAGCTCCTGGATGATCTTGCCGTTGCCGCGAACGGGGCCGTCGAGCCGCTGGAGGTTGCAGTTGACGACGAAGGTCAGGTTATCCAGCCCCTCGCGCGCCGCGATGGAGAGCGACCCGAGAGTTTCGGGCTCGTCGGTCTCGCCGTCACCGATGAAGCACCAGACGTGGCTGTCGCTCGTGTCCTTGATGCCGCGCGCCTGAAGGTAGCGGTTGAAGCGCGCCTGGTAGATCGCCGCCAGCGGGCTCAGTCCCATGGAGACGGTGGGAAACTCCCAGAAGTCGGACATCAGGCGGGGATGCGGGTACGAGCTCAGCCCTTCGCCCGGCACGACCTCCTGGCGGAAGTGGTCCAGCTGGCTCTCGCTCAGCCGGCCCTCGAGGAAGGCACGGGCATAGATCCCCGGCGCCGCGTGGCCCTGGAAGTAGACCTGATCCCCCATGCCAGGGGCGTCCCTGCCCCGGAAGAAATGGTTGAAACCGACCTCGTAGAGGCTGGCCGCCGAGGCATAGGTGGCAAGGTGTCCGCCGATCCCCGGGGAGACTGTGTTGGCCCGGAGGACCATCGCTACGGCGTTCCAGCGGACCATGCGCCGGATGCGCAGCTCCATCTGCTCGTCGCCCGGGAACTCCGGCTCCTGCTCCGGCGAGATCGTATTGATGTAGCGCGTCTGCGTCAGCGGAGGCAGCCCGACGTTGAGCTGGCGGGCGCGCTTCAGCAGCCGGTAGAGGATGAACTGGGCGCGATCGGCGCCGCCGTCGTTGGCCGCGATGGAATCGAGCGACTCGACCCAGTCACGGGTCTCCTGGGGATCGCGGTCGGGCAGCTGGCGCTTGAAGTCGCCGTACTGGTCGAACATTCGACTGCATCTTAGTAGAGCGCGTGCATGAACCTCGCCCGGCGCCAATCCGCGTCGTATCCTCGGGGGCGATGACCAGTCGAGACGGGCATTCGCCCGAGGCAGCTCGCGTCGGGTCTTCTGACGATCCGGTCATTCCGCGCGTCGGGACCCGATTGGAGGGTCAGGCGCTGGGGATCGACGTGGGTGGCACCGGGGTGAAGGCCGCCGTGGTGGACCTGCCGACCGGCGAGCTTGCCTCCGACAGGATCCGCGAGAAGACGCCGCAGCCGGCGACCCCGGAGGCGGTCATCGAGACGATCGGGTCGGTGATCGGCAAGCTGAGGGCCGCAGGGAGCCTGCCGGAAGGACTGCCTGCGGGTTGCGGCCTTCCGGGCGTGGTCAAGTACGGGCGGCTCAAGACCGCGGCGAACATCGATCCCGGGTGGCTTGACGTGTCGGCCGAGGAGCTGATGAAGGACCGACTCGGCTTTGGCGTGCTCGCCTTGAACGACGCCGATGCGGCAGGTCTCGCGGAAATGACCTATGGCGCCGGCTCTGGCCAGGCCGGAACGGTGCTGGTGCTGACGGTTGGCACCGGGATCGGGAGCGCCCTGTTCGTCGACGGCGTCCTCGTACCGAATACCGAGCTCGGGCACCTCGAGATGGGTGGCAAGGACGCGGAGACGCGCGTCAGCGGCGCGGCCCGTGAGCGCCGGCACGTCAGCTGGAAGCGCTGGATCCGTGAGTTCAACGGGTATCTCGCGAGGGTGGAGGCGTACCTCTGGCCGGACCTGATCATCCTGGGCGGCGGCGTTAGCAAGGAATGGGCGAAGTTCGAGAAGCTGCTCGAAACCAGGGCGCCGACGGTCCCCGCCAAGCTGCTCAACTCCGCGGGGATCGCCGGGGCGGCCCTGGCCGGAGCGTATGCGCAGCAGGTCGGGGGATCCCAGGCTCCAGCGTCGCGAAGCTCCAAGGCAGCAGGGTCAAAGGCTGCAGCGTCCAAGGCCGCCGGCTCCAGGTCCGGCCGGTCAAAGGCCGTCACGGCGACAATCGGAAAGGCCGCCAAGGCCAAAAAGCCTGCCGCTTCCACAAGACGTCGGAGGCCCGTTTCCGCCACAAAGGGCTGACCCCGCCCGCCGTACTGCCCTGGCGTATCGGCTACCGCCTCCATCGTTGCTGGAGGGGGTTGGCGTCCTCAAGGCGGATCCCGTTCGAAGGCAGCTCGCCGCTTATCGGCGCTGGGCACCCCCCTAGAGAAGCCGGGCGAGCAGCTTGAAGCTGTCCGGCGTGCCGGGCCATTGCGCTTCCAGCCGTTCCCGGCCAATCCGCCTGGCGGTCCAGCGCAGCACCAGGACCGCGACCACGATGTCGTCGAGCGGGCCGATGCCGGGCAGGAATTCCGGCAGCAGGTCGATCGGGCTGATGATCCAGGCGCCGAGCCCGATCAGGGCCAGCCGCACGGAGCGAGGGGTGGCTGGATCTGCCAGCAGCCGGCGCACAAGCCGGAGGATGTCCGGCAGCAACCTGAGTAGGGGCATGGCGAGCTCTCGCGACGGTCGGTGCAGCCAGATGACCGCCACCGCCACCAGCCAGAGCACGAGCGCCACGACCATGAAGCCCAGCACGGGGCCCAGCCAATCCATCCGGACAAGTGTGCTCGCACACTGGTGCGCCCACGATGTGCTCAGGGTGCTAGCGTCGTCTCGTGCTGATCCACCTCCTCGACGCGACCTACGAGCTGTTCCGCGCCCATTTCGGGCGGCCGGCAACAAACGATCCGCAGGGCAGGCCGGTAGGCGCGACGGTCGGGCTCATCGAAAGCACGTTTCGACTCCTGCGAGAGCGCGGGGTCACCCACGTTGGTTGCGCGAGCGATCACGTCATCCGCTCCTGGCGGAACGAGCGCTGGCCCGGCTACAAGACCGAAGAGGGCATGCCGTCCGAGCTGCTGGCGCAATTCGAGCGCGCCGAGGAAGCGCTGCAGTCGATCGGGCTGGTGGTCTGGCCGATGGTGGAGTTCGAAGCCGACGACGCGCTGGGCGCTGCGGCTGCCCGCTGGGCAGACGCTCCTGAGGTGGAGCGGGTAGTCATCCTCTCGCCCGACAAGGACATGGCCCAGTGTGTCCGCGAAGACGGACGCGTCATCACCTTTGACCGCCGCAAGCGAGTCGTCGGGGACGCGCAGGCAGTGCGCTCGAAGTTTGGCGTCTCGCCCGCGAGCATTCCCGACTACCTGGCCCTCGTGGGCGACAGCGCCGACGGCTTTCCCGGGCTGCCCGGCTGGGGCAAGACCTCGGCGGCGACCGTCCTCGCGCGATACGAGCACCTGGAGGCCATCCCCGAGCGCGCACACAAGTGGGATCTCAGCGTCCGCAATGCGCCGCTCCTCGCCACCTCGCTCCGCGAGCACCGGGAGGAGGCCCACTTGTTCCGTGAGCTGGCGACGCTTCGAACGGACGCCCCGATCAGCGAGTCGCTCGAGGACCTGCGCTGGGGAGGCGTGCCGCGCGCCAGCTTCGAGCGGGTCGTGGAGGAACTCGGCGCCCCGCATCTCGTCGGGCTCGTCCCGCGCTGGGCGAGCTGAGGAAGTGGCGTTCGGGCCGCGAAGGTCAGGTCGCTTGCAAGGAGGCGGCATGGCCGCTCAGCTGGGCTGGCGATGCTCCCAGTCGTCCGCCGGGATCAGCGTGTGCCACTCCTGCGGGACCTCCGATTCAGGAAGCTCGCGGGCGAGCCGCCTGGCCGCGAGTCCGACGATCGCCGTGAAGGTCGGGTAGGCGAGCTCCAGCTCGGCCAGCGCCTCGACCGTCATCCCGGCGGCCATTCCGGCCGCGACGAGCTGGACGATTTCGACCGCCTGCTCACCCACCACGTGAGCGCCAAGGATCAAGCGGCTGTCGGCCGACGCGATGAGCTTGCAGCCGCCCTCGATCCGACCGTCGATCACAGCCCGATCAAGATCAGCGAAGGGAACGACGGCCGTTACCGTGCCGCCCTGCTCGCGGGCCTGCCTCTCGGTCAGGCCGACGCTCCCGTACTCGGGGTCGGTAAAGCCGCCGTGCGGCACGATCCGGTGCTGGAACTGTCGGGGCGTCTGACTTCCCCATGATCCAGCGCGGGCCGAGACACCTGCGTCGACCGCGTTCTCGGCGGCCACGCGTGCCTCCTCGGTCGCGCTCTGGACGAGCATCATCCGACCGGTGATGTCACCGGCCGCCCAGATGTTCGGGGCCGAGGTGCGCATTTGGTCGTTCACCCAGACGTAGCCGCGGTCGGTCCGAACCCCGGCTGCCTCGAGATTGAGCGAGTCGACGTTTCCCGGCCAGCCGACGGCCATGATCACGACCTCCACCTCCCGGAGGTGCTCGGTTCCGCCTGACCGGAACTCCAGCCGATTCCGGCCGCCGCCGATCTGCTCAATCCCGCTCACACCTTCGATCCCGGTCAGCAGCTCGATGCCCCGAGCACGGAACGACTCGGCCAGGTAGGTCGAGACGAGCTCGTCCTCGGCCGAGAGGAGCCGCGGTGCGGTGTCCAGGACCGTCACGTTCGATCCGAACGCCGCGAAGACGGAAGCGAGCTGGCAGCCGGTCGCGGCGCCCCCGATGACCGCTACCGACGCGGGAAGCTGGCGCATCCTCCAGACATCGCTGTGGGTGATCGCGAGCTCGGAGCCCGGAAAGGTGAGTCGCCGCGGGCGGCCGCCAGCCGAGATGACGAACCGATCGGCCACGAAGGAGCTGCCAGAATCGACCGAAACGGTGTTCGCGTCGACGAAGCGGGCCTCGCCGACCCCTTCGTGGACCTCGACCGCGGCTTTTTCCAGGTGCGCGAACAACTGCTTCTTGTCGTGGACCTCGTAGACCACCTGCTGAGCCCGGACGATCAGACGCTCGAAGTTCAAGCGCGGCGGGGAAGCCGACAGGCCGTAATCCGACAGCTGCTCGGCATCCCGGATGAGGCGCGCGGCCTTGGCCAGCACGCGGGTCGGAACGCAGCCGTCGTTCGTACAGGTCCCACCCAGCGCGCTCCGCTCGACCAAGCTGACCCGCGCCCCCAGCTCGCGCGCCCGCAGCGCGGCCGTCACGCCGGCCGGGCCGCCGCCGATCACCACGATGTCGTAGGTCACGTCCGGATCGTAGCCCGCCCCCGCCGCGTACCATCGGGCTGACGCAACAACATGAAGCGAGGGATGCCCCGATGATCCTGACCACCACGCCGGGCGTCGAAGGGCGCACCGTCTCCGAGTACCTGGGCATCGTCACCGGCGAGGCGATCCTGGGAGCGAACATCTTCAAGGACCTTTTCGCCGGCATCCGCGACATCGTTGGTGGCCGCTCGGGCGCCTACGAGGAAGAGCTCCGGCGGGCGCGCGAGATCGCCTTCCAGGAGCTCGGCGCGTGGGCGGCTCAGCTGGGTGCTGACGCGGTGATCGGCGTCGACCTCGACTACGAAACCGTCGGCCAGGGCGGCTCGATGCTCATGGTGACGGCCTCCGGGACGGCGGTCCGGCTCGGCTAGGCAGGCCTCCCGCCGAACCGCTCCACCTCTCGGTCCAGATCGAGCGGCGCGATGATCGCGCGGCGCTCCTGGTCGCCCCACTGGTCGGGCGGGACCATCCACATGACCTCGAACTCGTTGCCGTCCGGATCCTGGCCATAGAGCGACTTCGTGGCGCCGTGGTCGCTAGCTCCGGTGAGCGCTCCCAGGCGGCTCAGTGACTGCGCCGCGGAGGCGAGATCCTCGATCGCGCCGACCTCCCACGCAAGATGGTAGGCCAGTGGAGCCGCGGGGCGGACGCGGGGCGGCCGGACCGACCGCCATCAGCCCCAGATCGTGATGGTTCTCCGACGCGGCGGCGCGGAGGAACGCCATCATGCCGCCCTCCCGCGCGATCTCCTCGAAGCCGAACGCCTCCTGGTAGAACGCGACCGATCGATCGAGATCCCGAACGTAGAGGACGGCGTGGTTCAGGCGTGTAACGGGGATCATTGGCGTTCCTTTCAGGCGAGCGCCGCCAGGAGGGCCTGGTGATGGGTTGGAGCGGCGGCCACAACGGAGAGAGCACGGCCCGGCCGGTCGAGGTCCAACCACGGGCCGCTTGAAGCGTCGGTCACGCGGGCGCCACCTTCCGCGGCGATGAGCCCGGCCGCGGCAATGTCCCAGCTGGAGAGACCGCGGAGCTGGAGGAAGGCGTCGAAGCGGCCGTTACCCACGTACGCAAGTGCGAGCGCCGCGCTGCCCAAATTCCGCGTCACGCGGACGTCGCGCCGGATTCTCCGCTCACGCCGGGCGAAACCCCGCCACGGAAGCGCCAGGGAGATAACACAGTCGGAAAGCTTCTCCTTGACGGGCAGGTGGATCGGCTGCCCGTCCAGGCAGGCCCCCTGGCCCGCAACCGCGCTGAAGAGCTCGTCGCGGGCAGGGTCATAGACGACCCCCACCACCGGCTCGTGGCCACGGACCAGGGCGATGCTGACGCAAAAGATGGGGATGCCGTTCGCGTAGTTCACGGTCCCGTCAAGGGGGTCGACGACCCAGGTCCGGCGAGCGGGCTCGGGCGCTCCAGAAGGTTCGGCCGCGGCCGCCGCATCCACGTGCCGGCGAGCTCCCCGGTGCGACCCCGATTCCTCGGCAAGGATTTCGTCCTGCGGAAAGGCGCCCCGGATCGCCTCCAGGATGAGCTCCTCGGACAGGTGGTCGACCTCCGTGACGACGTCCTTTTCGCTCTTGTGGACGATCCGCTCGAGTCGGCCGTACCGTTCCATCTGAAGCGCCCCTGCACGGCGGGCCGCATCCGTCGCCAGCGCCAGCTCTGGGCCGAAGTCGGCCGGGGCGCTCGCCTCCCTCGGCGGATCAGGGGACATCGGCCGATTGTAGGTGGCCCTTGTCCACCTCCCGGATCGGCGCGAAGATGGCCGCGGGAGAGGTCCGGCCGCGTTGCAAGGTGTGGCGGTTCGATCCCGGGGCCGGCTGACACCCGCACGGAGCACGCATTGTCGCCGAAGAACTGGACTCTCCTGGCGGTCGTCCTCGGGTCCTCGATCGTGTTTCTCGACGGCACGATCGTCAACGTGGCCCTGCCCAGGATCGGCAAGGAGCTGCCGGCCACGGTCGTCGGCGTGCTCGAGGGTCAGACCTACGTCAACAGCGGCTATCTCGCTGTGCTCAGCGCGCTGCTTATCCTCTCGGGAGCGCTGAACGACTACTACGGGCGACGCCGCATGTTCGCCATCGGTCTGACCGGCTTCGGGATTACGTCGGTGATGTGCGGGCTCAGCCCCACCATGGAGATCCTGATCCTGTGCCGGCTCCTCCAGGGTGCTGCCGGCGCCCTGCTCGTGCCCGGGGCCCTGTCGATCATCACGGCGACGTTCCAGGGGGCGGAGCGTGGACGTGCCTTCGGGGTCTGGGCAGCAGCTTCATCGGCAACCACGACGCTGGGGCCGATCGTCGGGGGATTCCTGGTCGACACCGTCTCCTGGCGCCTCGCCTTCCTGATCAACGTGCCGCTGGTGGGGCTGGCACTCTTCGCAACGATCCGCCACATGCGCGAGACGCGCGACGAGGAAGCCACCGGCAGGTTCGACTGGCTCGGCGCCGCGGTGATCGCGCTTGCCGTGGGCGGCCTCGCCTTCGGGGCTACTCGGGGTCAGGAGCAGGCCTGGCGGGACCCGATCGCCTTTGTCTCGCTCGGGATCGGCTTCGTTGCGCTCGCGGTGTTTCCCGTCCTCATGGCCCGGTCGCGCAACCCGCTGGTGCCGCTGGACCTGTTCCGGGTTCGCAATTTCGCCGTCACGAACCTCTCGACCTTCCTGGTGTACGGCGCGCTCTACGTCTCCTTCGCCTTCCAGGGCCTCTTCCTGCAGAACACGCTCGGTTACTCGGCGCTCGCGGCAGGTGCGGGCGGCCTCCCCGTGGGGATCATGCTGGCCACGCTCTCGCCCCGATTCGGGGCACTGGCAGGTCGCTTCGGCGCGCGGCGCTTCCTGGCGGCGGCGCCCGTGCTCATGGCCATGGGCGTCCTGTGGTACGCCCGGATCCCCTCGACCAGCGTGCCCTGGCAGGCGAACGTCGCCGATCCCGCCACCTTCATCCCCTCAGCCGGCTACCTGGTCGACATCCTGCCCGGCAGCCTGCTCTTCGGGTTCGGCCTGACGATGCTCGTGGCGCCACTGACGACCGCGGTGATGGCCTCGGTGCCGGTTCAGCGTTCCGGCCTCGGCTCGGCGATCAACAACGCGGTCTCCCGCGTGGGGGCACCCCTCATCAGCGCGGTGATCTTCGTGGCGATCAGTGCCAGCTTCTATACCGCGCTGGCTTCGCGCGTGGAGGGGCTGGACCCGGCCTCTCCCGAGGTGCGCGCGCAGATCCAGCCACTCAACCCCCCGGCGGCAGGCGTGCCACCGAACCAGGCCATGGCTGCCCGGGAGGCATCCACCGACGCGTTCCACCTCGCCATGCTCGTCTCGGCCGGCTTGCTCCTGGCCGGCGCGGCGATCAACGGGTTCGGGCTCCGCGACCAGCCCGCAGCGGAAGTAGGTGAGCCTGTCGCCGCTGACAATCCGGCAGGCTCACCGGCTTGAGTCGCCCGACTCAGGTGCAGCTGACGACGAGGCGATCAAGGCGATAGGGCGGGCTGCCCTCCTCGGGCGGCAGGACGGTGCGCGAGAAGGATCGCGTGCCACCGGGTGGAACGGGTTCGCTGAGGAATACGAGGTCCTCGCGGGAGGGCAGCCCGCCACGCGTCACGCGGCAGGTGGCACCGGCATCCCGCGAGCCGCGGTTCGTGACGTCGATCACCACGTCCACGCCGCCGTCGGACCGCCCCACGGCCGAGCTCAACCGGGACTCGAACGGCCCCGATCCCAGAAAGGCGATCCGCCCGACCACCGCCAGGAGCACGAAGCCAGCCACGATGCCGGCCACGATCGTGCCGTGAGCCTGGGTCGCGCTGGGTGCACCGAGCCGTCCCGGGTTGTGCTCCTGGCAGAGCGAGACACCGAGCGGCGTGGCGCGCCCGCAACGGGCGCAGGAATCGTGTGGCGCGGAGAGATCCACGGGGACCCGCGGGTCCGGGACAGGCGTCGGCATGGCTGCGTCGAGCCTAGCGCGGGGCCGGACCTCGCGCTGCCTGCGACTCCGCGAGACCAGCACGTTCGGCGGCGGCAATGAGCCCCGGGACGGCGGCGGGCCGCACGTACTCGATGATGATCTCGTCGGCGCCCTGCTCGGCCCACCGCGAAGCTTCGGCAGCGAGGTCGTTCAACAACGGCTGACGATCGAGCTCCAGCTCCCGTTCCAGACCGACGGCCAGGAGCACAGGCGCCGCCGACCGCTCACGCCCGGCCAGGCCCAGCGCCTCCTCGTAGATGCCCAGGCATGCCGCGAACGCCTTTTCCGTGGTCGTCCAGGCATCGCCGACTCGGGCCGCCAGCCTTGCACCACCGGGAGACTCGCCACCCACCACGATGCGGGGCGACGGCGACGGTGCAGGATGGGCATAGGCGTCCCGGAGCTGGTAGTGGCGTCCCTCGAACGAGACGGGCCCACCGGTCCACAGGAGCCGGAGCAGCTGCACGGCCTCCTCGAGCCGCTGCACCCGTTCCGATGTCTCCGGAAAGGGAATGCCCAGCGCTTCCACCTCGCGAGCATTGCCGCCGATCCCGATGCCCACCTCGACGCGCCCCCCGGACGCCTCCTGGAGGGTTGCCGTCATTCGGGCCAGGAGCGACGGGTGACGGTTCATCACATTGCTCACGAAGCTGCCCACTCGCAGCCGGTGGGTCTGTGCCGCTGCCAAGGCGAGGGTCGTCCAGCACTCCAGGACGGGGGTGGACTTCCTGCCCCGGCTAAGGAAGTGGTCCCAGCACCAGACTGCCGAGAAGCCGGCCGCCTCCAGCTGGCGCGCCGTCTCGACCCACCATGCCGTCGTCACGCCCATGGAGGTCAGGTTGACCCCGATCGGTCGCAGGGCAGCGACTCGGGACCCGGTCACTCCGCGGCGGTGAAGGTCGTTGCCCCCTCGAGCGCCACCTCGATCATCCGCTCGGTCGCTGCATCCAGCTCCTCGAGCGGCAGATAGGACTCTTCCGACGTGACGTCCTCGGCGAGCACGTCACTCACCGTCAGCAGGCAGGCCGCCCGGACGTCTTCGCCGGCTCCTTGCGCCCGCGAGGCGAGGGTGAAGAGGGCGGCAGCCTCCATCTCGAAGCCAAGGATGCCCCGGTCGCGCCATTTCGTGACGTAGTCCTCGTCGGGGTTGTAGAAGACGTCGACGGTGGCGACCTGCCCGACCTTCGGCCGCATCCCCCTGGCCTCCGCGGCCTGGACCAGCGCTCGGGTGAGCTCGAAGTCCGCCGCCGGCGCAAACGGGTCGCCGTGGAGATAGGTCCGAGTGGCGCCGTCGACGGGCGCTGCCGCCGAGGCAACCAGCAGATCGCCCGTCCGGATGCCACGGCCGATCCCGCCGCAGGTGCCGACGCGGACGAGCCTGGTTGCGCCAAGGCGCAGCAGCTCCTCCACCACGATCGAGAGCGACGGTGTGCCCATGCCGGTCGTCTGCACGCTGACCGGGGCACCCTTGAAGGTGCCGGTGTACCCGAGCAGGCTGCGATGCTCGTTGACGGTCCTGGCGCCGTCCAGGCCCCCGTCGAAGCGGCCGGCGATGCGGGTGGCGCGCGCCGGATCCCCCGGCAGCAGCACGACCTGGGCGTAGTCGGCTGGTTCTGCGCGGAGATGGAGCTGCGGCATGGCAGCGAGGATAGCGGGGCGGGCCGCGATGCGCCCTTGGTTGTACCCGGCACCTCGCCTTCGTTGCGCCCCCCTCCCCCGTCCGGTACGGTGGCCGGGTGACGAGCGGGAACCGAGATGGCGGCGGCACTGGCCGCGGCAAGGGCGGCGCGACCGTCGAGTTCCGGAACGTCACGAAGCGCTACGACCAGGGCCAGAAGGGCCCCGGAGCCGTCAACGACCTGAGCTTCACGGTGCCGGCCGGCAAGGTCTGCGTGCTCGTCGGACCGTCGGGCTGCGGCAAGACGACCAGCCTGAAGATGGTCAACCGGCTGATCGAGCCAACGAGCGGCCAGATCCTGATCGACGGCCAGGACGTCACCGGCGAGGACGTGACGACGCTGCGACGACGCATCGGGTACGTCATCCAGCAGATCGGGCTCTTCCCGCACCTCACCATTGGCCAGAACATCGGTGTCGTGCCAAGGCTTCTGGGCTGGACGCAGGCACGGCAACTCGAGCGAAGCGAGGAGCTGCTGGCGACCGTGGGCCTCGAACCCGCCCGCTACCGCGACCGGTACCCAACCCAGCTGTCGGGCGGTGAGCGCCAGCGTGTCGGCGTGGCCCGGGCGCTCGCGGCGGACCCACCCGTGATGCTCATGGACGAGCCCTTCGGCGCCGTCGATCCCATCGTCCGCGATCGGCTGCAGAACGAGTTTCTCCGCCTCCAGCAGGAGCTGGCCAAGACCATCCTGTTCGTGACCCATGACATCGATGAGGCGATCAAAATGGGCGACCTGGTCGCCGTCATGGAGGTGGGCGGCGTTCTCGCCCAGTTCGCGACCCCCGCCGAGATCCTGGCGAACCCCGCATCAGATTTTGTTGCGCGTTTCGTTGGCGCCGACCGGGGACTCAAGCGCCTCAGCCTGAGCCGCGTGCGCGACCTGGAGCTGCGGCCCGCGGTGACCGCCCGGAGCGGCGATCCTGCCGCCGAGGCTCGCCAGCGGATCCTGGCCGACTCGTTCCCGTATCTCCTGCTCGTGGATCCCGAGGACCGGCCCATCGGCTGGCTCGACCAGGCCGACGTTCCGGGCGAGGGCCGACTGGAGGAGGCTCGGGCCATCCCGATGTCGCCATTGGTCGAGCCCGAAACGACGCTCAAGGACGCCCTCTCCATGCTCCTCGACGCCAGCGTCCAGGCGGCGATCGTTGTCGACAAGGGTCGCCGGGTCCTCGGGCTGGTGACCGTCGACATGATCAGCGCTCAGCTGCACCCGGAGGCTCGGCCAGAGGTGCTTGCACCGGACGCAGCGGCCGAAGCCGCCGCCTGAGCGTGGGCCCTCTGCCGTCCAGCGCGCCGCCGCTCAAGCGATAGCAATGGTCGACTGGGACTGGATCTTCGGACACCTGGACGACATCGGCGAGGCGCTCTCCGAGCACCTCCTGCTGACCGGGCTGGCGGTGGGCGTCGGGTTCGCCTTGAGCTTCGCGGCGGCGCTCGTCATTCACCGGCGCCGCGCGCTCTACGGGCCGATCACCGCCTTTGCCGGGATCGTCTACACCATTCCGAGCCTGGCGCTGCTCGCTTTCCTGGTGCCCCTGACGGGCCTGTCGGTGCTGACCGCCGAGATCGCGCTGGTCAGCTACACGCTGCTCATCCTGATCCGCAACATCATGGCCGGCCTCGACAGCGTGCCTCCGGAGATGCGCGAGGCGGCTGACGGGATGGGCTACACGCAGTGGCAGCGGCTATGGCGCGTGGAGTTCCCCCTGGCGCTGCCGGTGATCGTGGCGGGCCTCCGCGTAGCAACGGTGACGACGATCGGACTCGTGACGGTCACGGCGCTCATCGGTCAGGGCGGCCTGGGCGGCTTGATGATCCGCGGCTTCATCCGCCAGTTCGATACGCTCATCTACGTCGGCGCGGTGCTTTCCGTTCTTCTCGCGATCATCGCGGACCTTGCCCTGCTGTTGGTCCAGCGAGCCATCACGCCGTGGACCCGCATGCGGACGGGATGAGCGATGGAACTACTCGCTGAGCTCGCGGCCTTTCTGACGGCACCAACGACGTGGGCCGGCCCGAACAGTATTCCGACGCGCCTCCTCGAGCACATCGTGTTGTCGGGGTTGTCGGTCATCATCGGGGGCCTGGTGGCCGTGCCGGTCGGCCTCTATATCGGCCATACGGGGAGGGCCGGGCTGCTCGCGGTGAGCGTCGCGAACATCGGTCGGGCCATTCCCTCGCTCGCCCTTCTGCTGATCCTCTTCCCATTCTTCGGCCTTAGCTACGGCCTGGCCCTGACCGCCCTCGTGCTCCTGGCGATCCCGCCGATCCTCACGAACGCCTATGTAGGACTTCGCGAGGTGGACCGCGATCTCGTCGAGGCGGGACGGGGCATGGGCATGAACGAGCCGCAGCTTCTCTTTCGGGTCGAGCTTCCCGCAGCCCTGCCGGTGATTCTCAGCGGCGTCCGGACCGCTGCGGTGCAGGTGGTCGCGACGGCGACGCTGGCTGCGTTCGTGGCGGGCGGAGGCCTCGGCCGCTACATCGTCGACGGGCTGGCTCGTCGCAACGAGGTGCTATTGCTCGCCGGGGCGGTCCTGGTGGCGCTGCTGGCCGTCCTCACCGAGCGCCTCTTCGCCTTTTTCGAAACGCGCCTCGTCTCGCCCGGCATCAGGGTGGACGCCCGGCGCCTGGTTATGTCGCATCCCGAAATGGCCGCTGCCCGGCCGCCGGCATGAGGCTCGCGTGTTCCCGCCGCGCGAGCCGACCAGCCGCGTAGCGCCGGTCCGCAGCGGAGTCAGGTACAAACCCCGGTAGTACTAGACGAGACGAACCGCGGCGGTATGCATCACTCAGCGTCCCCGTTCGTAGGTGATGCTTGAAACTGCTGCCTGGACGGTGGGACCGGCATCAACCCGGATCTATCACTACACCCATTCGTATGTGACCCGGATTCGGCGGCAGGCGCCGGACCGAAGGCGCCGCGACCCGGTCACAGTGCCGAAACAGACCCCGTGCTACAGTCGCGCCGCCTCAGGCGCGTTGGAACGACGCAGCCGGGCACGACAATCAGAGGAGGACCCAATGCGGCAAACCCGCATGCCTGCCCTTGGGGCGTTGCTGCTGGCGCTGGTTCTGGGCGCCTGCACGACGGGAGGGGGCACATCACCATCTGGCGCCAGTGGGTCACCGGCGTCTGCCTCGGCAGGGGCCAGCGGCTCCGGCGCCGCCGGCGGCACGATCGCTAGCGCACTCGTCCTCGGTGCCCCGCCGGAGTGCCCCGAGCGACCGTTCTGCCTCATCGGCCTGAAGGACACCTACGGGCTGGAGTTCAAGGAGTATCGACCGCTGGATTCCGGCGGCCCGCTGACTGTCGAGGCCGTCAAGAGCGGGGACGTGGACGTCGGTCTGCTGTTCACCTCGGATCCCGCCATCTCGGCCGAGAGCTTCGTGCTGCTCAAGGACGACAAACAGCTTCAGTTGGCGGACAACATCATTCCGGTCATCCGCCAGGACCTGCTCGATGAGTCGCCTCCGATCGCCGACCTGCTCAACCCCTGGATGGCCAAGCTGACCCAGGAGGAGCTGATCGGGCTCAACCAGGCGGTGGCCGATCAGGAAGATCCCGCTGACGTAGTTTCGGCATGGCTCACCGAAAACGGCGCGGAGGAGTCCGATGAAGGCTCCGGCGTCAGCCTGACCCTCGGGTCGGCCAACTTCCCCGAATCGGAAACGCTCGGTGAACTGTTTGCGCAGATCCTTGAGGGAGCGGGCTACGACGTGGAGCGCAAGTTCCAGATCGGCGCTCGCGACGTGTACTTCCCGGCCATCGAGTCGGGCGAGATCGATCTGCTTCCCGAATACGCGGCGACCATCCTGGAGCATGCGAACGACAGTGCCGGTGAGGCAACGACGGACGCCCAGGAGACCGCCGAGCTGCTGCGCTCAGCGCTCGAGGAGCGAGGGCTCACGGCGCTCGATCCGGCGCCCGCGACGGACCAGAACGGCTTCGTCGTGACGCAGGAGACTGCCGACGAGCTAGGCCTCGCGAAGATGAGCGACCTCGCAAAGCCTGCGCCGTGAACCGTACGGGTCGATGACCCGACGCGCCTCGCGGCGCTCAGATCGATTTTCGGAAGCGGGCGCCCATCGGACGCCCGCTTCTCCATTTGGAGCGTCCTGATGCCCAACGCCGCGGCGTCCTACCTGGAGCTTGTCGATTGGCGCCGCCGCGTGGCCGTGCTCTTCGCCGAGTGGCGTACGGCCGCCGCGACCGATCGCGAGGGAGCGACCAGCGCCTTCCGCGAGTCCAGGGACCGGCTGTTCGCGGACCACCCCCAGAGCCCCCTGAAGCCCGCGGATCGAAGCCGTTTCAGCGGCTTGACCTACTGGCCCTACGACCCGGCCTACCGGATGAACGTGAAGCTGCTCCCGGTCGAGGACGATGCCGGACCGCACGGAGATGAGGGTTCGACGCCCGCAACAGCCCTGTCCATCGCCTTGCCCTCCTCCGGTCCCGAGCCGATTGCCTTCCGCCGCATCGGCGCGGTGGAGCTCCAGGGCCCGCTGGCCGGCGCGCGTCTGTCGGTCTTCTGGATCCAGGGCTACGGCGGAGGGATCTTCCTCCCGTTCCGGGATGCCACGAGCGGGCAGCAGACCTACGGGGCCGGCCGTTACCTCCTCGACACCATCAAGAGCGCCGACCACGGCGGCGACCCAGCGGCCGGAACGCTGCTGCTCGACTTCAACCTGGCCTTCCATCCCTCGTGCGCCTACGACCCGCGCTGGAGCTGTCCGCTGGCGCCCCCGGAGAACAGATTGAGCGTGCCCGTCGAGGTGGGCGAGCGCCTTCCGCAAGAGTCGGCCGTCGGGCCCTGATCGCCGCC
>JACDFU010000042.1:0-8929 GCA_013815585.1 Chloroflexota bacterium
GACAGATGGGTCGGCGCTCCAGCCCGCGCTTACCGCCAGGCCGACCAGGTAACCGCCCGCGATGGCCACGACCAGCAGGCCAGAGGTGACACCCAGGATCCCGGCCGTGGCGAGCCAAAGCCCAGCTACGGCCGCCGCAGCGACACCGCCGTAGAGGAGCGGCCGAGTGAGCGTTCGGTCCGGGCTGCGGGACCGGGCGGGCCTGTCGATCGCGGGGCGCGCGCCGTATCGCTCGCCGGGCGGTGCTTCAAGTCGGACCGCGGGCGGCCTGGCCTCCCCTCCGCCCTCGGGCGTCGGTGCCGCAGGGTCCTCGGGCATGGCGGAACTGTAGACTAGCCGCCCGATGCCCCATCCCACCCTCGGCCTGCCCCCGGACGACGCGACGGCCGGCCTGCCCCGAGCCGCGGACACGCTCCGGCGGGAGCGGCTTCGCCTGGCGCGCCTGGCACTGGAGGCCGCGCTGCGGATCGCGCCGGACTTCCGCGATCGCTACGAAGAGATCGACCTTCGCCAGTTCCTGCGTGACTATGAGCAGCACGTCGAGCAGCTGGCGCGGGCGATGGAGACCGGCAACGACTCCTTCGTGACCATGTACGCGGAGTGGCTGGTCCCCGTGTACCGCCGTCGCGAGGTCCCGATCAAGGATCAGGGCGTGCTGCTGCTGGGCCTGCGAGATGCCGTCGCCACGGTGCTGGCGCCTGAGGACGGTCGTGTTGCGAACGACTACCTCTATCGGTGGCGAGCGCGCCTGGCGCGCCACGGCGCGCTGCCCGGTGACCACAAGGGCAACGGGATCGTGCGCTTCTTCTGGAAGGGCGCGGGCCTCGGCGATCGCGGAACCGTCTGATCGTGACGATCAAGTGGGTCAAGGTCGACCCTCTCGTCATGAACGGTGAGCCGTTCTGCTTCGGGACCCGCCTGACCGTGCGCAACCTGCTGGAGATGCGCAGCAACGGCTTCACCCCGAAGGCCATCCTCGCGGAGAACCCTGAGCTGCGCTGGGTGGGCATCGCGGAGGCCTATCGCTACGCACACGAGAACCGGGCGCGCTTCAGTGACTTCTTCGGGGCCGACGGCACGCTCGAGGGGCCAGGCTATACGCCCGAGGAAGCCGCAGACATGCCGGAACACCTTCGCTCGCTCCAGGGCATCGTGGTCACCGGCTAAACCGAAAACTGAAGGGGCATCTGCCCCGATGGCAGTCGCCCGCGGCCCTACTCGAGGGGTCTCTCGACCACGGTCGCGTGGCCCACCCACGGCCTCGCGTTTCCTGCCAAATCGGTGACCTCGCCGACGGCAACCAGCTGGTCGCCCACGACGCTTACATCCGTGACACGGGCGCCCTCGGGTGCGTGGACGGCTTCCGCAAGCGTCCACGAATATCCGTCTGCCGATGTCCAAGCCTGTCCATCGCCCACCGCCGCGAATCCGGCGCCGCCGGCAGGACTGATGGCCTCGCTGACCAGAACCTCGGCGTTGTCCGGCGTGCGCTCCCAGACGTCGCCGTTGACGGAACGCCAGGCGGTCGCGACACCCGGACAGGAACCGGCGCATCTACCCGCATCGTGGCCGATGGCCAGGAGTCCGTACTGACCCTGGACAAGGCGGCCGACGTGGGTGACGCGACCTGCGGTTCCCACCTCGTGGAAGACCCAGTCCTGCCCACCGGTCGACGTCCAGGCACTTGCGATATTCCCTCGGAGCCAACCGCCACAAGTCGGCCCTTGACCCATTCGACATCCGTGATGTTTGCGTCCATCAACAGCGTGTCCTCGCGCCGGTTCCAATCAACCCCATCCCTCGAGCCCAGGAGCAGCGAGTTCCCGTCGACCCGTGAGCCCACTACCAGCGGGCCGCCCTCGCCGGCCGAAATCGACGCGAGGTAGGCGTGTCCGACGACCTCGGAGCCCAGTGGCGGGTGCCTCCAGGCCCGGCCGTCTGCCGAGGTCAGGATGACGCCCGAGGGGTTGGTCGGATCTGCCCCGGAGGCCGTCCCGACGGCGACGAACCCGGGTCCCGCCTCGGTGACGTCCTCGATCGATAGATCGGCCCCTGCCATCCGGCCGATCTCCGCTTCCGCCCACTCCACGCCATCCTCGGAGAACCAGAGTCTGCTGCGAAAACTTGGTCCCAGGTCGCGTTGCTCGACCGCTACCCATTGTCCGGGCGCTCCCGCTACGGCCACCATGGAGGCTCCCAGGTCGGCGGGATCGGGGGTTGGCTGCTCGACGTCGCGAGACCAATCGATCGAGGCCCAGAGGGTCGCGCCGGCAGGGGTCACCGGGCGCGCGCCGACTGGGGGCGAAGGGGCGGGGGACGCGCATGCTGCGACGGCGACCGCCAAAGCCATGAGTGACAAACGTCGGCCCCGTTCGAGCGGGCTGACCAGCTCGCCGATCAGGAGCCTCAAGCGACACATCCAATCGCAGCGTAGCGGCGTCGCCGCCCCCCGGTGCTAGCATGGCCGTCTCATGAACGCATGGAAACCGACCCCCGCATGACCGACAGGACGAGCACGGAAAGCCCTCCGTCATCCTCGGCCACCGCCGAGCCTGCCGGGCCCCCCCTCATCGACCCGACCGCCCGAGCCCGTGAACTGGCGGTGCTCGATGCGCTCCGCGCCGTGGTCGATCCCGAGATCGGCATGAACGTCGTCGAGCTGGCGCTGATCAAGCAGATCGTGCTGGGCGACACGGAATCCGAGATCAAGATGATTCTCACCACGCCGTTCTGCCCGTACGCCGGGTCCATGATCCAGCAGGTCAAGGAGCAGGCCGAGGAGGTCCTCGAGCACGACGTCAAGGTGACCCTGCTCGCCGAGCGCTGGGACCCGCGCGACGCCGGCCTGGTGTGGTAGGGGAAGAAGCGCGCGAGTCGAGCCAGGACCTTAGCCCGACCAGGGCAACCGCACCCCGTCCAGCGATCGCCTCGAGCGCGGTCGCCACCGGACGCGGGGACGACGGCAGCACCGGGCTGCTCTATGGCGGCCCTCGGATCAGCAAGGACGATCCTCGGACGGAGGCCTATGGCACGGTCGATGAGGCGGTCGCTGCCCTCGGTCTCGCACGAGCAGAGTTGGGCCTGAAGGCGCAGTACGGGGCATTGCCGCCCGCGCTGGGCGGATTGGGGGAGCTGCTTCTGCAGTTGCAGCGAGACCTGTTCGTGGTCGGATCGGAGCTTGCGAGCAACCCCGAGGCCTGGAGCCGGCTGGTCGACGGCGTGACCCGCGTGGATGAGCCGATGGTCGAGCGGCTCGAGGTGACCATGGCCGAGCTCGAAGGCCACATCGCCATGCCGACCGAGTTCGTCGTCCCGGGCGAGACTCGGCTCTCGGCGGCCCTGGAGCTGGCGCGCACCATCGTGCGGCGCGCCGAGCGGCGGACCGTCGGCCTGGCGGCCAACGGCATGGTTGCCGGGTCGTGGCTGCTGCCCTATCTCAACCGGTTGGCCGATCTCCTGTGGGTCGTCGCCCGAGCCGCGGAGCAGGGCGAACAGCGCGGCTCCATACCAGCGCGCCCGGGCCGCCGAGCGGCCGCCAGGGGACCGCGCTCGCCGGCTCCTGGCTGAAGGGCCGAATCTCACCGAATCCCATCAGGAGAGCGGTATCGGCTGGAAGCGTCGGATTCGTTGCCATACGCTCACTCCAGGAACGCTAGGGCGGCAATCGTCGGGCGCGCCGTTGCTCGGCACGCTCAACAACGTGTAGAAAGGGCTGAGCGGGTCGCCGAGAGGCTGGTAATCGCGGCCTAACGTTCCCCTGGTGGTCGTTTGGCAATCGCCAGCGTTTCGGGCCCACTTTTCAGGCCTCGCTACACTATCCAGGCGCGAACCGTGCGCATCGTTCGACCACCAGGTCGTTCGCAAGGAGTCAGATCACGTGTTCAATCGAGATCGCAACCAGGTCGACCGCTATCAGGCCCCGAATGCCGGGCAGGGTGGCTATGCGCCCTGGCTGAACCAGAACCAGCCGGCGGAGGCCGGCACGGGCGGCGTCGCGGTGGCCCGCGAGGGCTACCTGACGATGAGCTTCTTCTGGATGTTCCTCGCGCTGCTGGTCAGCGCCGGGGCGGCGGCGTTCGTGCTGTCGAACCAGACGGCGCTCCAGTTCGTCGTCGACAACTTCTTCATCCTGATCATCGCCGAGCTGGGCCTCGTCTTCGGGATCAGCCTCGGCGTTAACCGCATCGGCGCGATTCCCGCGCTGGGTCTGCTCTTCGTCTACGCGCTCCTCAATGGAGCGACGATCTCGCTGGTCGTCCTGGGCAGCATCGCCCGCACCGGTGGCGCCAGTGGCGTCCTCACCGCCTTCCTGGGAGCGTCGGCCATCTTCGGCGCGGCGGCGATCTACGGCGTGGTGACGAAGCGCGACCTGACGCGGCTCGGCGGCCTCCTCTTCATGGGGCTCATCGGCCTGATCGTCGTGTCCCTGCTGAACGCCTTCATCTTCCAGGGCACGACGCTGGACCTGCTGATCGGCGTCGGCGGCGTGGTGATCTTCACCGGCCTCACCGCGTACCACGTTCAGCAGCTGAACAGCGGCCAGCTGGGCGGTGTGCAGACCCGAGAGGGCGCATCGGTGATCGGGGCCCTGCTCCTGTACCTGAACTTTGTCAACCTCTTCCTGTCGTTGCTACGCGTCTTCGGCGGTTCGCGCGACTAGGTCATCTCACAGGCGGGCGATGCGCCCGTGGTCGACCAGGCACGCACGAGAGCCCCGGGATCGGACCCGGGGCTCTCGAGTTTCACGGAGGGCGGCAGGGTGGAACGCATCGGCTTTGTCGGGCTCGGCACGATGGGCGCCGCAATGGCGGCCAATCTGGCTCGCGCCGGCTACCCGCTCACGGTCTGGAACCGGACACCGGGCAAGGCGGCTGATCTCGCGGCGCTGCGCGTCACGGAGGCCCCCACACTCGCCGAGCTCGGCGACGCCGCCGACATCGCCGTCATCTGCGTGACGGATACGGTGGATGTCGGAGAGGTGCTGTTCGGTACGGGCGGCCTGGCGGAGGCGTCAGCCCCGCCCGGCCTCGTGATCGACTGCTCGACGATCGGCCCGGCTGAGACGCGCGCCTACGCGGAGCGCCTGGAGCCCATGAAGATCGGATTCGTGGACGCACCCGTGTCGGGTGGTTCGGAGGGGGCTCGTAACGCCACCCTGACCATCTTCGTCGGCGGGGCGCCCGCGGCCGTCGAGCGGGCACGACCGGTCCTGTCCGCGATGGGCAGCACCATCACCCATATCGGACCGGTCGGCTCCGGGCAGGCGGCCAAGGCGGTCAACCAGGTGATTCTCTGCGGTGCCTATCTCGGCGTGGCGGAGGGGATCGTGCTGGCTCTCAAGAGCGGGCTCGACCCCGAGCGTCTCCTGCCGGCGCTCCAGGGCGGCGCCGCGAGCTCGTGGGTCCTGGCCAACCGAAGCGCCCGGATGATCGCGGACGATTATCCGCTTGGCTTCCGGGTCAGTCTCCACCTGAAGGACCTGCGAATCGCGCTCGAGATGGCTCGCGAGGTGGGGGCGACGCTGCCAGTCACGGGCCTGGCAGCGCAACTCGAGAATGGACTCGTGGCCCAGGGCCACGGGGACGACGACATGTCGGCGCTGGCTCGCGCGATCCGCACGCTGTCGGCGATGTGACCCTCATCGTGCCGGTGTTCTCATCAGGCGCGCAGCCCGAGGCCCTGGCCCCGCTCGGTCAGCAGCTGCATCGGTAGAAGTCCATCACCAGCCGAATCCGGCCGTTGTAGCGCCAGATCCCCACGCCGGCGGCTCGGTAGTTGCGGTTCTTGATGTTCGCCCAGTGGCTGCCGTTGTAGGAGGCCTCCGCCTGGAACGAGCGGGCCGCCCAGAGCACCATGGCACGGGTCATGGTCCGGGAGCTGTTCCAGCAGGCGAGGTTCTCGCCGTAGGCCCAACCGAGATACCCGTGGGTTCGAAGGCGGGCGCTCAAGTCTCCGTGGTAGCAGCCGTTGGCATACGAGAGGGTCCGCGCCCAGGGCCGCGAGACGACGTCGGAGATGCCGACGTGGCGCGTAAGGGGCGGGACGTATGCGCTGTACCTGCCGGAGCCGTAGCCGGCGCACGACCCGTCGCTGCGGATCCAGCCGCCGGTGCGGCTGCAGTTTGTCAGGTGGAGCGCCCATTTCTCGAACTCGAGCCAGGGGCCGCTCGCGGCGACGGCCGAGACTGGACTGGCCCCGACGAGGACGACGAGCGCGATGCCCAGCGCAACGAGGACGGAACGACGGCGAGACGCCCTCTGGGCGCCGTTTGTGGAAACCGGCAAAATCCTGCCTCCCTTTCTGCCAGACACCGCGGGGCACGCGGTGACGGTGGGCTTGTGGTCACCCGGCCAGCAGGACAGGACCGATCGGGGTGGGTACGCGTGGAGCGCGACAAAGGAGCGGCGGCGGGCGCGGGCCGGCCACATGGTCGCGGTGCGCGACTACAAGGGTGGAGTCGCTCGGGGCGACCCAGGTGTCAGGTGGCGGCCAACAACGCTCGGAGGGGCGACAGATTCCTGCCGGGGGGGCGGCGGTCTTCTGTTTTCGATCCTTTGATCCGTTGGTGGGGCTCTCCCCGACCTGCACCTAGTATGACAAGCGCTTCAGCGTCCCGCTGTCAGCCGTATTGCGTATGCCTTGCGTTCCGGTGGACAGACTGTGGACAAAATTCACTCGGCAGTGGAGAACGCTCGTTGACCGCTACTCGAGCGCGCCGCTAGACTAAACCTGACCCAGTTACTCGGAATTGCACTGAGCAACGCCGGTGAATGAGGAGCAGAACCTTCGTGCCGACAACGTTTCCCAGCACCGGAGCGGTGCACTTCTCGACTCGTGGTGAATATGGCGTGCGGCTCATGGTGGAGCTCGCCCGCCATTACGGCGCGGGGCCGGTCAGCCTGAGCGAGGTCGCGCAGCACGACGACCTGCCCAGGCCCTACCTGGAGCAGTTGGTCGTGAATCTGCGACGCGCCGGGCTCGTGACCAGCACCCGCGGTGCTCACGGCGGCTATCAGCTCGCCCGCGACCCGGCCGAGATCCGTATGGGCGTGGTCGTCCGCGCGCTCGAAGGCCCAATCGCGCCCATGATCTGTGCCAGTGAGGATGCCGCCCACGCGGGCCTCTGCGGTCGAAGCGGCTTCTGCACCGTCAATTTGCTCTGGGTGAAGGTGCGCGACGCGATCGCTACCTCGCTCGACTCACTCAGCCTGGCCGATCTGGCACGACCAGGCGCCGCCCCCCACCCCGCCCACCAGCAGTTCATCCCACTCGCAGGAGCAACGTCGAAGCAGTGAACGACCAGGAACTTATCATCCGCGACCTCCACGTCGTACCCGTCGCCGAACCCACCCGGGAGATCCTCGCAGGCATCGATCTGACGGTTCGCAAAGGTCAGGTACACGCGATCATGGGACCGAACGGGTCAGGCAAGACGACCCTCGCGTACGCCCTCATGGGTCACCCGGCTTACAAGGTCACCAAGGGCGAAGTCACCTGGAAAGGCGAGGACATTCTCGCGCTGTCCCCGGACAAGCGGGCCCGGGCCGGACTGTTCCTGGCGTTTCAATATCCGACGGCCATCCCCGGTCTCTCCGTTGCCAGCTTCCTGCGCACGGCGCTTAATGCCCGTCGACGCCGGCTTGATGGCGGTGACGGGGAGATCGATCCCTCGGACCCGACCCGCGGCGGGATCTCCATGGGCGACTTCCGCAAGCTCCTGCGGGAGAAGCTGGCGCTGCTCCGACTGGAGGACAGCTTCGCAGGACGCTACGTCAACGAGGGCTTTTCCGGGGGGGAGAAGAAGCGCCTGGAGATGCTCCAGATGGCGGTCCTCGGGCCCGAGTTCGCCATCCTCGATGAAACAGACTCGGGCCTGGACATCGACGCCCTTCGCATCGTCGCCGAGGGCGTGAACGCGCAGCTCAACCCCGAACTCGGGATCCTTGTGATCACCCACTACCAGCGGCTGCTCAACTACATCACGCCCGACGTGGTGCATGTGCTTGCCCGCGGCCGGATCGTGAGCTCCGGCGGGCGGGAACTGGCCCTCCGGCTCGAGTCCGAGGGGTACGGCCCGATCCTCCGGGCGGCGGGCTACGGCGACGCCGTGACCGACGAGGGCCTTCGAACCGAAGCGCCCCAGGTTTCGGGCCTGGGCGACGGGCTGGCGTCGGCGGACCGGGACGAGCCTGCCGCGGCCGCCGCATCGGGACGCGCATGACCGCCCCTGCCGTTGAGGCCCCCCCGCTCGATCCCCGAGCCATACGCGCCGACTTCCCGATCTTCGAGCGGGACTTCAACGGCCGTCGCCTGGCCTATCTCGACAGCGCCTCAACAAGCCTCAAGCCGCGGCCGGTCATCGAGGCCGTGACGGACTACAACGTCCGCTACAGCGCGAACGTGCATCGCGGCATCTACACGATCGGCGAGGAGGCGACGGCCGCCTACGAGGAGGCCCGGGTCAGGATCGGGCGCTTCCTGAACGCACCCGACGCTCACGAGGTCGTCATGGTGCGCAACGCTACTGAGGCGATCAACCTGGTGGCCTACAGCTGGGGACGGCGCAACATCGGCCGTGCCGACACGATCGTGCTGACCGAGCTGGAGCACCACGCCAACCTGGTGCCCTGGCAGCTCCTGGGGCAGGAGAAGGACGCCGACCTGGAGTTCGTGCCGTTCGACGACCAGGGTCGGCTCCGCCTCGACAGCTACGAGGTGCTCCTGCGGACGAATCCCAAGCTGGTTGCCTTCACCCACGTCTCGAACGGGCTGGGCACGATCAACCCGGCCCGGGAGATGGTTCGGATGGCCCATGAGGCCGGGGCCCTGGTTCTCCTCGACGGAGCCCAGGCCGCGCCGCATGGTCCGGTCGACGTGCGCGAGCTCGACTGCGACTTCTACGTCTTCAGCGGGCACAAGACCCTTGGCC
>JACDFU010000042.1:8939-17231 GCA_013815585.1 Chloroflexota bacterium
CCCTTGGCCCGACCGGCTCGGGCGCGCTCTGGGCACGCCGCGAGATCCTGGACGCCATGCCGCCCTTCATGGCCGGCGGCGAGATGATCCGCGAGGTGCATCTGCGGCGGAGCGAGTTCAACGACGTGCCCTGGAAGTTCGAGGCGGGCACCCCGGATATCGCTGCGGCGATCGGCCTTGGTGCGGCGGTGGAGTATCTCGCCGCGGTCGGCATGGACCGGGTCCGGGACCACGAGCATGCAGTGACGACCTACGCGCTGGATTCGCTTCGTGGCGAGGTCCCGGAGATCACGATCTACGGGCCGGAGACCGCGGCCGAGCGCGCGGGCATCGTCACGTTCAACCTGCCGGGGATTCATCCTCACGACGTGGCAACGTTGCTGGACCGCGAGGCCGTCGCGATCCGCGCCGGCCATCACTGCACCATGCCGTTGCATGAGCGGCTTGACCTCGCTGCGACGGCCCGGGCGAGCTTCAACGTTTACAGCGACCGGGAGGATGTGGATCGGCTCTGCTCGGGGCTTCGCCGGGTCCAGCAGCTATTCGACCGCCCGATGCTCGGTTCGCAGCCTGCGATGGCGGAGCAGGAACGCCGCGAAGGCGAACTAATTGCGCCGACACGCAACTAGCCCGATACTTCCGCATTGATGGACGACCTGTACCGCGACGAGATCCTGGAGCACTATCGGCGGCCGCATAACTTTGGCACGCTGCCCGAGCCCGACGCTGTCTTCGAGGGAGCCAACCCACTATGCGGAGACAGGATCACGATGATGCTCGGCCTCTCCGACGCTGGCGTCGTCGAGGAGGTGGCGTTCACCGGCCGCGGCTGCGCCATCAGCCAGGCCTCTGCCTCGCTTCTGACGGACCAGGTTCGAGGCAAGACCGTCGCGCAGCTCGGCGAGATCGGCCGGGACCAGGTCCTCGACGAGCTCGGCATCGAGATCAGCCCCGCGCGCCTGAAGTGCGCATTGCTCTCCCTGGAGACGCTTCAGGGCGCGCTCGGACGCGTGCCCTCGGCGGCGCAGTCACCGGAGGCGCTCGCATGACGGCGTGTCTCCGGCCGGCTGGCTAGCCGGCATCTCCCTTCCCCGCTCACCCCAGGCAGGGATCCTGCTCGCTTCCGCGACGCGCTCCCCGGCCAGCCCCCTTCATCCAGACGGAGCTCAGATCAGATGACCAGGACATTTTCGGAACTCATGCGCGAGGTGCGCGCCGCCGTCCGCGAGGTGCCGCCCGAAGAGGCTGAGCGCCTGGGCCTCGAGGGGGTCACCGTCGTTGACGTCCGCGAGCAGCACGAATGGGATGAGGGGCACCTGCCCAGGGCGCTGCATGTGCCTCGTGGATTCCTCGAGAGCCGCATCGAGAACGCAGTCCCGGATCGCGACAAGCCGCTCGTCCTGTACTGCGCCGGCGGCGTGCGGAGCGCGCTCGCTGCTCAGCAGCTGGCATTCATGGGCTACGAGGACGTGGTGTCGATGGCTGGTGGCTTTCAGCAGTGGAAGGCCGAGGGTCGGCGCTGGGAGCGGCCGGTGGTCCTGGGCTCCGAACAGAAGCAGCGCTATAGCCGGCATCTGCTGATGCCCGAGGTCGGAGCGGATGGTCAGGCCCGCCTGCTCGATTCCAAGGTCCTCTTCATCGGCGCCGGGGGCCTCGGCTCGCCAGGGCTGCTCTATCTCGCCGCCGCGGGCGTGGGCACCCTGGGCATCGTGGACTTCGACACGGTCGACCTCTCGAACCTCCAGCGCCAGATCGTCCACACCAACGATCGAGTGGGTCGCAAGAAGACCGAGTCGGCCGCGGAGGCGATTCGTGCCCTCAACCCGGACATCACGGTCGCGCCTCACGAGGAGATGCTGACCGAGGAGAACGTCGAGCGGCTGATTGACGGCTACGACGCGATCATCGACGGCACCGACACCTTCGAGACCCGCTACACGCTCAACGATGCCGCGGTTCGGGCCCGGATCCCCGTGATCCACGCCTCGGTCTTCCGGTTCGAGGGCCAGCTCACCGTGTTCAAGCCGTTCGAAGGGCCCTGCTACCGCTGCCTCTACCCGACCCCGCCTCCGGCTGAGCTGGCGCCAGGCTGCTCCGTCGCCGGCGTCCTCGGCGTCGTGCCCGGGACGCTCGGCATCCTCCAGGCAACCGAAACGCTGAAGGTGCTGCTCGAGATCGGCGATCCGCTCGTCGGTCGGCTGCTGATCTACGACGCGCTCGACGCCACCTTCCAGGAGCTGAAACTGCGACGCGATCCGGCCTGCCCAGCCTGCGGGGAGGGGAGTCAGAGGGCCGCTGCCGACCGCCCGGCCCGGACGGAGGCCTCCGTCGATTCGACCCCGGCCCTCGCGTCCGTCTGAGCCGCATCAACGAAGGAATCTCCATGAGCACCATCCGCATCCCACCTGTCCTGCGCGCCGAAGCGGGGAACCAGAAGCAGGTTGAAGCCTCGGGGGAGACCGTTCGGGCAGTCCTCGACTCTCTCGTCGCCCAGTACCCCGGCCTTCGTGACCAGCTCCTGGACGCTGAGGGCGCGCTCAACCGCTTCGTCAACGTGTACCTCAACGACCAGGACATCCGCTACCTCCAGGAGCTCGACACCCAGGTGACCGAGCGGGACACGATCGTCGTGTTGCCGGCCATGGCCGGCGGCGCCACAGCCGGAGGCGGCACGAGGTGATCGTCGAGGAGGCAGCCGCGATCGAGCGCCTGCGACCACACGCGCACGAGGGCAGTGGTCCCCATGGCGGGCGCTACCCGTCGATCGTGGAGGCGATCGGGCATACGCCGCTGGTCGAGATCCCACGCATGTCGCCCAACCCGTCGGTGCGCCTGTACGCAAAGCTCGAGTTTCTGAATCCGACGGGCTCGGTGAAGGATCGGGTTGCGAAGTACCTGATCGAGGACCTGGAGCGTTCAGGCAGGCTCAGGCAGGACTCGATCATCATCGAGCCGACGAGCGGGAACACCGGCATCGCGCTGGCCATGATCGCTCGGCGCAAGGGCTATCGCGTCGCCGTCGTCCTGCCCGATAACGTGACGCAGGAGCGCCGGCAGCTGCTCGCGCTGTTCGGAGCGGAGATCATCGACTCGCCGGGCTCCCAGGGCTCGAACGGCGCGGTTGCGCTGGCCAAGCACCTGGTCGCCAGAGACGAGCGGTTCGTCATGCCCTACCAGTACGGCAATCCGGCGAACCCTCGCGCGCACTACGAGACGACGGCCGAGGAGATCATTGCCGACTGCCCCGAGGTGGACGTCTTCGTCTCCGGCCTGGGCACGGGCGGAACTCTGGTGGGGGCCGGTCGACGCCTGCGCGAGCACAATCCCGCGCTGCGGATCTTTGCCGCAGAGCCGATGCCCGGCGAGAACGTGCAGGGCCTGCGCTCGCTTGACGAGGGTTTCGTGCCAGAGATCTTCGACCCGACCATCCTCGACGGCAAGTTCCTCGTCTCCAACGCCGATTCCATCACCGCCCTGCGCGAGCTGACGGAGAAGGAAGGCATCTTTGCCGGCGTCTCGTCGGGCGGTGCGATCGTCGCGGCCCAGCGGGTGGCTGCAGGCATGGAGCGCGGCACGATCGTCGTCGTGCTCGCCGACGGCGGCTGGAAGTACCTTTCAGAGCAGGTCTGGACACGAGATCTGGAGGCAGGCGCCGATGAGCTGGAATCGCTGAATCTGTGGTGAGCGATCCTGTGCTCGATCCAACCGGCCCCGCGGTCCACGCACCGAGCGATCGCCAGGTCGATGCCGGCGCGCCCACCGGTGTCGCCCTTTCGGCCTGCCTGCCGGCCCAGCTTCTCCAGGAGCTCATCGACTGGACCCGCGCGGGCTATCCCAACGAGGCCTGCGGGATCATCGAGGGCGACGGGTTTGCGCGCGACGGCGGGCGTGCGCTGCGGTTCCACGGCCTCACGAACAAGGCAGCCTCTCCGCTGCGCTATCTGATCGACCCGGACGAACAGCTACGGGTGCTCACGGCGATTGATGAGGCGGACCAGCAGGTCTGGGGCATCTTCCACTCGCACGTCCGCTCGGCGGCGGAGCCTTCGGCCACGGATCTGGGGCTGGCCTTCTACCCCGGCTCGCTCTACCTGATCTGCTCGCTCGCCGACGAGGCTCATCCCGTCGTCCACGCGTGGGCGATCGAGGACGGCCGGGTCGACGAGGTGACCCTGGAGGTCGGCTAGGAGCGGCCCGCGCCGATTGCGGCCAGCAGGGCGGTTTCGGTGGGCGTGCTTCCCAGCCCCAGCGAGGCCCCCAGCCGAGCGGCCGGCGGCGGCTCCAGGCGGCTCGCGGCAAGGGCGGGCCAGCTCTGTTCGGCAAAGACCGTCTCGACCGGTCCGTCGAGGGCGATCCGACCCGCCTGCATGACCACCACGCGACTGAATGTCTCGGCCACGAACCGCATGTCGTGGCTCACCGCGATCACGGTCCTGCCCGCTTCCGAGAGGCCGCCCACCAGCCGCTCGATCGCCGCCACTCCGGGCGCGTCCTGGCCGGTCGTCGGTTCGTCGAGGATCACCACCTGCGTGTCCATGGCGAGCACCGAGGCGATCGCCAGCAGCTTGCGGCGCGAGTAGCCCAGGTCATAGGGGTTGTCGTCGCGGACCTGCTCAAGGCCCACCAGCCGGAGTGAGCGGACCACCGCGTCCTCGAGCACTCCGCCGCGCAGTCCGGCATTGCGGGCCCCGAACATCACTTCGCGCCTGACCGTGCTCGAGAAGATCTGGTGATCGGGGTTCTGGAAGGCGAGGCCGATCAGTCGCGAGAGCTGGGCCACTCTGAGGAGCGCGGCGTCCCTGCCGTCGATGAGCACGCGTCCCGAGGTGGGACGGAGCAACCCGTTGAGGTGCCGGACGAGCGTGGTCTTGCCGCTCCCGTTCTCCCCCACCAGCGCGAGCCGCTCTGTGGGGTGGATCTCCAGGTCGACGCCCTCCAGCGCCCGGACGCCGCCGGGATAGACGTGTGACAGCCCCTCAAGGTGAAGGTGGGTCATCGGCCGGGCTCCGGTGCGATCGACGTGGCGGCCAGACCAAGCGCGTCGATGCGCCGTTGCAGCCGGCCCTGTACGGGCGCGGCGATCCCAAGCCCCTCCAGCCGATCGTCAGCCAGAACCTCCTGGGCCCCTCCCAGCATCGCGAGTTCCCCCCGCTGAAGGACGGCGATCCGACCGCACAGCCCGGCAAGGAGATCGGTCTTGTGCTCGGCAATGAGAATGGCCGAGCCTCTCTGCGCGAGTGCCTGCAGCGCTTCACCCACCAGGCGCGTGCCGGCGGGGTCGAGCTGGGCGGTTGGCTCATCGAGGACCAGGTAACGGGGCTGAAGGGCCAGCAGCCCCGCGAGGGCGACGAGCTGCATCTGGCCTCCAGAGAGCCGGCGCGGGTCGCGCCGGGCGAGCCCCTGGATACCGAGGGTCTCGAGCGCCTCTCCGGTGCGCCTGACCAGCTCGTCCCGGTCGATGCCCAGGTTGGCCGGGCCGAAGGCGACCTCCTCGAAGACGGTCTCGGTCACGCCGGAAAGCTGGGTCTCAGGGTTCTGAAAACAGATCCCGACGGTCCCCACGAGCTCGTGGATCGGTCGGCCCGCGACATCCGCGCCGTCGATCAGGACCCGCCCACCGAGCACCCCCCCGATCGCACGCGGGGCAAGACCGCTGGCCACCAGGCAGACCGTGGACTTGCCTGATTCATTCGCGCCGACGAGCCCTACGACCTCCTGGTCCCGCAGGTCCAGGGATATCTTCGTGACGGCGTCGCCGGCGGCACCGGCGTATCGGTAGGAGACGGTGTCGAGGACTAGCATCTGGAGCCGCTCAGCCCGGAACGCCGAGGATTCGGGACGCGGCGAGGACCGACAGGCCCCCGACCAGCAGCCAGCGTGTGAGGCGCTGGACGCCCGAGTCGGCGGGAATCCGCAGGAGCGTCCGCCGGCCCGGACGCGAGAACCCGCGCGCCTCGAGCGCCATCGTCCGCTCCTCCACCTCGCCGAGCGTGCCAAGGATCACCGGCCCGACCAGGGGCGGCAGCGCGCGCAGCCTGCGCACGATGCTGCCCTCGGTATCGAGCCCGCGGGCGCGTTGGGCAGCCACGATCGAGCCGGCCCGCTCGAGCATCTGGGGCACGGTCTGGGCCGAGGCGTTCGCCACGAAGGCCAGGCGGGAGGAGACACCGCGATGCTCGAGATCGGCCACGAAGTCGGACGGTCGGGTGGTCAGATAGAAGAGGGTGATCGCGCCGGATATGGCCAGGATTCGGGCCAGGACTTCGAGCGCCAGACTCAGACCCTCGCCGGTGGCGGTGATCGGGCCGACACGGAGCAGAACGTCCCGACCGGCGGGAAAGAAGAACACGTTGACCAGCACGGCGCTGATCCCGATCGGTAGGCTCAGCAGGAGGGTCGTCCGCACCAGTACGCGCAGAACGCCCGCGATTGCCGCCGGGATGATCACCGCGACGAGCGTCAGCAGCGCCGGTCCGATGACGCCACCGAGGACGAGCGCGGCAATCCCGGTGACGGTGGCGCTGACGGCCTTGGTGAGTGGATTCAGCCGGTGGTATGGGCTGTCCGCCCGAGGCGCCTCGAGCGGGCCCTCTGGTCCGGGTTCGTTCAACTCCCTGGCGCGATCACGCCGCGGCGCCCTCGATCTCCGGCTGCTCGATTAGACGCTCACCCTGGGGAAAGCGCGCCTTGATCCGACGAGCCATGGCGCTGAGGATCAGGTAGACCACGAAATAGGTCGTCACTTTGTCGATGGGGTCCGAGATCAGCCCCTGGCCCAGGGTCGCGGCCTGCACATCGGCGCCGGCCTGGCGAAACGCTGCCACCAGAAAGTCCGTGCCGGCACCGGTCACGCCGCTGAAGACGTTGGCGGATATCGGGGCGCTGATGAGCGCTGCCACGATCCCCGTCGCGATTCCGGCCACAACCACATACGCGGCGGTGAGGTCGCGGCGGATGAAGAGCAGCGCGAGGAGTCCCAGGATCGTCCCCCCGACCAGGATCAGCGCGATCCAGCCCAGGACCACGAAGAGCTGGTTGTCTGCCTGGGGCGACAGCGCCGGCGCTCCGATGATGGTCTGGTAACCGACGGCCGCCAGGTACGACAGCCCGAGGATGAGCACGATGGCCACGCCACCGCCGAGAGCCAGCTGCGCGAACGAGCGGTCCGGTCGGGGACGAAGCCAGCCAGCCCGGCCGAAGAGGCCGGCCATGACGCCGATCATTGCCGCCACGATCGCAAAGGCGCCCGCGAAGTCGCTGTGGAAGGGGGGCGGGACGACATAGGTCCAGAGGAGGTTCGAGAGGAGGCCGGTGACGGCGCCCGGAATCGGGCCGGCCAGGGCGCCGACGAGGATCGTGCCGATGGAGTCGAGATAAATGGGAACCTTGAGCGCACCCGCCACGGCCTGACCGAGGACGATGTTCAGGGCGATGGCAAAGGGCATGAGCACGACGGTGCGCGTATCGAATTGGGAGGAGATGGATTCGATGCGCCCAGTCTGTGCGTACTCGACGCCCGCGTAGACGGCGAACGCGACAACCAGCGCAACTGCCAGCACCACGGCGAAGGAGTTGGCCCCCACGACGTCACCGCCTGCCGCAGGATCGATCCCTGTGCTGAAGTTCCCGAACCCGACGATGCCCCCGGCCGCCACCACGAGGAAGGCAGCCGCCCCCGCGACGAGTGCCAGGGTCGGCGGTCGCATCGACGTTGAGCCAGCCAAACGCATTGGACGCCTCCGCTCCCTGCAGGTGCCGATCTGCACCGGCGCGCTCAGCTTGCCACGCTGCGCCGGACGCTGCCTACCTTGTTGGGCGCACCGGCTGCGGTCTGGGCACCGACCGGGCGAGCGCGGCCCGGTGGCGCTCGGCAGCGAGTCCGCCAACCCGGTCGATGAAACGCTGCAGGAATGACGCCGCGTCCGCGGCCACGGCGACATCCACGTTGGGCGGCCGGTTCCAGGTCCGTCGCCAGTCGGTCACCGTTTCGCCGGTGGTCAGCGTCCCGCCGAGCTCCACTTGGACGCTCACCGCCTCGGCGCGGACGAGTGCCGGATCGAGCGCCGCGGCGACCGCGAGGGGATCGTGAATGAACGCGCCGTAGAAGCCGTCGTAGCGGCTGTGGAACTCCATGTAGAAGCGCAGCGCGTCCTCGATGAAGCGGATCATCGGGCCCGTCGCCGCAGGACCGGCGGCCGCGCGAAGCCGATCGAGGTGCGCCGGAACGAGCTTCGCCCGTTCGGTCACATCCAAGCCGAGGGCGATCGGTGGCGGCACCTCGGAGGCATGCGC
>JACDFU010000157.1 GCA_013815585.1 Chloroflexota bacterium
ATCTTCACCAGGCCTCCAAGCGCTGGGCACAGCAACAGGGCCCGACCCCGCTCCCGGGGAGGGCCCGAGCCGCGATGCTAGCAGGGACTGGCATCGGCTATGCCTGGCGGCTGCCGGCGCGACGGGAAGCCACGGTTATTGGCCGAGGTTTCGGGCGGTTCCCTCGAGCGTCTCCCCATCGGGCGCGCTCACGGCACAGAGGAAGAGCCGGTCGCCGTCGCGCCAGCTCTGGCTGGTGGGATAGAGGTAGGTCAGCTCGAGACGCGAGCTCTCGTAGTCCAGCCCGACGAAGTCGGCGAACCGGCGTCGACATTCCTCCTCCCCGTATCCGATGACGCGATCGTCGCCCGGGTAGAGGAGATCGTCACCCGGCCAGGCGAACTCGGAATATGCCTCGCTTTGGTGCGGCTGGGCGCAATCCACGACAGGAACCGCCAGGAAGATCTCCCCGTCGCCCTCGCCAACGGCGGCCTGAAAACAGTCACCTGTATCCAGCTCATTCGCCGGCACGTTGCCGGGCACGAAGGGTGTGAGCAATCGCTCGGCAGCCACCGGGTTCAGCGCCAGCACCACGGCGATTACGCCGATCACCAATCCGGCCCAGCCGGCCCAGCCGGCCCGGCGAGCGCGGTCGGCGCGGTTGACCCGGTGGCCCCGGCCTTGCCGGGCTGGTGCGGCTGCTCAGGCCCGGCCATCGGTGCCCTCCAGTAGCTGCCTCTCCAGCGCTCGCATCGCTGCTCCTTCGGCAGGCCGGACATGATCCCAACCGCAAAGATGCAGCACACCGTGAATGACCAGCAGGCGGAGCTCGTTCGCCGCCGACCATTGCTCGCACCCCGTGTGACCGCCGCGGCCAGTGGTCGCCTGGTCGATTGCCCGCTCCACGGAAATCACGACGTCACCGATATGGGGTCGGCGGCCCGGCGGGAGTACGAAGGAGACGGACGAAGCCTGCTCTCCCGTCACCGCCCCAGGTGAGACCGCCTGATCCTGCCCCACGTGCGGCGGATACGCCGAAGGAGGCAGGAGCGGGAAGGAAATGACGTCGGTCGGCCCGTCGTGTCCCATGTGCTTCTGGTTCAGGCTGGACAATTCGAGGTCCCCGGTGAGCACGAGCCCGATAGATGCCGGCGAGGGGGCGCCTGCCGCAGAGAGGGCGTCCGCGGCCGACCTCGCCAGGCCAGCCACCGCGACTGGCGCGTGCACGCCGTCACGCACGACGACATCGATCCGCCAAGGCGGCACGTAGAGGGCACGAATCATGAAGGCAGCGTAGGGGCCAACCGACCTTGCGGCTACACTTGCGCGGTTCCGGAGAACGACGAGGAGGACAAGCGATGCGCAACGCGTTTCGTGCCGGGCTGCTACTGATGCTGAGCGTGCTCCTCGCAGCCTGTGGCACCGGCGGCAGCACCGGCACCGGTGGAGCCAGCACTCCCAGCACGGTGGCGACTGCCAGCCTGGAGGGGGCAACCGAGAGCGCGGTGGCGACCCAGAGCGCAGCGCCGACCGAGAGCCCGGGCGCCGAGAGCCATGGCCCGACCGAGGCCGCCAGCGTGGACAGCTCCGCCAGCCCGGGAGGCTCGGCGATCGCGAGCATGAGTCCGGAGTGCCAGAAAGAGAACCTGGAGACCGCGACGGCCGGGCGGCTCACCGTCGGCACCGACAACCCCGCTTTTCCGCCCTGGTTCGGTGGGGATCCGCCGGAAGACGGCTCGTGGGAGGTCAGCGACCCGCACAGCGGTGAGGGCTACGAGAGCGCCGTTGCCTATGCGATCGCCGAGCAACTGGGCTTCAGCGAGGACGAGGTCGAGTGGACCTATGTTCCGTTCGACAACTCGTATGCCCCCGGCGAGAAGGACTTCGACTTCGACATCAACCAGATCTCGTACACGCCTGAGCGAGCGGAGTCGGTCGACTTCAGCGACTCTTACTACGATGTGAATCAGGCTGTCGTTGCGGTCGCGGACACCGACATCGCCGCTGCGAGCACGATCAGCGATCTCAAGCCGTTCAAGCTCGGTGCGCCGATCGGGACGACCAGCTACAGGTACATCGTCGATAACGTGCAGCCCGACCAGGAGCCCATGGTCTACAACACGCTCAGCGACGGCATCACCGCGCTGAACGGGGGCCAGATCGATGGCCTCGTGGTCGACCTGCCGACAGCCTTCTTCGTGACTGCCGCCGAGATGGAGAACGGCACCATCGTCGGCCAGTTCCCCACCGTCGGCGAGCAGGAGTACTTCGGCGTCGTCCTCGAGAAGGACAGCCCGCTGACCGAGTGCATCAATGAGGCAATTGCGGTCCTGCGAGCCGACGGGTCCCTCGACGAGTTCCACGAGGAGTGGCTTGACGAGGGCGCCCCGGTGATCGGCGAGGGTTAACCGCCAGGACCGTCTGACGCCGGCCTGACACCGCGAGCGGCGACGGGAGTCAGACGTGGGTGCCGGCTCGCGGGCGTCGCGGATCCTCACGGGGGGCTCTCGCCGGCCGGGCGCCCCCGCGGTCGCCCTGGCGAGCACGGTCGTCTTCTTCGGTGTTCTCGGGCTGGTCGTCGTCAGCTCGCCCGGGTGGCCCCGCGTCCGCGACGCCTTTCTCGATGCGGAGGTCTTTGCCGCCGCCCTTCCCGACGTGCTACGGGCCTTCGCGGTCAACGTCAGGCTGTTCCTCATCGCCGAGCTCCTGGTCCTCGTGCTCGGACTCCTGCTCGCGATCATGCGCAACCTCCCCGGGCCCGTCTTCTTCCCGCTCCGCCTGTTCGCCGTCGTCTATTCCGACGTGTTCCGAGGGTTGCCCGGGATCGCCGTCATCTACGTGCTGGGCTTCGGCGTCCCGGGCCTGCGGCTGCCGGGCGTCCCGCGCGATCCCTTCTTCTGGGCACTCGTCGCGCTCACCCTGCTCTACACCGCCTACGTGGCCGAGGTCTACCGGGCGGGCATCGAGTCGGTGCATCCGAGCCAGGAGGCAGCCGCTCGGTCGCTCGGCCTGACGCGGATCCAGGCGCTGCGCTTCGTGATCGTTCCCCAGGCGATCCGGCGCGTCATTCCGCCGCTGCTGAACGACTTCATCGGCCTGCAGAAGGACTCCGCGCTGGTTTCCGTGGTCGGGGTCGTCGAAGCCTTCCGCCAGACCCAGATCCGGGCAGCGGCGACATTCGAATACACCGTCTTCCTGGCGCTGGCGCTGGTCTTCCTGCTCGTCACGATTCCACTGGCGCGACTCACCGACTGGCTGGTCGCCAGGGATCGACGCCGGCAGCTGGCGGGCGGGGTGCGGTGAGCGCAGACGCGACGGCGGTTCCCGCGCAGCAGTCGCCGCCCACCGCGCCTGAGGCGGTGCGCATCGAAGGCCTCCACAAGTCGTTCGGGCGCCTCGAGGTCCTCCGCGGAATCGATCTCACCCTGGCCCAGCACGAGGTCGTCTGCCTGATCGGGGCGTCGGGATCGGGAAAATCGACCCTGCTGCGCTGTATCAACCTGCTCGAGCCCATCGATCGCGGGCGCATTGTGGTCGAGGGCGAGGAGATCAGCGCACGAGGCGTGGACATCAACCGGATCAGGCGCCACATCGGCATCGTGTTCCAGGCCTTCAACCTGTTCCCGCACATGAGCGTCATGGGCAACGTGACACTGGGACCGATCCAGGTCCTCAAGCGACCGCGGGCCACCGCGGAGGCCGACGCGATCGCCCTCCTGGAGCGCTTCGGACTGGCCGACAAGCGCAACGAGTACCCGGACCGGCTGTCGGGCGGTCAGCAGCAGCGCGTGGCGATCCTTCGGGCGTTGGCCATGGAACCCGACCTGCTTCTGCTCGACGAGATCACCAGCGCGCTCGATCCGGAGCTCATCGCGGAGGTGCTCAACCTGGTTCGCGAGCTGGCCGCCGGAGGCATGACCATGCTCATCGCCACCCACGAGATGGGCTTTGCCCGGGAGATCGCCGACCGAGTGTGCTTCCTCGACGGAGGGCTCGTCCTGGAGCAGGGCCCGCCGGGGGAGATCTTCAGCGCCCCGCGCGAGCCGCGTACGCAACAGTTCCTGCAGCGCATCGTCGAAGCGGGGCGGTTGTAGGCGCGGGCCTTAGCCAGTCGCTACAGGTAGCGGGCGACTGCCATCGACAGAACGGCGATTCCGAGAAGGACAAGATTGATGATGCCGACCGTGCGCAGCCGCTGGTTCAGCGCAGCAAGCGTCCCAGCTTCCTCCGCGGTGGGCGGCCGGTGCGCCTCCATCACCTGGTCTCCGAGCTCCTGAAGACGCGTGATCGTCGGGCGGATGGCGAGGGGTCCCAGGATCCACGAAACGATCGCCGCAACGGCTCCGACGGTGAACCCGATACCCGTGGGGCTGGTGATCCACGCCGCAGACAGCCCGGCCGAATCGCGCCAGTACAGCAGCGCCCCGGCAAGGATCGTCAGCGTGCTGGCGATCAGGATGGCCGTAGGGAATCGCCGGTTGTTCACGACCTCGTCCATGAACCGTTTGGTCGCGGGCGGCTCCAGCGCCCCGGCACTCGGCGCGACGAAGAGGAAGAACGTAAAGGCCCCGCCAACCCAGAACACGCCGGCGCCGATGTGAACGACGCGCAGCAAGAGAAGACCAACGTCCATGGAACCTCCTTCCGAAGCGTCGAATCGTGACGCGGCCAATTGTGCGCGGCGAAAGCTGACGCGTTTTGCCCGTCGCGCGGCGATACTCCCAGCCGTGGACGTCCAGATCCAGCCGCTGACGCCGGAGCTCTGGCCGTCACTGTCTGCGCTGTTTGAAGCGGGCGGTGATCCGCGTGGGTGCTGGTGCATGTACTGGCGAGTGCGAGGCACCGACTACAGCCAGTCGAGCCCCGAGAAGAACCGCGCTGGCCTCCGAAGCCTGGTGGACCGGGAACGGCCACCCGGCCTGGTGGCGGTCGATCAGGAAGGCCGCGTGGTCGGGTGGGTCAGCCTCGGCCCGCGCGAGGAGTTCGAGCGACTGGAGCGTTCACGGGTGAGGCCTCGAGTCGACGATCGCCCCGTCTGGTCGATCGTCTGCTTCGTCGTGGCGCGCAGCGCCCGTCGGCAGGGCCTGGCGGGGCAACTGCTCGAGGCTGCGGGGTCGTACGCACGCGAGCAGGGTGCGCCCAGGCTTGAGGCCTACCCGGTCGACACGGAGACCGGCAAGCCGTCCAGCGCCACCCTGTACACAGGCACGCTGTCCACCTTCCTCCGCGCCGGCTTCAAGGTCGTCAGGGAGGTCGACTCGCCACAGGCCACCGTCGCGCGAGCTATCGTCCGCAAGGAGCTCCGGCGCAGGCACTACAAACTCGCCCGACCACCCCGGCGGCGGGAGTAGCAGCAGGAAATAGCCGGAAACCGAGCGCGAATCGCGTCCAGGCGATTGCGGCGGCGGTTGAGACGCTAGGATGGAGGCTAAGAGGGACGGCTCTGTTGCTGATTCCCCCCAGCTCGGGGGCCGTCCCTCTACCCGCCATCATCGACGCGACCGGCCGCCGGCACATCCGGGGAATTACGGATCGACCTACCGGCCAGTCGCTACGGATACGTACTCGGCGATCCGTACCTT
>JACDFU010000158.1 GCA_013815585.1 Chloroflexota bacterium
GCCTTGGGCATTCCCGTCGGCAGCGTCCTGCGCACCAAACCCGACGCGACGGTCGCGGTGGTCCTGGCGGCGCCGGGCTATCCCGCGTCGCCCCTGCTCGGCGAGCCCGTCGCGGGCCTGGCTGAGGCGCGGGTGGAGGGTGCGACGGTCTTCAGCGCCGGCGTAGCCCGGGCATCGGGAGCCGTCGGCGTGGCGACGGGCCCGACCGTTCCCGGCGGCGATGGACTGGTCACCGCGGGCGGCCGTGTGGCGACCGTCGTGGGCCGGGGCCGGGCGCTCGAGGAAGCCAGGGAACAGGCATACCGGGCCGCCGACCGGATCACCTTCCCGGGCCGCCAGCTGCGACGGGACATCGGTCTCCAGCGCGTGGCGATCAACGCGTGATCCCGCGCTACACCCTGCCCGAGATGGGTTCGATCTGGACCGACGAGGCGCGCTTCGGGCAGATGCTGCGGGTCGAGCTTGCCGTGGCGCGGGCACAACAGGCTCGTGGCCTCGTTCCCGCCGACGCGCTGCGCGACATCGAGCGCCGCGCACAGGTCGACGTGGCACGGATCGCCGAGTTGGAGCGCACCACCGAGCACGACGTGGTCGCCTTCGTGAACCAGCTGGCCGAGTCGGTGGGTGAGTCGGGGCGCTACCTGCACCTTGGTCTGACCAGCAGCGACGTCGTCGACACGGCGCTCGCGCTCCAGTGCCAGGCGTCCGGTGAGCGCCTCCTGGCCGATCTCGACCGTCTCATCGCGCTGCTCGCCGATCGTGCCCGCGAGCACGCCGAAACCGTGATGATCGGGCGCACCCACTCGGTCCACGCCGAGCCGACGACGCTGGGCCTCAAGCTCGCCTCGTGGACCTTCGAGCTCGACCGCGACCGCACCCGACTGCGGGCCGCCGTCGACGACCTGGCGACGGGCAAGCTCTCCGGACCGGTCGGCAGCTACAGCCACCTGGATCCCGACCTCGAGGAGGAGGTCCTCTCCAGCCTGGGCCTGCGGTCGGACCCGGTGAGCACCCAGATCGTGCAGCGCGACCGTCACGCGGCCTTCCTGGCTGCCATCGCCATCACCGGCGGTTCCCTCGAGCGCTTCGCCACCGAGGTTCGCAACCTTCAGCACACGGAGATCGGCGAGCTCCTGGAGCCGTTCCGCAAGGGGCAGACGGGATCGAGCGCGATGCCTCACAAGCGCAATCCGATCGTCAGCGAGCGGATCGCTGGGCTGGCTCGCCTGGTACGGGGCTATGCCGGGACGGGCCTGGAGAATCAGCCGCTCTGGCACGAGCGGGATATCAGCCACTCCTCGGCGGAGCGGGTGGCGTTACCGGGGGCCACCATCCTGCTCGACTACATGCTGGTGCGCTTCGCCGAGCTCGTTGAGGGGCTCGTCGTTCGTCCCGAGCGGATGCGCGAGAACCTGGAGCGCGGGCTGGGCCTGTGGGCAAGCGGACGGGTGCTGCTGGCGCTGGTCGAGACCGGCAGCCTCTCCCGCGATGGCGCCTACGGCATCGTGCAGCGCAGTGCGCTTCGCGCGGCCGACGAGCGCCGGCCGTTCCGTCAGCTACTGGCCACGGATCCGGACGTCACGAATGTGCTGCCCCTGGACCAGCTCGAAGCCTGCTTCGACGAGCGGCAGCTGCTGCGCAACGTGCCGACTGTTATCGGGCGCCTGGACCTGTTGAAGGAGACTGTAGATGCCCGCCGGTGAGCTCGCCCGCTCTTTCCTGCGCTCGGGCAAGGTCCGCGACCTGTTCGCGGTGGACGACGATCGCCTGCTCCTGGTCGCGTCGGATCGGATCAGCGCCTTCGACGTGGTGATGCCCACCGAGATTCCCGACAAGGGCCGCGTCCTCACGGGCCTGTCGCGGTTCTGGTTCAGCGAGACGGAGGCGGCGAGGCTCGTCTCCAACCACCTGCTCGGCACCGACGTCGCCGGGCTCCCGGAGCCCTTCGCGGCCGCGGCGGCGGAGCTGCGTGGGCGCTCCATGATCTGCCGGCGGGCGCGTGTCCTCCCGGTGGAAGTCATCGTGCGCGGCCACCTCGCGGGCAGCGGCTGGAAGGAATACCGCGCGACCGGATCGGTCTGCGGGCTCCCGTTGCCGCCGGGGTTGCGCGAATCCGAGCGCCTTCCGCGACCGATCTTCACCCCCTCGACGAAGGCTGAGGTCGGCCACGACGAGAACATCGACTTCGACGCCATGGTCGGGCTCATCGGGTCCGACCTGGCCGAGCGCATCCGGACGATCGCCCTTGCGCTCTACGACTTCGGCGCGCAGCGTGCCCAGGGCGGCGGCATTCTGCTGGCCGACACGAAGTTTGAGTTCGGCCTGGCCGACTCGCCTGATGGCGAGAGAGACGAGCTCATCCTGATCGACGAGGTGCTGACGCCCGACTCGAGCCGTTTCTGGGACGCCGCCGATTTCGAGCCCGGCCGGGCGCAGGCGTCGTTCGACAAGCAGTTCGTGCGTGACTGGCTGGAGTCGACCGGCTGGGACAAGAACCCACCCGGGCCGGAGCTCCCGCCGGCCGTGGTCGATGGCACCCGGGCGCGCTACGTCGAGGCCTTCGAGCGGATCACGGGAGGCTCCTTCGAGCGCTACCTCGCTGAGGACGCGGTGGCATGAGCAGCTACCGCTTCGCGGTCTCGGTCATGCCCCGGGAAGGGATCCTGGATCCCCAGGGACGCGCCGTGGAGAGCTCGTTGCCCCACCTGGAGGTGGAGAACGTGCGCGACGTGCGCGTGGGACGACGGATCGAGCTGACGGTCGAGGCGGAGGCGGAGGCTGCGGCCCGCGAGGTGGTCGAGCGTCTAGCCGCGGAGCTCTTCGCGAATCCTTTGATCGAAAGCTGGACGATCGAGGGCGTCCCGATGCATGCGCCGGTCTCATGAGAGTCGGAGTCGTCGTCTTTCCGGGATCGAATTGCGACCGTGATGCACTCCACGGCGCTCGGCTGGCGGGCGCCGAGGCTGTCCCCCTCTGGCACGAGACGCCCGACCTCTCGGGCAGCGACGTGGTCGTCCTCCCGGGCGGCTTCGCCTACGGCGACTATCTCCGCGCCGGGGTCCTCGCCCGCTTCAGCCCGATCATGGGCGCCGTCCGGGACCATGCCGCCGCAGGTGGCCTGGTGCTGGGGATTTGCAACGGCTTCCAGGTGCTAGCTGAGGCTGGCCTCGTACCGGGCGCGCTCCTGCGGAACGCGTCGCTGCGCTTCGAGCATCGCTGGGTGCGACTCTCGGTGGAGCGGCACGACACGCCATTCACGGCCGCCGTGCCGGCGGGCATGACGCTGCGACTGCCCATCGCGCACGGCGAGGGCCGCTACTTCCTGCCGGACGACGATCTGGACCGCCTGGAGGCCGCGGGCCGCGTGCTCTTCCGATATGCCCCGCCCGAGGGGAACCCGAACGGCTCGCTGCGGGACATCGCGGGCGTGCTGGATGCCGGGGGCCGGGTCTGCGGCCTGATGCCGCACCCGGAGCGCGCATCGGAAGCGCTCCTCGGCTCGGACGACGGGCTGCTCCTCCTGCGTTCCCTGGTCGAGAGCGCAGGCGAAACGGTCCGTTCCACCATCGCTCCTGTCCCCATGGGGGTCGCGTGACGGCGACGCTCTCCCGCACCGACGAACTGGCAGGCTCGGGGGAGCAGGCGGCGCCCGCGGGGACCGTCACACCCACAGGAGCAGCTGCGGCGCCCCCGCCCGTGCCACTGCATCGCTCGCTGGGCCTCACCGACCACGAGCTGGATGCGATCCGGGAGCGTCTCGGTCGCGCTCCAAACGACCTCGAGCTGGCGATGTTCAGCGTCATGTGGAGCGAGCATTGCTCCTACAAGAGCTCGCGGCGCTGGCTGGCGACGCTGCCCAGCGCCGGGCCGGACGTCGTGGCCGGTGTGGGTGAGAACGCCGGGGTCATCTCGATCGGCGAGGGTCTGGCAGTCGCCTTCAAGCTTGAATCGCACAATCATCCGAGCGCCGTGGAGCCCTACCAGGGCGCGGCCACGGGGGTCGGCGGCATCCTGCGAGACATCTTCACGATGGGCGCGCGCCCGGTCGCCATCCTGGACGCCCTCAAGTTCGGCGACCCGACCGAGCCACGGATTCGTCGCCTGGTCGAGGGAGTCGTGCACGGCGTGGGTGGCTACGGCAACTGCGTCGGGGTCCCGACGGTTGGCGGCGAGCTCGTCTTTCATCCCTCGTATCGCGACAACCCCCTGGTGAACGTGATGGCGGTGGGCGTCCTGGAGGAACGGCACCTCACCCGGGCCGCCGCGCCAGGTCCGGGAAACCTCGCCGTCCTCTTCGGTTCGGCGACCGGCCGCGACGGGATCGGGGGAGCTTCGATCCTCGCCAGCGCGACCTTCGGCGCGGCGGAGACCTCCAAACGCCCGAGCGTCCAGGTGGGCGACCCCTTCGCCGAGAAGCTGCTCATTGAAGCAAGCCTGGAGCTGATCCATCGAGGGCTCGTGGAGGGCCTCCAGGACCTTGGCGCGGCGGGCATCACCTGCGCCGTGTCGGAGACCGCGGATCGAGCGGGAACCGGGATGGTGGTCGACCTCGATGCCGTGCCCCGGCGCGAGGAGGGCATGGCGCCCTTCGAGGTGATGATCAGCGAATCCCAGGAGCGGATGCTGGCCATTGTGCGGCCGGAGCGGCTCGACGAGGTACTCGAGGTCTGCGGCCGCTGGGGGCTGCCGGCCGCGGCCCTGGGCAGGGTCACGGCCGACGGGCTCATCACGGTGCTCGAGGGTGGTCGCAGGCTGGCCGAGATCCCGGCGGCCGCACTCACCAGCGCGGCGGTCGTGTATGACCGCGAGGCGCGCCCGCCCCCACGGCGCCGTGCCGCCCCCGCGCCAGGCGCCCCTGCCATCGCCCACGATCGGCTGCCCGAGCGCGGCACCGACCCGGGCGCGGTGCTCATGGCATTGCTCGGCGGTCCGAACCTCGGCAGCCGGGCGTGGGCCACCAGCCAGTACGACAGCACGGTCGGGGCGGACACGGTCGAGGGGAACGAGCATGGTGCGGCGGTCCTGCGCATCAAGGGAACGGACAAGGGTCTCGTGATGGCGACGGATGCCGCTGCCTCGGTTGCGCTCTTCGATCCCTACCTGGCGGCGGCCCTGGCGGTCGCCGAGTGCACCCGCAACATCTCGATCACCGGCGCTCGTCCGCTGGGCGTGACCAACTGCCTGAACTTCGGCAACCCGGAGAAACCGGAGGCGTTCTGGGCATTCACCGAGGCGGTCCGCGGCCTGGGCGATGCCTGCCGGGCGCTCGGGCTGCCAGTTACCGGCGGCAACGTCAGCTTCTACAACGAATCTGTCGCCGGGTCGATCGCGCCGACGGCGCAGATCGGGGTGGTCGGGCTGCTCGAGGACATCGACCGCCGCCTCAGCCCTGCGTTCGCGGCCGATGGCGACGTGGTGGCGCTGTTGGGTGAGGCG
>JACDFU010000043.1 GCA_013815585.1 Chloroflexota bacterium
CCGCAGCGCCTCCGCCACGTTGGCCGGATCCAGGCCGCCCGCAAGCACGACGGCCGTCTCGCGGGCAACAGCGGCGGCGAGCTCGGCGCGGGCTCGCCGCCCGGTGCCCCCCGCCTGGAGCCGATCGGCGGTATCGAGCTGAAGGCCGATGCAGTTGGGCTGGCTGCGGTAAGCGGCTGCACGCTCCACGAAAGAGCTCGTGTCGGCGGGCAAGACACCATCCTCGGACCCGTCGGCGGCAGGCAGATGCAGCACCTTGATCACCGCTCGCTCGATCTCCGCCAGCGCCTCGGGCGGTTCGTCGCCGGAGAGCTGCACGGCGTCGAGGTCAAGCCATCTACAGATGTCGTTGACGGTCGCGGCCGGAGCATCCGCGAAGATCCCCACGATCTTCGGGCGAGACGAGCCCGCGACGGAGCGGGCCAGCGAGGCCAGCTCGGCCGCCTTGCGCTCATCCAGGCAGCGCGGCGTTCCCCGGACGAAGTTGAGCCCGATCGCATCCGCACCAGCACGAACGGCGGCGAGCACGCCCTCGCGCTCGGTGATGCCGCAGATCTTCACCGTGGGGGTCCGACCGGCGGCGGCAGGATCCTGCGCGGCAGTAGGCTCACGCCCGGCGGCGACGAAGCCCGCGACCCTGGCCGCCACGGCATCCGGTTCCGCGCCGGCGGTCATGAGCGCCTCACCGATCAGCGCCCCGTCGAAGCCGAGTCCCCTCCATTCGGCCAGCTGCGCCGGATCGCGCGCGCCGGATTCGGCGATGACCAGTCGATCGTCCGGAATGAGCTCGCGCAGCCGCGCGGCCAGTCCCGGCTCGACGCGCAGCGTCCGCAGGTCGCGGTTGTTGATGCCGATCAGGCGTGCATCCGAACGCAACGCTCGGCGGACCTCCCTTGCGTCGTGCACCTCCACCAGCGGCTCGAGCCCGAGCGATCGAGCCATGCGAACCAGCGATCGGAGTCGAGCCTGCGGATGGAGGGCCGCGATCAGCAGGACGAGATCTGCTCCGGCTTCCCGGAGGAGCGGCATCTGACGTGGATCGACGATGAAGTCCTTGGCGAGAACCGGCACCCCGACCGAGGACCGCACGGCCCGCAAGTCGCTGATCGATCCTCCGAACGACTGGGTCTCGACGAGCACCGAGATGATCGCCGCACCGCCACGCTCGTACGCCCGTGCCCTGCCAACGACGTCATCGTCGACGGCCGCGAGCGTCCCGGCCGAGGGGGATCGACGCTTGACCTCGGCGATCACGTGGAGACCGGGACGAAGCAGTGGGCCGAGCGCATCCCGGGCGGGGGGTCCGCTGCCAGCTTCGCGACGAACCTGCGCGAACGTCCGGCTGCCGATGTCACGAGCGATTTGCTGTCCTCGCCGGTCGGCGATCTCGAACAGGACGCCGGTTCGCCCTCTGGGCGCCCGTGGCCCGGTATCACACGGAGAGGCGGCTTCGCCCCGATGACGGCCCTCGACGAGCGGTCGCTCCAGAAGGTCGGTCATGCAGGGGTCCTCGCGGCCGAGCGCCGCTCCGACGTGGCTTCCTTCCCCGGCCCCACAGGCTCACCGACGCCCGTCTGTCGCGAGGCCTCCAGGAGCTCTCGCCGCCGGCGTAGGCGCTCGAGGCGCTCGAGTGCGGCTCCCGAGTCAATCGTTTCGGCGGCCAGATCGATCCCCTCGCGCAGTGAATCGGCACGGTCGGCGACCTGGAGGGCGGCTCCCGCGTTGAGCAGGACCACGTCCCGGCGAGAGCCTCGGGCACCGGCCAGGACGCCTTCGATGATCGCCGCGTTCTCAGCGGGCGAGCCACCGCCCAGCTGCTCCGTGGCCGCGCGCCGCAGGCCGATCTCCCGAGGCGTGACAACGCGCTGGCGCACACCCTTGGGACTCACGTCGTAGAGGACGCCGCTCCCGTCGAGCGGCAGCTCGTCGAGCCGGTCGCCATGCACCACGAAGGCGCGCTCCATTCCAAGCGCGTGGAGGACCGAGGCCAGCCGCGCCGCCGACGTTGGATCGGCCACCCCCAGCAGCTGCCGCTTCGTCCCGGCCGGGTTGGTCAGCGGGCCCAGCAGGTTGAACGCGGTTCGAACGCCGAGCTCGCGGCGCACGCCCATGGCGTGCCGCATGGCGGGGTGGTAGTTCGGCGCGAAGAGGAAGGCAAAGCCGTCCTCGCGAAGCGAATCGGCGGCCTCTGTCGGACTGAGCTCCACCGTCAGTCCCAGCGCGTCGATGGCGTCCGAGCTCCCGGAGACCGAGGTGATCGCCCGGCTGCCGTGCTTGGCCACCGGCACACCGGCCGCGGCCACCACGATCGCGGCGGCGGTCGAGATGTTGAAGGTCCCGCGCCCGTCGCCCCCGGTACCGCAGGTATCCACGGTGTCAGGTGGCGCGTCGACCCGGACGGCGTGCTCGCGCATGGCGCTGGCAAACCCCGCCAGCTCGTCGACCGTCTCGCCCCGGACGCGGAGCGCCGCCAGCAACGCGCCGAGCTGCGCAGGCGTGGCCTCCCCCTCCATTACCGAGGTCATGGCGGCCCGAGCTTCGGTCTGGCTGAGCGTCCCACCCTCTACCACCGTGGCCAGCGCGGCCCTCACGCGCTCGCTCATCGTGCCGGGACCCCGGCGCCGACGGCCGGCGCCACCAGGTCATGGCGGCGGGCAGCTCCAAGCGGCGGTGTCCCCCGGAAGCGGCCGTTCGCCGAGCCTTCGAGCGCGTCCGGCTCACCTTCGCCGATGCGGCGCAGAAAGTTCGCAAGCAGGTGCGGGCCGTCGGGTGTCAGGACCGACTCCGGATGGAACTGCACCCCCTCGAGTGGCAGCTCCCGATGCCGCATGGCCATGATCACGCCGTCGTCAGTCCGGGCGGTGATCTCGAGCTCATCGGGAAGGCTGGCTTCGTCGACGCAGAGCGAGTGATAGCGAGCCGCGGGGAACGGCGAGGGCAGCCCGTCGAGAAGCCCGGCGCCCTCATGATTCACCTCGCTCGCCTCACCATGCACGAGTGTCGGCGCCCGGACGATCCCCGCGCCGAAGGCGGCGCCCAGGCACTGATGTCCGAGACAGACGCCCAGGAGCGGCACGCCACGCTCGGCCGCGACCTCCACCGCCCCGACCGAGACTCCCGCCTTGCCCGGATTGCCAGGACCTGGCGAGATTACGATGCCGCGGAGCGGCTCGGCCCCGCCGCCATTGCTCCCCATCTCCGTGCCGCCTTCGTCGCTGAGGCGCCGCAGCTCATCGACGTCAACACGGTCGTTCCGAACGACGCGCAGCCGCGCCCCGGCCGCCTCCAGGGCCTGCACGAGGTTGAAGGTGAAGCTGTCGTAGTTGTCGATGACCAGGATCATCACCCGACCCCTGTTGGGTGTGCCGGTCGCGGCTCCGTGCGAATCACCGCCGAGGCCGTGGCGGCCATCTCCAGCGCCCGCCGCATCGCGGCGGCCTTGTGCTCCGTTTCCTCGAATTCCTTTTCCGGCACGCTGCCGGCCACGATCCCGGCCCCGGCGTGGAGATGGGCCATGCCGTCGCGCAGGACGGCGCTTCGGATCGTGATGGCCGTGTCGAGGTTTCCGTCGTACCCGAGGTAACCGACTGCGCCGCCGTACAGGCCGCGGCGCTCGCCCTCGAGTGAGGCGATCAACTGCATCGCGCGCACCTTCGGCGCGCCCGAGAGCGTTCCCGCGGGGAAGACGGCACGAAGCGCGTCGAGCGCGTCAGCATCTCGGCGAAGCCGTGCCTCGACGTGGCTGACCAGGTGCAGCACGTGGCTGTACCGCTCCACCTCCATGTATCTGGTGACCGCAACGCTGCCGGGACGAGCGACCCGGCCCAGGTCGTTGCGCCCCAGATCGACCAGCATGACGTGCTCTGCCCGTTCCTTGGGATCGCGCTGCAGCTCCTCGGCGATGAGCTCGTCGTCGTCGTCCGAGCCGCCGCGGGGCCGGGTTCCGGCGATGGGATGCGTGACCAGCCGATCTCCCTGGACCTGGAGCAGCAGCTCGGGGCTCGCTCCAACGACCTCGAATTGGTCGGTTCTCAGGAAGAACAGGTACGGACTGGGGTTGATTCGTCGCAGCGCGCGGTAGAGCGCGATGCCGTCGACCTTATGCCCGTCAGCTGTCATCGGCAGCGGCAGGCTCTGACGACGCGCCAGAACGATCTGGATCGCCTCGCCCGACGCGATCGCCTCCTTCGCCGCCACCACGGCCGCCTCGTAGGCCGCCTTGCCCAGGCTCGTCTGCAGTGCGTCGGGCGGTGCCGGTCGGGCGCCGTTTCCGGCCCCGGCCGTGGCCACCGGTGAGAACGGAGCGGCCGCACGGTCCAGCGCCTCGAAGACGGCCCGCTCCGCGATCCGATAGCGACCCTCCAGGTCCGGTGCGTCTGTGTGGAGCGAAGCGATCGCACTGAGCGTCTGGGTCAGATGGTCGAAGACGAGCACCAGGTCGGTCTCGAGATAGGCGGCCAGCGGGACGCCCACCGGGTCCGCAGCGGGGAGCTGGACGGGTTCGAACGCCGAGACCGCGTCATAGGCGAGCGCGCCGACGGCACCCCCGGTGAAGCGCGGCATCTCCGGCAGCGGAGAGACCCGGCGTCGCGGCAGGAAACCGCGCAGAGCGCCGAGCGGATCGGGGGCCGCCGCAACGGCGCTGGGCAGGTCACGAGCGTAGGCATCCACCGTGACCGGTCGCGTCACGGTGGTGGCCTGTCCGCCGCGGATGATGAGCGTCCGCCGCGGCCCGACGCCGAGGAAGGAGTAGCGCCCCAACCGCTCGCCCCCTTCGACCGATTCGAGCAGGTAGCAGGGGCCGCCGTCGTCGAGGCGGAGCAGCGCTCCCACCGGCGTCTCGAGATCTGCTTCCCGGCTCGCCCGCAGAAGGATCGTGTCGACGCCGGGCGAGAGCCGCTGCGCCTGGGCAAGACTGAGCGGGCTGGTGAGTGACATCGGTACGGTGCGACTCCCTCAAGGCCGGCTGGCTGGCGCCGGACAAACAAAAGACCTTCCGTCGGTCGGGACGAAAGGTCAGTGCCTTCCGCGGTGCCACCCGCGTTCGGGCGATCGGTCAGCCAATCGCGCCGCTCTCTCTTCTCCGGGGCTCACGGGTCCATTCCCCGCCGTTCCTGCTCCGGCTCTCACCAGCCGCCGGCTCTCTCCGCCAGGTGGCGCTGCTGTCAGCGCCGTCGGGTACTCGTTCCGATCATCGCCTTATGCAATTGTGAGCGGCGAGTCTAGGAGCCTTCCGGGCGCCCGTCAATGCCGCCAGATCGCTCCTGCTATCGTGCGGTAGCGCGATGACTGCCTCCCCTCCCCCGGCTACCGAGCCGGCTCGCCCAGCCTCCTCAGCCGCAGAGAAGATCCGCCTCGCGTTTGCAGAGGCATGGGGCGAGATGGGTCCCGCCTGGGGTGTCCAGCCGTCGCTCGCCCGCGTCCACGGTTACTTCCTGGCATCCGGAGAGCCGCTGACCGAACGCGATGTACGGGTCGCGCTTGGCCTCAGCCATCGGGCCGCCAGCATCGCGGTCGCTGAGTGCGAGGCCTGGGGTCTGGTCGAACGGGTGGCGGACCAGCTGCGCAGCGGCCGGCGAGGTCCCAGCGCGACCGCCTATGCCGCTGTCGGCGACTACTGGGTCTGGTTTCAGCGCGTTGCGGAACAACGCAAGGCGCGCGAGACGGACCCCATCCTGCCCCGCATCCAGGCTTGCCTGGGCAGCGCAGAACGGGTGGCGGCAGCCGACCCAGCGGACCCGGAGGTCGCGCGACTGCGCGACTGGTTGATGGACCTGGCCGGCTTCCTGCAACTTTTCGATCGGGCGGTGGGGCTCATCGCGCGTGCCGAAACCGCGGAGATCGCCCGTGGCTTCGCGGTGCTGGCCCGGCTTCCCGACGAGAGCCTCGACCGGCTGCTGCGGTTGCTGGGCTCGCTACCCGAAGAGGAGCTGGCTTCAACGCTCGATGCGATCTCCAGGGTCTCACCGGCGGTCGCTAGGGGGGTGCTCACGGCGGCAGGCCGAGTGGCCCGCCTGGGGAGCTAGCCAGCCGGGATCGCTCGAAGCCGGCGCAGCGGATCAGTAGACGTTGGGGATGAACCGCTGTTCCTTCATCGGGGGCCGTACATAGCCGGTGTCCTTCTGGCGAGGCGGCAGCTTGAGCTTCTGGGAAGGAACTTCCTTGTAGGGGATCTTGCTCAGGAGGTGCGTGATCGTGTTGAGGTGCGCCCGGCGCTTGTCGTCGGACTCGACCACGTACCAGGGCGACTCGTCGATGTCGGTGTGCCTGAACATCTCGTCCTTGGCCTTGGAGAAGTCGACCCAGCGCGAGCGCGCCTGCAGATCCATCGGGCTCAGCTTCCAGCGTTTGGTCGGGTCGTTGATGCGTGCCTGGAAACGCCGCTCCTGCTCCTCGTCGCTGACGGAGAACCAGTACTTGATGAGGATCGTCCCCGAGCGAATCAGCATCTGTTCGAACTCGGGGCAGGCCCGCATGAACTCGCGGTACTCCTGGTTGGTGCAGAAGCCCATGACCCGCTCGACGCCGGCGCGGTTGTACCAGCTTCGATCGAGCAGCACCATCTCCCCGGCCGCCGGCAACTGTGCGACGTAGCGCTGGAAATACCACTGACCCTTCTCGCGCTCGGTCGGCGCCGGAAGCGCGACCACGCGGCAGATGCGTGGGTTCAGGCTGGCTGTGATCCGTTTGATCACGCCGCCCTTGCCCGCGGCATCCCGGCCTTCGAAGATCACCACCACTCGCAGGCCCTTCGCCTTGACCCAGTCCTGAAGCTTGATCAGCTCCTGCTGCAGGCGGGCCAACTCCTCTTCGTAGACCTTCTTCTTGAGCTTGGTCGTGGCGGCCGGCCCGGCGTCGTCCACCTGCTCGGCCACCACGGTGGCACGGCTCGATACGGCCCCGCGATCCGCCACCCCATCGGTCGAAGGGCCGCCCTTGGCTCGCTGCGCCTTGGTACGGGCCACCTTGATGCGGTCGACCTTGGTGGAGTCGCCCTTGGTGCGGGCCGCCGATGTACCGTCGGCCTTTGTCCCGTCGGCCTTTGTCCGGTCCTTGCGCTTGCTGTTTCCTGCGGCCATCGGTTCAGCCTCCCCTGCGTGAGCGCTGTCAGAAGCAGCCTTGGCGGAGAGGGAGGGATTCGAACCCCCGGGGCGTTAACCCTGCGGTTTTCAAGTTCGGCCCGGAGCGTCCGGGGCCATCCACCGCGGTCCGTTCCGTGCGTAACATGTCCCACCTCGTCCGCCAGATGTCGTCATTGTCCACCGGCTAAGCCGTCAATGTAGCGGTCAACACTCGCCTGCCCCGCAGGCCAAGGAGGCAGCAGAGCCGCCGAAACCACCCGCGCTTTGCGATGTCGATGCCAGGGAAGCTGTTCGTGCGCTCACCGGGGATGCCGTCAACTCCTGCATCAGTACGCGGGCGGGATGGGACGAACCTACGTCGCGCGCCCGTCGTTCGAATGCTAGGCGAGCCTCGCAGACCCTCTGCTTATGACGGCTTGAGAACCCGCGGAGGCTCCGTAAGTGGTCGGCTGTCCCGACTGGACCGCCACACCGCAACGGCGCTCAGTAGGGCAAGCAGTAGCGGACATCCAGCAATGAGTAGCTCGACGGGGCCGAGCGCGAACCGATAGAACGATGTGGCCCACGAGATGAACGCGAGCGGTGCGAGGCCTGCCACGAAACCCGCGACGACGCCGGCCGGGACGATAGGTCCCCAGTGACCCGGATCCCGTCCGAGCCTAATGACCGTAAGCAGCAGGACAACGGCAAGAAGAAATGCGGCGGCGGGCTCCAAGAGCTGGACGTACTGCTGACAGGCAGGTTGATCGGGGATGGGCCCCGTATCGGGCGGTGTAACAATGTCGCTCTGACTGAAGACGAGTTCGCAACCTTGGGCGGCCGCCGACGCGGAGCTGAATACCGTCAGCGCGCCCCCGACCAGCGCTATGCCACCGGCGATCGCGTAGAAGGCCCGCGCAAGCTGTAGACCCCGTCGTGCCTTGGTCATTCAGGGTGCCTCGCTCAAAGTTCTGCCAGTCCAGAAGGGACGCTGGGGCTCGGAGTGCTGGTAGGGGAGCCTGGATCGAACCAGGGACCGGCGGTGTATAAGGTCGCCCGGGAGCGTCCGGCGGGGTCCACCGCGGTCCGTTCCGTGCTTGACCTGTCCCACCTCGTCCGCCATATGTCGTCATTGTCCACCGGCTTAGAGGTCAATGTAGCCGTCAACTGGTCCGGGCGGGCTCGGCCCTAGGAGCCGGTGAGAAGCGTATCCAGCCGCTCGGCTGCCTCGCGTTGGAGCGCGGGGATCACGTGGCTGTACGTGTTCATCGACATGGCGATGGTCGAGTGCCCCATCTGCTCCATCACGACGCGGGGCGCCACTCCGTTCTGCTGGGCGCGCTGGGCCCGCAGGGCGACCACAGCGATGCCTGCATGGAGCAATGTCACACTGGCCTGAGACGCGCAGCTAGGAGGTATGGCGTCCGATGCCACTTGAGCGCAGGTCGGCGCTGCCGACCGGCACGGTCACCTTTCTGTTCACCGACATCGAGAGCTCCACGGCCCTCCTGACGCTCCTCGGCGAGGCCTACGTGACTCTCCTCGAGCGCCATGCCGAGATCCTTCGGATCGCGATCGCAACCAACGGCGGGACGGAAGTGAGCACCGAGGGCGACGCCTTCTTCGCCGTCTTCCCCTCCGCGCCCGATGCCGTCGCGGCGGCGAGCATGGCTCAGCATGAACTGGCGCGCACCGCGTGGCCGAACGATGCGTCGGTGCGCGTCCGAATCGGCCTGCACACCGGCGTGGCCCGCCTGGGCGGTGACAACTACGTCGGGCTCGACGTCCATCGTTCCGCTCGGATCGCGGCCGCCGGTCACGGCGGCCAGGTTCTGCTGTCCGACGCGACGCGGGCGCTCGTCGCCGAGGCGCTGCCGAGCGATACCCACCTGCGCGACCTCGGCCAGCATCGGCTGAAGGACCTCGAGCAGCCGGTGCGGATTTGGCAGCTAGGGATCGACGGACTCCCTGGCGACTTCCCGGACCTCAGGACGCTCGACGCGAGACCTGGGAACCTGCCGCGCCCCCTGACCGGCTTCGTCGGCCGGGAGCGCGAGCTGGCTCAGCTCGTCGACCATGGTGCGCGCCCACCGCCTGGTCAGCCTGACGGGCGCCGGCGGAACCGGGAAGACTCGGCTCGCGCTCAAAGCGGCCGAAGTGCTTCGCGACGGCCAGCCGGACGGTGCCTTCTTCGTCGACCTGTCGGCACTCCGAGACCCGGGCCTCGTGCCGCTGGCGATCACGCAAGCGCTACGCCTCGGCGTCGATCCCGGCGGCGATGCGCTGCACGCCGCCAGAGCGTACCTGCGCGACCGCGAGGCGCTGCTGCTCGTCGACAACTTCGAGCAGGTGGTGGAGGCGGCCCATGTGGTCGAGGAGCTGCTGGTCGCCGCTCCCCGGATCCGCTTCCTGGCCACCAGCCGCAGCCCGCTCGGCATTTACGGCGAGCAGGAGCTCGAGCTGCCCCCGTTTGACGTGCCTGCGGACGCATCGGCGGAACTCATTTCGGCGAGCCCGGCGGTCGCGCTGTTCGTGGATCGAGCCAGGGATGTGAAGCCAGGATTTGAGCTCACGACAGACCAGGCCATCGCCGTCGCCGGGATCATCGCCCGGCTCGACGGCCTGCCGCTGGCGATCGAGCTCGCTGCCAGCCAGGTCCGGGTGCTGACGCCGGCGGCCATCCTGTCCCGGCTCGAGGCCCACCAGCCATTGATGCCGGCGGCGACGCGAGGGCGGCCGGCGCGACAGCGCACGATGCGAGCCGCGATCGACTGGAGCTACGAGCTGCTCGATGGGCCCGAGCGACGGCTCTTCACCCGCCTCGCCGGGTTCCCCGGTGGCTTCTCGCTCGACGCGGCGTCGGGCGTCGCAGACCCTGGCGACCTTGGGATCGCGGTCCTGGACGGGATCGCCGCGCTCGTGAGCAAGAGCCTGCTGCGCCAGACCGACGGGGATGCGGAGCCGCGTTTCAGGATGCTCGAAACGATCCGGGACTACGCCGGTGAGCGGCTCCGGACCGACTTCGACGCCGATGCCACCCAGCGGCGCCAGGCCGCCTTCTACGTGTCTTTGCCGAGGCGGCCGAACCGCACCTCACGCGGATGGAGCAGGCATCATGGCTCGACCGCTGTGAGGTGGAGCTGCCGAATCTGCGTCGTGCCATCGACTGGGCGATCGAGAGCGGCGAAGCCGATCTGGGCCTGAGGATGGCCGCCGCATTGTGGCGCTTCTGGCACCAACGCGGCCCGCTCTGGGAGGGCCGCAAGTCGCTCGACCAGGTCCTCGCGCTGCCAGGTTCGTCGCGGGAAACGCGAGCAAGAGCGCTGTCGGCCGCCGGGGGGCTTGCCTGGTGGGACGGCGACTTCGTGGCTACCCGTCGTCACTACGAGGAAGGGTTCGCACTCTTTCCCGCCGACGACGAGACGACCGACCGGGTCCGGGCACTGTACGACCTGGGCTTCGCACTGGTGTGGAGCGGGATTCAGGGCAATCTGAAGGACCTCGACCGGGCGGAGAACCTGCTCCGTCAGAGCCTGACGCTTGCGGAACGGTTGGACGATCGGCGCGGGAGCGCACGCGCATATCGGGCGCTGGGCCTGGCAAGAGGCATCGCCCGCAAGGATCCCCGAGGCGCCATCCCCCTCTTCGAGCAATCGGTGGCGCTCTTCGAGACGCTCGGTGAGCGATGGGAGCTGAACGAATCGCTGATCGGTCTGGCCAACGGCCACCGATTCTCGGGCGACAAAGCGCGCGGCCGAGCGTATTACCTGCGGGGCCTCGATCTCATGGCGGCCGCCGGCAATCGCCCCGCGATGGCATGGCTCCTGTTCCTCGTTGCCGCCGTCGAAAGTGAGATGGGCCGACACGAGCGCGTCGCCCGGGTGTGGGGCGCGGCGGAGGCGGTCCGCGAAGCGGCCGGCGCACGCGCGGCAATGGTGCGTCGCGTCACTGATACCGGGTCCCACGCAGCAGCCGCCGACGATGACGCTCGGGTCGCTGAGGAGCCGGTCGTCGCCCGGGTAGCCATAGACCACGGGCAGAGGGACCATCACGGTCCGGCACGCCGGGCATTCGACCTCGGTGGCGGGCGGCCTCGGCGCCGGGGCGTGGATCGTGATCCCCCCCTCCACCTTGCCCTCGGCATCCAACCGCTCGCCCTCGGCAACAGCCTCCCGCCACGAGCGCAGCAGTTCCTCGACCTCCTCGGGACTCAGGTTGTCGATCTTGCTCGTGTTAGGAGCCCAGGAAGGATCGGGAGGCATCGTCGGCTCTCCTATCTTTCCGGCCCGTGTGGGCCAGAGCCTGGATGGGGCACCGATGCCCACTGCCCGTTTAGGGGGCCAGGTAGGCCGGTTGCCGTGCCGTCACAGAGCCAGGGCTCTCGGGCACTCTCGATAGGGGCCACGCCGCGCTCGGACGCGCCTGCATGGCTTGCTGAAGAGTACACCGGCCTGCCGCAGCGTAATAAGTGCCCGCTGAGGGCGATCGCGAAGTGTGAACGTCGGGTTGACATAGAAGCACGATTGCCTCACCGCACGTCCGTGTCACCCGATGCCGCGTCCGGGCCGGATTCACGTGTCTAGACTCGCCATGATGCAGGGCGATTCAGCTGCCGAACAGCCGGCCCTCAGGCGCCTCCGCCTGAGGTATGAGGGTCGCTGCGTTCTCTGCGGCGTGGTGCTCCCGATTCGCACCGATGCGCTCTACGACGACCAGCTCAGAACGGTGCGGTGTCTCGCCTGCCCAGCTGATCAAGAGGAAGGCACCGGCGCGCCGATCGATGCCGGCGTTCCCGGCTTTTCGGCGAGACGCGAATTCGAGCGGCGGGTGACCGACCGCGAGGCAAGAGTCAAGGACCGGTTCGGTCGACGACTCGGGGGCGTGATCCTCGCGCTGACCGACGAGCCGCAGTCACTTCGTGCGTGGGCCCGGGGCTCGCAGGGCGAGCAGGATCTCGCCAAGGCTCTGGCGCAGGTCGATGGTGTCCGGGTCCTCCACGATCGCAGCGTGCCGGGCACACGCGGGAACATCGATCATCTCGTCATCGCCACGGCAGGGCTGTTCGTCGATCTGGTGGTCAAACCGTTTGTTTTACGCCAGCCGGGCCGGGCTCGACAGCCTGCGAGGGCGCTACCTGACCCCCATTGACCCCGACGGCCGACGAGGTCATCGAGACCCTGTCCGGCAAGATCCTGATGATCACGTGGCGCGAACGGCGGAGGTCGGTCAGGGCTCCGCATCCTCGAGCGCGAGCGCCACGGCCTCGTCCACGGTGAGCCTCCGTCCCGCAGCGAGCGCATTGTCCAGCACGGTCTGGGGAAGCTTCGCCGTCGCCAGCTCCATCGTTTCGATGTTCCTCTCGTCGGCCCACCAGGCGACATCGACACCGAGCCCGCCGGTCAGGGCCTCCGAGCTCGCGACGAGCGTTGCCGCGCGCTCGGGCTGGTCGAACCGCACCAGGACGGATGCAAGGCGGCCAATGTCCGTCGCGATGTTGAGCACCATGCCGCGCTGGTGATCGAGGCGAATGGCCTGCCGGATCATTGCCGCGGCATCCTCGAGCCGACCGTCGTCACGGGCGAGCATGCCGAGCTGCGCCAGTGCCTCCGCCTCGATGCCCTGGTTGCCGAGCGAACGCGCCTTCGCCAGGCTCTCCTCGTGCAGCCTCCGCTCACCGTCCCGGTCGCCCAGGTCCCCTGTGATCCAGGCCTGGTTGTGGCGCGAGATGAGGGCGTAGTGCTGGTCACCGATCTCCTCGAAGAGGCGCGCGCTCTCCTGCAGGCGGTCGCGGGCGGCGGCCAGGTCGCGGCTCACGTCGGGGGCCTCGGCGAGGTTGTTGCCGAGCATCATGCCCGCGTACGCGACGCCCCAGCGGTTGCCCAGGGTCTCTTCCAGGGCCAGCGCCTGCTCGGCGTAGAGGCGCGAGCTGGACGTGTCGCCGAGAGTCAGCGTCATCACGCTTGCTCCGTGGAGGGCCTTCGCGCGAGCGTCGATCGGGCGGTCGTCGCTGTGGAGTGCCGTCTCGAGCCGCCGCCGGCCTTCGATGAAGTGACTCTTCTGGTACCAGAACCGCCACAGCGCACCGGCCAGGCGGATGACCCCGGCTCCGTCTCCCTGTGCCTCCATGTGGTCGAGCGCCCCGCGCAGGTTGTCGTGCTCGGCCTGCAGGCGATCCAGCCATTCCAGCGAGTCGTGGTGAACGTGCGGCTCCGCCTCCTCTGCCAGAGCAAGGAAGTGGTCGGCGTGGCGGCGGCGGACCTCGTCGGCCTCGCCGGAGGCCTCGAGGCGCTCGACGGCGAACTCGCGGATCGTCTCCAGCATCCAGAACCGCCCCGAGTCGGCGCGGACGCGCACGAGGCTCTTGTCGACCAGGGATTGCAGCGTATCGAGATCTGCTTCGACGACCGCCTCGGCCGTCTCGAGGGTGCAGCCGCCTCGGAAGACGGCCAGGCGCGCGAAGAGACGCTGCTCATCGGGCGTCAGCAGCTCGTGGCTCCACTCGATCGTGGCGCGCAGGGTGCGCTGCCGATCGGGGGCGTCGCGGGAGCCCCCGGAAAGGAGCGGCAGTCGCTGCTCGAGCCGCTCCAGGAGGACTCGCGGGCTGAGCAGCTTGACGCGCGCCGCGGCCAGCTCGATGGCCAGCGGCAGGTTGTCGAGGCGCTCGCAGATCTCGGCCACCTCGCCGTTGGCGGTGAAATCGCGACGCACGGCGACGGCCCGCGTCAGGAACAGCTCGACCGCCTCGGTGCGGCGCAGCGGGTCGACGGCGTATTCCCATTCGCCGTCGAGATGCAGAGGCTCGCGGCTGGTCACCATCAGCGACAGCTTCGGGCAGCGCGCCAAGAGCGGGCCAAGGTCGGCGGCGGCCTCGACCAGGTGCTCGAAGTTGTCGAGCAGCAGCAGCAGCTCCTTGTCGCCGATGTACTCGGCCAGGTCGCCGCCGGCGCCCAGTGCGCTGGCGGCGGTTTCGAGCACGAGCTGCGGGTCACGCAGCGGCGCGAGTGGCACCCACCACACGCCGCCCGCGTAGGCGTCGGCGGCTGAGGCGGCGGCCTGCAGCGCGAGGCGCGTCTTGCCGGTGCCCCCCGGGCCGGTGAGAGTCAACAGCCGCACGTCGTCGCGCGCGAGGTGGCCAACGATCTCCGCCACTTCCGACTCGCGACCCAGGAACGGCGTGGCCGGGATGGGCAGGTTGGTCTGGTGCAGGGTCTTGAGCGGCGGGTGGTCCTCGCCGCCGAGCTGGTAGATGCGCTCCGGAGCGGTGAGGTCCTTGAGCCGATGGAGGCCAAGGTCGCGCAGGGTTGCGCCGTCGACCAGTTGGGCGGTGGCCGCACTGACCAGGATCTGGCCACCGTGGCCGGCGGCCGCGATGCGGGCGCCTTTGTGCACGTCAGGACCGATGTAGCCCTCATCGGTGACGATCGGGCTCCCGGTGTGGAGGCCGATGCGGACCTTGATCGGGCCGCCGCTCAGCGCCGCGGTGGCCTCGGTCGCCGCGGCCAGCGCGCCGGGGGCGGTCGGGAAGGCCACGAAGAAGGCATCCCCCTGGGTGTCGACCTCGACTCCGCCGTGGCGGGCGAAGGCCTCGCGCAGGGTGCGGCGGTGCGCGGCCAGCGCCTCGGCATATCCCTCGGCGCCCAGGGCGTGCAGGAGCCTGGTCGAGCCCTCCACGTCGGTGAACAGGAAGGTGACGGTGCCGCCAGGAAGATCACGCCCCACGCTCCGGATCATGCACGGTCGGGCGCCATCCCTGCCAGTGGATCCGAAGCCCGATTTGGGCGGCAGCCCACGCACGGAGTTTCGCGACTTTCGCGACTCCCTAAAAGGGCAACCCTCACCCGCTGGCCATCAGCGCGGAGCGTGGCACAGACGGTCTATTAGTAGTCCGCCCCCGCCGTCGTGCCATCATCCGAGCTGTGACCCGACCAAAGGCGAGCGCCAGTGACCGAGTCGCGAGGACTGATCATGTCGATGCGCTCCTGGGCGGCGTCCGTCGGCTCGCCAGAGACCGCAATCGTCTTGCACACTTCCGAGGCGTCCCCAGCCGGGCGGGGAGGACGGAGTATACGACTGCTCTAGCCGTCATCCTAGCCGTCAACCGGCTGGCTGCTAACCGCTGAGATGCCCTGGGGGGTTACGTTTCGTGTGGCGGAGAGGGAGGGATTCGAACCCCCGGGGCGTTAACCCTGCGGTTTTCAAGACCGCCGCCTTCAACCACTCGGCCACCTCTCCGGCGGCCAAGTGTAGCGGCGCCCCTGTTCGCGCCCGGGCGGCGAGGCCGTCCACGGCGCATACCGGACAGCCGGTGGAGCCGCCTAGCTGGACTGTCCGAAGGTGGCTGTCGCGAACAGGACACCGAATTGGCGGCACCAGATGACGGCGCTGCGGAAGCGGGAGACGTCGGTCCCGGCGGGGACGTCGTAGTTTACGTTTCCGTCGGTCGCCCGGAGCCGGCCAAGTTCCAGACCGTCCTCACTGTACCCGTCTGGATCGGTGGACAGGTAGACGAAGAGGTCAGGCCCGTTCTGGACCGCGAAGTCCTCGAAACGCAGGACCTGGCGGCCCGGCTCGACCTCGATCAGCAGCGCGCGCCCGCGGCCGAAATGGAAGTCGTCGGCGCCCTGGAACGCTCCGGCAGCCAGCACCGACCCCTGGCCATCAGCGGACGACGACGACTGGTCGTCTGCGGAGGGTTCGGGCTGACCGGGTGTATGTTCGACCGGCCCCACCGTTAGCGGGTCGGCCCGTTCCAGCTCGGTCACGGAGCCCGCGGCCGCCACGGGAACCCCCTCGTTCAGCTGGGTCCGAATGAACAGCGGCGAGGCAAGGATCCAGCCCGCAGGAAGCGCGATCGCGAGGAAGAGTGCAACGATCACGGCCGTGCGCCTGGGCCTTCGCCGAGCTGCCAGGTCCCAGCGGCGGCGCCACGCAAGCACGATCAAGCCGACCGCCAGCAGCGCCAGGGCGATCGCGATGGGCACGCGATTCGGCCAAAGACTCGGCAGAATCGAGCGTTCCAGTTCTCCGATCATGTCCATGGCATGGTTCCTGGCGGGTTCGAGCAACCGGACGTTATGCGTGTCGTGTGACGCCATCGCGACGGCGGAGCAGTGGAACCACGCCGAACGATCACGCGGTCAACGCCTCCCGGCCCAGGTGCGCCCGGAGGACCTCTGGCACGACAACCGAGCCGTCAGGCTGCTGGTGAACTTCGAGGATCGCGGCCACCGTGCGGGCCAGGGCCAGGCCCGAGCCGTTGAGTGTGTGGAGGATCGCCGGCTTCGCGCCCGCCTCGGGCCGCCAGCGAATGTTCATCCGGCGGGCCTGGTAGTCGCGGAAGTTGGAGATCGAGCTGACCTCGAGCCAGCGCTCGACGCCCGGCGC
>JACDFU010000159.1 GCA_013815585.1 Chloroflexota bacterium
TTCCTCTACGACCTGCGGTTGAAGGGAACCGCTTGGTCATGGCTGCCCTTCGCCGCCGGGATTCCGCTCCTGCCGGTGTACGCCTGGGTGGGGGCCACGGGATCCGTTCCGACGCTGTTCGGCACCCTGCTGCCGGCCGCGTTCTGTGCCGGAGCGGCGCTGGCCATCGCCAACGCGATGGTGGATGTGGAGCGCGATCGCGACGCCGGTGTCAGCTCTGTCGCGCTGATCCTCGGCCCCCGTCGGTCATGGTGGGTGCACCTGGTCCTGCACGCGGCTGTCGGTGCCATCGCCTCTGCGAGCCTGCTGGCCAGGGGCGTGCCGCACGCCGTTGTGCTGGTCGGCGTCGCCGGGCCGGCGGTCGTGGTCGGCGCGGGGGTGGCGCTGGCCGGCGCTCGGGCCGCCGATCATCGGGAGCGGGGTTGGGAGCTCGAAGCGGTCGGCATCGCACTCCTCGCCGTGGGCTGGCTGCTTCTGGCCGCTCGCGCCTGACCTCCGGACGGCGCAGATCCAGGGGCCGCGCCCCTGGCCCGATCAGCGGCGGTCACCGCTCCGGACGACCGCGATGGCGTTCTCGAGCTTCAGCTTCGCGATCGTGAGGTACTTGGCCAGGTTGGCCCGATCGGTGTCCGGGATCGAGCGCATGACGTCCGGTGCCTGGAGCACCGATATCATGTCCTCGACCGCTTCGGCCAGCTGCTGCTTCGCCGCCACGAGGGACTCGTCGCCCGTCGGCGCGGGCTGAGGGTGGACCGGCACCCAGCCCGCCTGTGTCTCCTCGCTCGGCTCAACCGGCGCCTCCTCGGCCCAGCCGTCATCGCGCTCGGACCCGCTGTCCGCGGTGGCCGAACGGGCCCCGCGTCCCTCGATCCGATCTCGGAGCTTGACCAGCGACAGCTCGCCCCGGGCGACCTGCTCGGCCAGGCGCTTCCGCTTCTTGGGGTCGTCCACCTTGAGCAGCTCATAGGCGTGCGACAAGGTGTCTTTGCGCACAGACACGAGCTCGCGCACTTCTGGTGGAGCATCGGCCAGCCGAAGGCGGTTCTCGAGGTAGCCCTTGTCCTTGCCGAGCTTCTGGGCGAGCTTGCGGACGCTGTAGCCGTGGTCGCGGATCATCCGGTCGTACATCGCCGCCTCGTCCAGCGGCGAGAGGTCCTCGCGCTGGAGGTTCTCGATGATCGAGATCTCCAGGGCAGTCTCGTCGTCGATGTCGTCGACCAGGGCCGGGATCGTCTCGCGCCCGGCGGTCTTCGAAGCTCGCCAGCGGCGTTCGCCGGCGATCAGCTGATAGCGGTTGCCCGCGATGGGCCGAACGAGAATCGGCTGGAGAACGCCGTGCTCCCGGATCGAGGCGGACAGTTCCTGGAGCGTCTCCTCGTCGAACGCCAGCCTCGGCTGCTCGGGGTTCGAGTCGATCCGGTCGATCGGCAGCATCCGGACGCCCATCGAGCGAGTCGGGGATTCCGGCGACAACAGGCTGACGATCGCAGGCGAGAGCTCGGTGTCCTCGGCCAGTCGGCGGGCGGCTGTGGCTCGGAAATCAGGCCTGGCCAAGGTCGATCACCTCACGCGCTAGCTCGCGGTACGTGCGGGCCGCGTCCGACGTTCCGGCATACGCCGTGATCGGGCGGCCCACGAGTGGAGCCTCTCCGAGCTTGACGGTCGTGCGGATGATGCTGCCGAAGACGTGGTGATCGCCGATCACCCGGAGCTCGTCGAGCATGTCCCTGGCGAGGTTCGTGCGTCCGTCGAAGAAGGTGGGCAACAGACCCAGGATCCGCAGGTTCCGGTTGAGCTTCAACCGGATCATGTTGATGACCTTGACCAGGTTGTTCAGTCCCTTCATGGCGTAGTACTGGGTCTGCACGGGGATGATGACGCCGTCCGCAGCGACCAGGCCGTTGACCGTAAGCAGGCCCAGGTTCGGCGGGCAATCGATGAGCGCGTAGTCGTACTTGTCGACGTGCTCCTCCAGCGCATCGCGAAGGATCTGCTCCCGGCCGAAAGCGGTGAAGAGCTCGCCCTCGGTGGAGGCCAGGTCGATGTGGGCCGGCGCGACGTCGATGCCCTCGGTCCCGGTCGATCGGATAATGTCGGCCAGGGTCGCCCGGCCGTCCGCCAGCACATCGGCCATCGACCGCTCGACGGTGTTGAGATTGATGCCGAGCCCGGCGGTCAGGTTGGCCTGCGGATCCATGTCGATGCAGAGGACCCGGTGCCCCTGTTCGGCCAGGGCGCCGGCGAGGTTGATCGCCGTGGTGGTCTTGCCGACCCCGCCCTTCTGATTCGCGATCGCGATCACGTTCGTCACCGGGGCTTCACCTCGCATGCACTCGGACCGACCGGCTCCGCTGGTGCGGCGGCGGAACGGGCGGTTCCGCCATGCTACCCGCCAGCTCTGCGCCGCGGACCCCCGTTATCCACACGTTCGGGAAGTTGTTCACCGTTTCTGTGGATAGATCAGGCTCTGCCGTGGACGGCTGCGACCGCCTCTATCATGCCGGTGTCCCTACACAGACCATGGAGGCGACCGGTGACGTCCACCAACGACGAACGCATCAGCCAGCTGGAGGCGATGCGGGCCGAAGCACTCCTCGGCGGTGGCCCGGCGCGGATCGAGCAGCAGCACGCGCGCGGCAAGCTGACGGCGCGGGAAAGGATCGATCTGCTGCTCGACCCCGGATCCTTCGTCGAGCTGGATGCGTTCGTCACCAGCCGGTCGTCGGCCGTAGGCTCGGATGGCGAGCGCTTCCTGGGGGATGGCGTCGTCACGGGACACGGCACGATCGAGGGACGGCTGGTCTTCGTCTTCAGTCAGGACTTCACCGTGTTCGGCGGCTCCCTGTCAGAGGCGTACGCCCAGAAGATCTGCAAGGTGATGGACATCGCGATGAAGGTTGGGGCGCCGATCGTCGGCTTGAACGACTCCGGAGGCGCCCGGATTCAGGAGGGTGTGGTTTCCCTCGGCGGCTATGCGGACATCTTCCTGCGGAACACGATGGCGTCCGGCGTCGTTCCGCAACTGTCAGTGGTGATGGGTCCCTGCGCCGGCGGCGCCGTGTACAGCCCGGCCATCACGGACTTCACGATCATGGTCGAGGGCACGAGCTACATGTTCGTGACCGGGCCGAACGTGGTGAAGGCCGTGACGCACGAGGACGTGAGCGCTGAACGGCTGGGCGGAGCGAGGACCCACACGACAACGTCGGGCGTCGCGCATCTCGCGGCGGGCGATGAGGCCGAGGCCCTTGACACCGTTCGCCGATTGCTCGCGTTCCTGCCGCAGAACAACCTCGAAGCGCCGCCGGTCGTCGCGGCCGCGGACAGCGCGGATCGCATGGACGCGGCGCTCGACAGCCTCGTCCCGGACGATCCGCGGCGGCCATATGACATGCACGACGTGCTGAGGCGCGTGCTGGACGATGGCGCGTTCCTCGAGATCCAGCCCGGCTGGGCCGGGAACATCATCTGTGGATTCGGTCGGCTGGGTGGGCGGGCCGTGGGGATCGTCGCCCAGCAGCCGGCGGTGCTGGCCGGCGCGCTCGACATCGACGCGTCGACCAAGGCGGCCCGATTCGTCCGGACGTGCGATTGCTTCAACGTGCCGTTGGTGACGTTCGTGGACGTGCCGGGATTCCTGCCCGGCGTCGGCCAGGAACACGGCGGCATCATCCGCCACGGGGCCAAGCTCCTGTTCGCGTACTGCGAAGCCACCGTGCCCAAGGTGACGGTCATCACCCGCAAGGCGTACGGCGGGGCCTATGACGTCATGAGCAGCAAGCATGTGCGCGGCGACATGAACTTCGCCTGGCCGACCGCCGAGATTGCCGTGATGGGCGCCGAGGGCGCTGTCAACATCCTGTACCGGGATCGCCTGGCTGCGGCCGACGACCCCGCGGCGGAGCGGGCGCGTCTCGTCGAGGAGTACGAGCGCGAGTTCGCCAACCCCTGGGTGGCCGCTGGCCGGGGCTACGTCGACGACGTGATCCTGCCGCGCGAGACGCGGCCCCGTCTCATCGCCGCGCTGGGGATGCTGGCCACGAAGCGGGACACCAATCCGCCTAAGAAGCACGGCAACATTCCGCTGTGAACGACGCTCAGGCTGCATTACCGGCCGGGGCGTCTTTGCACAAAGACGACCGCCCCCCGTTTGGCCGCCTCCTCGTCGCCAACCGCGGTGAGATCGCGGTGCGCGTGATGCGCGCCTGCCGCGAGATGGGCATCGAGACCGTCGCCGTCTACTCGGATGCGGACGCCGACGCGGCGCACGTGGACATCGCGGACATGGCCGTCCGGATCGGCCCGGCGCCCGCCGACCAGAGCTACCTGCGGGCGGAGGCGGTGCTCGACGCGGCGCTGACCACCGGGGCCGATGCGCTCCATCCCGGCTACGGCTTCCTGGCCGAGCGGGCATCGTTCGCGGCCGCGGTGCAGCGCGCCGGGATCACCTGGGTCGGCCCGGACGCCCGAGTGATCGAAGCGGTGGGCGACAAGCTGGCGGCTCGGCGGCTCGCGCAGTCCGTTGGGGTTCCGGTCGTCCCGGGCACGCTCGATCCCGCTCGGCTCCTCCCCGGCGCAGCCGTAGATCTGCAGATGGACGCCGATCGCGTCGGCTACCCGCTGCTGGTCAAGGCCGCAGCCGGCGGCGGCGGCCGGGGGATGCGCCGAGTCGAGGAGGCCCGCGAGCTGGCGGCTGCCGTTGACGCGGGTTCGGCCGAGGCGGCCTCGGCCTTCGGCGACGGTTCCATGTACCTCGAGCGCGAGATTCGCCCGGCGCGCCACATAGAGGTTCAGCTGCTCGGGGAGCGCGATGGGCGCGTGATCGCGGTCGGCGAGCGCGACTGCTCCGTCCAACGGCGCCACCAGAAGCTGGTCGAAGAGGGCCCCGCTCCGGGACTGGACACCGCCCAACGGCGTGAGCTTCATGAGCTGGCTGTTCGCGTCGGCGAGGCGGCCGGGCTCCACAACGCCGCAACGGCGGAGTTCCTGCTGGACGCGAGCGGCCGCTTCTGGTTCCTGGAGGTCAACGCCAGGCTCCAGGTCGAGCATGGCGTCACGGAGCTCGTCGCCGACGTCGACCTCGTCCGCGAGCAGATCGGCCTGGCCGCGGGCAGACCGCTGTCGCTCGAAGCGATGCGGGCAGCGGAGCGGGCGACGGTCCCGGAGCGCCATGCCATCGAGGTCCGCCTTTCAGCGGAGGACCCGGGCAGAGACTTCGTGCCCGCTCCCGGGCGGATCGGCCGATGGGCGATGCCTTCCGGTCCGGGTGTGCGGGTCGACACGGCGGCGCGCGCGGGTGATTTTGTTTCCGCGGACTACGAC
>JACDFU010000044.1 GCA_013815585.1 Chloroflexota bacterium
TGATGAAGACGACCGCCATGCCGTCAGCCGCGAGGCGCCGCAACGTCTCGAACAGCCCCTCCACTTCCTGGGGGACAAGCACGGCCGTCGGCTCGTCAAGGATCAGGAGCCGGCAATCGCGCGAGAGGGCCTTGAGGATCTCGACGCGCTGCCTCTCCCCGATGGACAGATCCGCGACCCGGGCCCGCGGATCGACCCGGATGCCGATACGCTCCGAGCTCTCCTCTGCCAGCCGCTCCGCGGATCCCAGGTCGAGCCGCACGCCCGTGCCTCGTCCAAGGGCCAGGTTCTCCGCCACGGTCATCGGCAGGACCAGCGCGAAATGCTGGGTCACCATGCCAATCCCCAGCGCGATCGCATCGGCCGGTGAGCGGATCGTCACGGGCCGCCCCTGAACGCGGATCTCCCCTGCGTCGATGCCCGTCAGCCCGTAGAGCACCCGCATGAGCGTCGTCTTGCCGGCGCCGTTCTCCCCGAGGAGCGCGTGGATCTCCCCGGCCTCGAGGGTCAGGTCGACGGCGTCGTTCGCGACCAGCTCGCCGAATCGCTTGGTGACGCCCCTCAGCTCGACGAGCGGCGTCGGAGCCGACTGTTCGGGCAGCGCCGTGGCGTGCGCCAGTGCCAAGCCTTGGCCCTGCGATGGCCTGCTAGAGCGCCTCGCGCCGCCCGCTTAGCTCTCCGGCTCGTTGACGACCGCGCCCGCCGGCTGTGCCTCGTTGATGTCGACGCGCAGCGCGCCCGACCGGATCTGTGCCTCGGCCTCTTCGACCTGTGTGACCAGCTCCTCCGGGATCCCGCCTGCCACGTCGGCATTGATCTCGGCGAGTTCTGCGCCCCCCTTGGCCATCATGCTGAAGTCTTTCAGGTCCTGCGCTGTGTAGGCACCGGCCATGACCTGGTCGATGACATACTCGACCGTGGGCTTCATGTTCCAGGTCACGCTGGTGATCACGTTCTCGGGCGCAAGGTCCTGCTGGTCCGACATGTTGCCGACGGCCAGCAGGTCGCTCTCCGCCGCAGCCTCGATGACGCCGAAGCGCTCAGCATAGAGAACGTCCGCGCCGGCATCGATGTGGGCCAGGGCGGCCTCTTTGGCAGCAGCCGGGTTGAACCAGCTACTGAGGAACGTCACCTTCGCTTCGACGTCGGGGTTCACCTTCTGGGCGCCCGCGATGTAGGCGTTCGTGATGCGGTTGACCTCGGGGACCGGGTAGCCGCCGACCACACCGATGACGTTCGACTTGGTAAGTCCGCCGCTGAGCATGCCGGCCAGGTACGCCGGCTCGTGGATCCAGTTGTCGAAGACCGAGACGTTGGGCTCCGCCGGACCGCCGCCCGAACCGAAGACGAAGGCGATGTCGGGGTAAAGGGCGGCCACGCGGCGGACTGCCTCCTCGTTGCCGAAGGCGTCACCGAAGATGATGTCGGGCTGGTTGCGCTCGGCGATCTCCGTGAGCACCCGCTCCATGTCGCCGGCATAGCCGATCGCGTCCGTGAATTCGTAAGTGATCCGGCCGGCCTCCTGCTCCTTGGTGAGCGCCGCGTGGATGACGCCGTCCCAGGGCTCCTCGATCTCCGTCGCGAAGGCGCCGAAGACGCTGAGCTGACCCTCCGCAGCTGGCGAGCCGGCGGGGGCCGAGCCCGCGGGCGCTGAGCCTGCGACCGAGGGCGAGCTCACGCCCGCTGAGCTGGTGGCCGGGGCCGTCGGCTGGCAGGCTGCGAGCAGTAGAGCGACCACCGTCAGGGAAACGGCCGCGAGTCGTGGCCGGCTCGGGCCTGACCGGGCATTGCTGCTGTTGATGACAGTCATGTCATCACGGGTGTTCGCAGCCGCCGTGCGCGCGGCAGGAACGGGGCGGGCACGCATCGCGGGCATCTGCTCCTCCTCGGTGCCGCGGCCCGGACCCTCGGCGGGCGCTGCTGGCACCGCGGCTAGTGTTCGTGCGCCCGGAGGCATTTGTCAACGAGGGGCCGGTCACTACCCCCAGAGCCGCTCAGTTCGGCTGGCATGGTCAGCTTTGTGATTGACAAAAGTACAGATAGCCGTACAGTGGTCGGGAATGAAGACGATTGGTGTGACGGAGCTTCGGCAACGCGCTGCTGAAGTCATCGAGAGCCTTCGCGAGGACGATGAACCAACCTTGGTTTTGCAGCGATCGGAGAGAGCTGCATACCTGATCGGGGCCGAGCAGTACGAGGCTCAGCAGGCCGAGCTGGCAGCCACGCGGCGCGAGCTGTTTCTGCGCGAGGTCCGTGACGCAGAAGCCGAGCACGGCGCGGGCAAGTCCACCCATTACGGGGATGTCGAGTCTCTCCTCGACGACCTGCACAGCTAAGCGAACCGGCGAGTGCGCTTCATCGCGTCGTCCGCCTTCAAGCGGCGAGCGAAGAAGCTCAAGGAGCCCCAGGCCTCGATGCTCACAGCGGCGCTACGTCGCTTCGCGCGCGACCCGCAGGATCCGCTGCTTCGCACGCACAAACTCAAGGGCGAGCTTGCGAGCTACTGGGCCTTCAGCGTCGATGCAGATCTTCGAGTCCTGTTCCGCTGGGAGGGGAACGAGGCACTTCTCGTGAGCCTCGGCTCACATGACGAGGCGTACTGATGTCTGCGCCACCATGTCGTCCGACGAGGCAGGCCATCCACGATGGGCCTGTCCGCGCGACCGCCCGAGCGTCGGCGCCGGACAGCTTGGAGAAGTTCGCCGCCGAACCGCTAGCGGAGCCGACGGTACGTGGCCTCGTCGCGGCGGGCGACGCGGAGAATGATGACGAGCGCCCTGTCCTCAACCATGGCGTAGACAACCCTCAAGCCACCGAGTCGGATGCGCCAGAAGTCGGATCCGCGAAGCTTTCGTGCGCCCGGTGGCCGAGGCTCCCAGGCAAGCGCCAGGATCGGCCCTCGGAGGCGGGCGGCGTCGGGAGCGGCCAGTCTGTGGATATCTCGCTGCGCGGCCGGAGAGTTGTCGACCCGAAAGCGCGGTCCCGGAGGGACACGCGTCTCGCTCAAGGACGGTTTGGGCCGTACTGCGCCCGAAGCTCGGCCGCGATGTGCTCGAAGTAGTCAGCGGCCGCTACGCCTCCCTCGCGCTCGTACTCACGCAACGCTTCCTGAGCGGCCGCGGCGTCCTCGGTGTCAGCGTCACGCTCGAGCCAAGCGGCAAGCGCCTCCTCGACGACGTCCCGGACGGTTCGCCCGGAGGCGGCGGCCCGGGCCTTCACCGCTCGATATAGCGCTTCGTCGGACAACGTGAAGGTCACTTTCATGGCTGCCAGCTTACCAGCTAGCTGGCATGGCTCGCCCGGCTTGCACCGGCGCATACGCTTGTCAATCAATGAGCGACCCAGAGGTGCAAGTCGAGCGGCAGGTTAGGGAGCCCTGGCGTCGCCGATAGCTTATCATTAGACTGTGGTAGACGACAGCGATATCAGACAGTCCATCGTCTTTGACGCGGCGCCGCTGATCTACCTGGCAAAGATCGAAGCTTTGGACGTCATCACCGAAGGAGGCTTCATCGCTTACGCGCCAGCATCGGTGCTCTCCGAGGCGACCAGGCCATCCATCGCGATGCGCCATCCCGACGCCATCGTCATCGAGGAACAGGTCCGGCGGGGCTCGATCCAGTCGCTCCGCCTGGATGCGGCCGAGCAGGCCCAGGCCCGGGACATCGAACAGCGGGTCCCAGGGCTCCATGCAGGCGAGTGCGAGGTTCTCGCCCTGGCGCTCGGGCGGGAGATATCTGCCGTCATCTTTGAGCGACGCGCGCGGCGGGTCTCCCAGGCACTGGGTGTGCCACTCGTCGACATGATCGAGCTGCTGTGCGCTGGTACGGCCGATCGGGACCTCCTGGCCGAAAGGACTCGCCGCTTTGCCCGCCTGATCGACATGCGGCTGGAAGACCTCGAGCAGCTCCTGCAGCTGGTGGAAAGGAGGGTCCCATGAGGGACCGACCACAGATCAACATTCGTCTCGACCGCGATCTCCTGGCAGAGCTCGACAACCTCGCGAGCGAGGAGCGGGTGGATCGGAGCGAGATCGCCCGCCGGGCGCTCGACGAGGGCCTTGCGGCACGCCGGTCGGCGCGCGCCCTGGAGGACTACCGGCAGGGCCGCATCTCCGCCTGGAAAGCGGCGGAGATCGCACGCGTCTCGCTGTACGAGATGCTCGACCGCATCCACGAGGCGGGCATCCCCTACGAGCTAGACCCGTCGGTGCTCGACCGGCTGGGCGCCGGTCGCAACCCTGGCGCAATCGCCGCCGTGCGGGAGTCGGCCGCCCCCTACCAGGCGGGAGGGCCTGACGCCGCGTCGGGGATCGCGGAGCTGCGCGAGCAGTTCCGACCGGAGCGTGTTCAATGGCTGTTCGTGGGTGAGTCGTCTCCGGCAGGCGGGACGCACTTCTACCGGGCGAACTCGAACCTCTTTCGAGCAACACGGGACGCCTATGCGAGGGCGTTTGGCGCGGATGCCGTGCCCGATGGCCCCGCGTTCCTCCACGAGTTCCGCGGGCGCGGTGCGTGGCTCGTTGATCTGGCGGAAGGGCCGGTCAACCGGATGCCCGGTCGAGCGCGAGCCGGGGCGGTCGATGCGGGGGTCGACCGACTCTCGGCATTGATCCACGAGGTCGAACCCGAGCGGATCGTGGTCGTCAAGGCGTCGATAACCGGGGCCGTCAGGCAGGCGGCCGCCGCCGCTGGTTTCGCCGGCGACATCCTGGAGCTGCCATTCCCCGTCCGGCAGTGGCGGGCAGTCTACGTCCGGCGACTCGTGGAGGCGCTCCGCGCCGCCCGCCATGTGTAACCGTCGGCCCGCGGGCCACTACGGCTCCCTGGCAGCCTTCAGACCGATGAACGGTCTCCGCGTCGTCCGGTCGCTGCTGCTGTTGGCGATTTCTTGCCTTTCGCTCGTGGCGTGCGACCTGGTCGCCGGGGGCCCCTCATACTCAACTCCGCGGCAATGGTGCGGTGATCCGTGAGCACCGGTGCGCCGGCGCGCGAGCAACCGTGGAGGACGCACGGTGGTGTCGTGACGCGCGACACCCGATCTGAGGTACGCGGGGGCGGTCCCAGCCGCGCAGGAGCTCCTCGCAACGCGCTCGAGATTCCCGCCGAGCCTATGCCGTACAGGTCGGACGACCGCCGACTCGACGACCGCTCACCCGTCGGTGATGACAATGTTGTTATCACGACCGGACTCGCACCAGCGGGACGCCCGAAGCCTTCGCGGCGCGGCTCAATGGGCGGTCGAGCGTGGCGATCTCCCCTTCGACGTCGAGCGCGAGCTGCAAGTACAGCGCCTCGTACACGGTGAGCCGATGACGCTCGGCGAGGGCCAGCGCATCACGGACGCCATCTGCCCCTCGGTCGGCAACATCGGGTCCCGCGGCAGCGAACCGTTCCAGGCGTGCGCTGGCCTCCAGTGCGGGGATGCCTGCGCCCAGGAGCAGGGCGTTACCCACCTCGGCCCAAAAGTGGGCGGGAACGAGAACCGTGATGCCTGACCCCACCCACTCGCCCCAGGCGTCGCGGTATGCCTCCGCTCCAGTCAGTACTTCCATCGCGAACGACGCGTCCAGCACGACGGGGACAGATGCCGCGGCGAACGTCATCGCCTGGGCGACGACCCGCGGTCCCCTGCCGCCTGCATGACCTGCTTCGTCCTCGCCGCGCGCGAGGCGCGAACCAGGCCAGCCGCATCGATGGTTCGCTCGGGTGAGCGAGCGACCAGCCGTTTCAGGTCGGCGACCGCCCGGAGTCGTCGTTCTCGCTCGCGCCGGGGGTCGAGCTCGGCCAGGTCCTCCAGCGACACGAGGGCCGCGACGGCGTGGCCTGCCCGCTCGATGACGATCCGTTCGCCCGCGGCTGCTTCATCGAGCACCTGCCCAAACCGCTTGCGTACATCGAGGGCTCTCAGCGTTCTCATAGCGATAGCATAGCGCTCTCAGAGGCATGGTGACACCTCGTCTACCGCCGTTCAGCTGATGGCCCTGCCGCTGCCGATGACAGTCTTGTCATCAGCTGGGTGCCGCCGTGCCATACAAGCTGGCACAGCGGGCCGCGACGATCGGGACGAACGTTGGGAGGCGTTCGAACGTGGGGAAAGCAGTGACGGCCCTGGGCCGTCGCGTCATCACGCTCTTCGCGGGCGAGCTGCCGAGCGGGGACCGCGCCGAGGTGCGCTTCGGCGTCAAGCCCGACGGCTCCATCGAGCTGAGCCGCTTCCAGGCGGGTCCGCTGTTGGAAGTCTCGTCCGGCGAGCAGCAGCGCGAAACGGTCATCCGCGTCGAGGACCAGTACCGCGTCCAGGTGATGCTCGTGCTCGCGCGGGCGGCTCTCGGCGAGCAGCTCGACGCGCCCGGCCGCTTTCGCCGCTGGCTCCGCGAAGCGGATATCCCGTTTGACGATGAGTGAGGGAGTGACCATGGAGAAGAAACAGTGCCCGCGGTGCAAGACCTTGATCGAGCCGATGCCGATCCTCTACGGCCTGCCCGGGCCGGAGATGGTGCTCGGGGCCCAGGCGGGGAAGATCCGGCTGGGCGGCTGCACCGTCGAGCCCGAGTCCGCCGACTATGTCTGCCCGGAGTGCGACGCGGCTCTGCCGTGGGTCCGACAGCCGGGGGACGACGATGGAATCGAGGACGACGCCCTGGGCGCCTACTGGCCGGGCGACGCCGGCGCCTCCCCCAGGCAGTGATCGGCTAGGCCCACTGGCCCTGACGATTGACGCCTTTCTCATGCACGCCGACAATGCGTACGATTCGTACGTTTCGGAGAGACGACATGGTTTCGATCACCGCCGCTCGCGACCAGCTAGCCGAGTTGGTCAACAAGGTGTCCTATGGCCGCGAGCGGGTCTCCCTGACGCGGCGCGGCCGTCCGGTGGCCGCCCTGATCAGCGCCGAGGACCTGGCCCTCCTCGAATCCCTGGAAGATGCGGCGGACCTGCAGGCAATCGCCGAGGCACTGGCCGATCCGGCCAACCAGGGTAAGACCGTGCCCTTGGACGCCTTGCGGTAGGTGGCCTACCGGGTCGAGCTCCTGCGGACCGCGGCGAAGGAGTTGGAACGGCTTCCCACGGAGGCGAAACAAGCGGTCCGACGCGCCATCGCGGCTCTCGCGGACGACCCTCGACCTCGCGGCTCGAGGAAACTGGCTGGCGGGCATGACTACTACCGAATTCGCATCGGCGACGACCGGGTTCTCTACGAAGTCCGGGCGCGGCAAGTTCTCGTCCTCCTTATCGCGGTTGGCCACCGTCGCGACATCTATCGCTGACGTTTCGGTCTCACCGCGCCGGCGACTGATGCCATGACTGTCATCAGGGATGGAGATCCGCCGCCCGTGATACCCGTTTTCTACAGCGACGCCTACGTCCTGGCGGACCACGCGTTCGACACGACGCGCAAGGCACGCTCCATGTGCTCAGACGGGGGCGTGCTCAAACCGGGCGCGCTCGCCCAATGTTGACATATGGATCCTGTTTCAGTTACATATGTAACCGTGCGAACTGGCCCAGAAACTGACATCTTCGGGCGATCTGCTACGCGGCGCGCCGTCCTCTTGCACTTCTTTGCGCGTCCGGGCGTGGAGGGCCACGTTCGCGAAGTCGCACGCAGACTGGGGCGCGCCCCCGCGGTGGTCGGTCGCGAGCTGGACCGCCTCGAGCACGCAGGCGTCCTGATCTCGCAGCGTGTCGGTCGGAACCGCGTCTACAAGATCAATGTTGCTTCGCCGATCGCCGACGACGTGCGACGACTTGTCCAGAAGACGATCGGCATCGAAGCCATTCTCGAGGAAGCGATCGGCCGCGTGCCCGGCGTGGAGGAAGCGTTTCTGTTTGGTTCCTACGCGCGCGAGACGGATCGCGCTACGAGCGATATCGACCTCTTTGCGATCGGAAGCGTCGACCAGGAGGTTCTCTCGGAGCGGCTGCACCAAGTCGAGCAAACGCTCGGGCGTGACGTCAATGTGGTGACCTACCGGCGCGACGAGCTGCGCGACCTCGAGCGATCCGGAGATGCGTTCATCCGCGACGTCATGGGCGGTCCGCGCGTCACGCTGATCCCTTCGCGGGGTGCCGAGTGAGCCGCTGGCGAACACTCGCTGAGCTCGAACGAGACGGGCTGCTGGAGCGAAAGCCGGCGGATCGGCAGCGCGTCAGGAAGATGCTCGAGCGGTCTCGGACCGATGTCTCGCTGGCTCGCGACGTTCTTCGCCCGCTCGACCAGGAGAGAGCCATGGGGATCGCCTACGAAGCCGCGTTCCGCGCATGTACAGGGCTTGTCGCTGCCGAAGGGTACCGGCTCAAGAGCGTGCCCGGCCACCATCGGGGAGGAATCGAGGCCGCAGCTGCTGTGCTGCCTCCGGACGCGATCACGGTGCTCCGGCGCATCGACAGCGCCCGTCGATTTCGCAATCAGTCGCTGTACGACGCGGCACGGCCGGTGAGCGCGGCCGAGCTCGACCAGCTGTTGATCGATGCCCAGAATCTGGTTGACCGCTTGGCGCGGCTGCTGACCGACGTGATCGAGTAGGACGCTCTTGTGGAACCGAGCCAGAAAGGAGCTGTCGATGCCGCGCTACTGGGGGATTAGAACTGATCAGCAGCGGGGCGACGAGCTCTGGGCGGAGGTGCAGTCCGGCCGACTCCGGCAGGGCTGGGGCTACCGGGACGAACAGGACCTGGAGCTGATCGCCCACCTCAAGGCGATGGGCCGGCCGCTGAACGACCATCAACGCGCCACCTGGCGCGGCAATCGGCGGCTGCTGTCACACGAGCCGGGGGAGGTGCGCCCGGGCGACATCGTGGTGGCGCCAAACCTGCCTCGCTGGGGCGTCTGGGCACTCCTTCGTGTGACCGGCTCCTACCGCTACGAGATCTCCGACATTCTCAACGCGGTCACCATTGATGGCGAGGAGGGCCTGCCCGACTACGGGCACGTACTCCCCGTGCAGCTCCTCACGCCACTACCCATCGAGCGGACCGACGCGCGAGTTACAGACCGTCTCCTGAGGGCCATGCGACCACCGATGTTCTCGCTCGACCATGTGGCCTCCGACGTCGGGCGGCTGTTGCCCCGCTGATGCGCGCCTTCGTACTGCGGATGAATCCACTTGGCGAGGATCTCGTGCGAGCCGGCCGGACGAGCAACTGGATCAGCGTCGGCTGGGGAGCGGCCAGTGGACTGACCAATCAGAGCCTCGACTGGCGGGCGTGTCGCGAGATTGTGAAGAGCACCTATTACGGCAGCGAGCAGGGGTACGCACGGGCTGGCGCCGCAGCGTCGCAGCTCTCACGGTTCATCAGGGAGATGAGTCCCGGCGATCTGGTTGTCGTCCCGCATGGAAACGAATTTCAGGTTGCCGAAGTCTCAAGCGAGGTGATTCACCTCCCTGAACCCGAGTCCGAGCACTCGGCACACAGGCGCGAAGTCACTTGGCTAAACGCAGGAAAGCCGATCGCCCGACGGGACGCCCGGGCGGCACTACAAAGTCGAATGAAGGCACGCCAGACAATCGTCGACGCCACAGATCTACTCGACGATATCCGAGACGCGCTACAAACCACCGAAGCGGTACAGGCGCCTACGTTCGAGCGGGACCTACGCGCTCGCCTGATTGGTGAGGTGCGGACCGAATTGACCACGGGGAGGCTGGACAGCTATGCCTTCGAGCAATTGATTGCCACGCTGCTGCGCTCGCTCGGTGCCACGGAAGTTCAGATCGTCCCCCGGAGTTTGGACAAGGGAGCTGACATCTTGGCGACGTTCTCCCTTGCGTCGACGTTTCCTAGCCGCCTTGCCGTTCAGGCCAAGCACTTCCGCCCTGACCCACCCGTCTCGGCAACCGTCATCGATCAGCTCGTTGCTGGAATGCTGGCTGAAGGCGTTGCCCTCGGCTGGGTAGCTACGTCGGGCGCCTTCTCGCCTGAAGCGGTTGCCCGCAAGGCGGAGCTCGAGGAGCAACACGGCTTCGAGATCGAATTGGTTGACGGTGAGCTTTTGGCAGCGATGATCGTCGAGGGCGGTTTGCGGACAGTAAGGCACTCCGGCTGACCGCTCCCAGCGCTTTATCGCGGACGAGCGCGGCGTGCTGCTATGTCTCGGGACCGCCTGGCTTCCTGGCGTCGTCCGGCGCGACAAGGTCAGACCCCGTTGCCAGAGACGGGCGCGGTGCAAGCAACTCCTCGACCATGCCGTCCTCGGCGACCAGGAGTACCCCGATCCCAATCGCGGCAAACGCCGGTCGCCGCTCGACGAGTAGATCGCGGTAGCGGGGAACGTCCGGCAGCCCAATCGCTATAGATGAGCTTCGGCGCGCGGCCTGCATCGCAAGGACCGTGAAGATTGCTCCGGAGAGATAGTTCACGGCCAGAAGGGAGGGATGAGCGCGTTTGCGCTTGCCCGCTTTCGGGCCGCGGACGTACGTCTTTGACGGGTACCCCTTGACCTCGACCGCGAGCTCAGCACCGTCGCGACTCGCGAGGAGGTCGATGCCGCGTTCCCGGCGCTCGGTGTCAGCAATATGCTCAATTCGCCAGCCGCCCTCCTGCAGGGAACGTGCCAATGCCGCGACTACGTTGCCTTCCCACTGCCAGTCCGCTTTGTGCTCGGCCCCTACGGCGCTGTCCGGATCCACCTCGTGTTTGCCGAGACCGAGCGCAGTAGGTGCCAGCTCCGTGCTGCGCGCGAGATTCGTCCGGCGCGCGCCTGGCTCGTAATCGCCTACGAGCCACCGCAAGAAGCGGCTTGCCCCATCGATGTAGCTGATGACCGTCAACCGCTTTCGCCCGAGATCCTCAAGAGACGTCTGATATCGCTTCAAATCGATTGCCAGGTCATCCGGCGAGCTCGACTGAGGTGCCGTGGTCTGCTCAGACGAGGCTTGAGCACGCCACCGTAAGAACCGACGGGCGCGGTCCACGTAGGTGAAAATCGCCACGGGCTCGAGCTTGGCCGCTTGCAGATCTTGGTGGAACCGCTGTAGCTCCTGATCGAGCTCGGCGATTGACCACCGGTTGCCGGATGGCTCGTCCATCTAACGCGCCCTCACTGCCCCAAGTGCATGGCTCTTGCCCTCATGGAGCGATGGTTTCCGCTCGCCTCAGCACGAACACGACCAGTTTCCGTCCGCTTTCGGGCTCCAGCACCCACTCGGGATCGCCTTCGCCGAACCAGTAGCCGTGGTCGAGGTACTTGTTCTTGGCGACCGCCTCGAACACGCGGATCTGGAGGCCTCGCTCGATTGCCTGGCGAAGGGACTCGTTGTCGCCATCGAGAGCCTGGTCGCCGTCGCGGCCGCGGCCGACGTAGCGGAGGACGTCCTCGCCCACGAACTTGTCAGGGTACGGCGCATGTGGCCGGTGTTGCAGATGATCGAGGCCTGGGAGCCGCCCCGAGGCGCGCGGATGCCGGCTTGTGTCCGATGGATCTTCTGCACCTCCGCCCAGGTTAGCGTCGGAGGCCCGACCGCCTCGAGCTCGCGTGCCGCTTCGGCGATCTGGTGTTTCGCCTTCGACGGCAGCTCGACCAGCGGCGAGTTCTTGAGGTTCGTGAGCAGCTGGAGCGTGCGGTAGAAGTCGTTGCCGGTTCCGGTCGAGCGCTGCGTCGCAAGCCCAATGAGCTCGACGACGCGCTCGGTGTAGGTCTCGTTGGCGACGAGGTCGAGCTGTCCGTCGACGGCATCGTCCAGCTCAGAGCGCCGATCGAGGATCGCCCTGGGCACGACGGGCGACCACAGCGCGATCTCGGGCTCGAGCGCCGTCCTCGTTTTGATGATCGTCGAGTAGCCGGATGATAGCTTCAGCTTCCGCTTGAGCTTGGCCATCGCGGTATCTGGCGTCGGACCGAGCCTCACGCTTCGAGGTGCGTCGTGCACTCGGCGAGGTAGCTCGTCCGGTCGGCGGTTTGGAAGCCGATGACGTCGAGCTCGCCGAGTCGCGCGCTGACGCCCTCGGAGCCAATCGGCGCGATATTATCGGGGAGGTCGCGTCCTGGCCGCTGGTTGTAGACGACGAAGTCGAAGCGCTTTACCTCGGTCAGCCAAGCGCCGACAACGAGCTCGCCGATGTCAGGCACTCGCCCGAGTCGCTCCTATTCGTTGCTGGAAGGAGCGACCAGCTGTCGCCCTCGATCGTCAACCATCCGACTCGCGACCGCTCCATTCCTCGGGTGTTGTACCCAACGCCTTCAACAGCTCACGCTCAGCCTCGTCAAACAGCCGGTTCGACTCCGCACGCAACGCCGCCGCGCGCTGTACTTTGTCGTGAACGACACGTTGCACATTGCGGTCTACGAGGGGTACGGGCACGTTGCGCACGTGATGCGGCTCAATGTGGTCAATCACAGAGCCATACGTATCGCGTGTGATGAGCGCCTGACCGGGGGGACTACTCACCCAGGCATAGAGATACCCTGACGGGACTCCGCCGGCCACGACCCGTATGACGTTATTCGTGACAGCAAATCCTTCGAAGTCCCGCGACGCGTACAAGCTCCGTCCGATCGTTCCCGAGTCGGTGATGAGTACCCAACTCTCGTGGACGACGTACTCGTCAAGATTCGGCGTAAGGGCACGTGATATGAACGACCTCTTCTCTGGCCGACCGGTTAGCATCTCTGCGCCCGTGAGATACGGGACTCCGTGCGCTTCGTCGTTAACGTAAATACGTTTGAAGCGCGGCGGGTTGAAGACCCTGTCGGTTACTCCAGCGTCTCCCAGCCGAGCGAGTGGGAAGCCGGTCGCACGGAGGAGTTCCTCGGCACGGCCCGCAGTAGCTTCATAGTACGATGCGTTAAGCCGCAAGTGTCCCGTCCAGAGAAGGGAACTCTCGACCGACAGGGTTTTCATGTCTCGGCGGCTCTAGCGTGAGGTTCTCGTGCGGGAGCTCTCGAGTAGCCCGTCAACCAAGTGTTATACGCCTCCGCGATGCGCGGCAAGTCATCGTCCACGATCTTTATCGGCCTGATTTCCTGGACGTCAACCGGCTGCCCATCGACCACCTGAGTTGCCTGGAACATCTGCTGCTCGACTATCTCCCGGCCATCCGCATCCCGGAGGTACAAGGTATTTCCACGACGGTCGTGGCCGACACGCTCCGCCTGCGCCATAAAGGCTGCGTAAGGTCTGGCGCCGTCACGGCTTTCGGCATCGATTTCTTCATATGATTTTCGTCGGAGGAACAGGACACTCGTCTGCGTACCGGTGAAGGGCAAGAACATTTCTACAGGTAAGTCGATGCTAGCCAGGACCTGGGCGTGCGTTAGTATCCACTGCCGGACATACCCCAACCCAGGATCCCCCAGGATCCCGTCTGGCACCACGATCGCCATGCGACCCGTGCCCGGCTTCAAGAGCTGCCAACAGCGTTCGATGAAGAGGATTTCGGGTGGCTGGGAAGCTTGGAACTGGTTCTCGTCCCTTGACCAGAGATCATCATCCCGGCGGCGCCACCTCCGGGCGAGGTCGAACTGTCCCAGTATTTGCGGGTCATCGATGCGAATGTTCGAGCCGAATGGCGGGTTTGTCAGCACCGCATCTTGCTCACCGTACCATCGGCCGCCGACCTGACGCAGACCGACCCTCGCACGGGCCTCGTCGGACCATTCCACGGGCTTCTTGAGTGAGTTCTCGGCGAAGAGTCCGCCCTGTCCGTCGTTATTCATGGCCATGTTCATCCGAGTGGCCTTAACGAGGTCTGGATTGAAATCTATTCCCGTAACCTGCTGCTCCTTCAGTGCTTGCAGACCGCGGTACAGCGCCTCCTCCGGAAGTGGCCGGGCGCGAGAAACATTGTGCGCGCGGAAGCGTCCAACCAACTCGTTCATCGCGACGACTAAGAATCCGCCGGTCCCACAGGCAGGGTCCATCACCCGGTCAGTGGTCTGCAGTCCGAGCATTCCGACGGCCATCTTCACAACATTGCGCGGTGTAAAGAACTCGCCCCTGTCGCCTCGCAGAGTGCTGCCGACAATCTCCTCGTATGCAACACCCTTGACATCGACGGGCGTCCGTAACAGATCGTACCCTTGGAGTTGGCTCACGCAATACGCGAGCACTGCCGGATTGAGATCGATGGCCTCTTCAGTTCTGAAAAGACCCGGATAGCTAGCGATAACTGTCCGGAACGCTTTGTCTAGTCGGGCTTTGACCCGAGCGTGCCCGTCTCGGCTCCGTAGTTCGTTCGTAGCAGCCCTGAAGTCCGCCGTACCTGCCTGCTCATCCGCAATCTTTACGAAGATGAGTTTTAGCAGCTCCCAGAAAGCCGCCTGTCGGTGAATGCCCTGGTTCCCAGCAACGTAGTTGTGGCATCGCTTGAAGGTGTATCGAAGATTGTCTCCGGACGCTGGTTTGATTGAAAGACTTCGCGCCGCATCCAAATCATCGAATGATTGGCCTTTCGCTGGAAAGTCTGGTTCCTCGTCGAATTCGATGACCCCGCCGCGGGTTACCCGCTGATACACGATTCGGTCGGCACCATTTGTCCAAACACCGAAGGCGGCGTTGGGGCACGAGGCTAGGTAAGACTTCAGCTGGTCGACACCCTGGCTCTGGCTAGTCTTCGGGACTGACGGAGCCTTGGTCTCCACGATCCCGTACACGTTCGTCTGACTGGGCTCAGCGCCCTCGCGGAAGATTGCGATGTCGAGACGCTTCCGTGAGACGCCCACACGTATCGGAAACTCGATAGCCAGCTCCGATCGAGGATACCGATACTCTTCGTGTAGCGCCCGGGCGAGGTTCTGGCGAACGACCTCTTCAGCGGTCTCCGCGAGGAGTGCGCCCGTAACGTAGTCGACCAGGCGCCCATCTGGAATCGCTACGAGCGTCGGGCGAGCGGCATCTGTCATGGTCTGTCGGCCCGCGAAATTGACCCGCGGCGGACCCCGGGACTCGGCACCCGCCGTACGTTAGCGCATGACGGCTTCGCGGTCGGCGCACTCGTGCCACTTCCAATTCAGGCAACGGCCACGACCTCCGGTGTGACCGGCGTCGAGCCCTGCAGCTCGAGGAAGCGGCAGAGGGCGTTGGCGAGCTGCATCTGGCGGGGAGTGTGGCAGCGGGCCTCCACCAGGCTGGGCGAGCAGACGACGATGGCCAGCGCCTTCGCGCGTGAGGTGGCCACGTTGAAGCGGTTGAGCGAGTAGAGGAAGTCCATGCCGCGCGGCGCATCCTCGGCAGAAGAGGTGGCCATGGAGTAGAAGACGACGGGCGCCTCCTGGCCCTGGAACTTGTCCACCGTGCCCACCCGTGCCCGGGCTGGCAGCGCCTCCTGGAGCCTGCGCACCTGGGTGTTGTAGGGCGCCACTACCAGGATGTCTTCCACCGTCAGCGGCCGCGTGACGCCGTGGCCGTCGGTCCATGACCCGCCGTCCAGCAGCTCCCGAACCGCAGAGGCGATCTCAGCCACTTCCTCCGGGGAAGTGTTCCGGTTCCCGACATGGTCCACCTTGACATAGCGGATGCCGGTGCCGCTGAACGGGCCTGCGGCCGCGATCGACTGTAGACCCAGGTTCGGCTCGGTCTCGAGCCGGTCCTCGTAGAAGACCTCGGAAGTGAACCGGCAGATGTCTGGGTGCATCCGCCAAGTGGTGGCCAGGAATAGACCTCGGTCGGGCGGGATGGTCTGCCCCTCGCCCAGCAGGTGCTCCAGGGCCGACCTCTCGGCGCCCGGCGGGTGGCTGCCCTTGACTGGCTGGTTCAGTTGCTGTGGATCGCCCAGCAGCACGATGTTGCGCGCCGCGGCGGCCATCGCCAGCACATTGGCCAGCGACACCTGCCCGGCCTCATCCACGAACAGCGTGTCGACGCTGCCGGTGGATCCCTCGCGCGACCAGAGCCAGCCGGTCCCGGCCGCGATGTCGACGTCCCCCTCCCGGAGCGCCCGCAGAACGGTGGCGTTGTCGTCCGTGCGCTCGACGATCTCCGCCTTGCACCGGTCGTCCTCGTCTGCCTTCTGGATGGCGCGGATGGTGACCCCTTCGACGGTCGCTGCCGCGCACACCTCGTCGAGCAGATTGCTGATGGCCTTGTGGCTCGTGGCCGTGATGCCCACCTTCCGGCCGGCCCGCACGAGCTCCAGGATCATGCGCGCGCCGGTGAACGTCTTGCCCGATCCGGGCGGACCCTGCAGGGCTAGCGCGGTCCCGTCGAGCGCCAGGCCGACTCGGCGGGCTGCCGCCAGCGGATCCTCGTCGGGCGTCGTCAGCGGCTGCCCGGCTGGAACGCCTGCCACCCGGGG
>JACDFU010000160.1 GCA_013815585.1 Chloroflexota bacterium
CGCGACTGACCCAGCCGACCCATGGAGTACCGCGACTACTACGCCAGCCTGGGGGTGCCCAGGACCGCGAGCCAGGCCGACATCAAGAAGGCCTTCCGCAAGCTCGCGAGGGAGCATCACCCCGACGTCAACAAGGGCGATGGGGCGGCCGAGCGGCGCTTCAAGGAGATCAACGAGGCGAACGCGGTCCTCGGCGACGCTGAGAAGCGCAAGGCGTACGACGCGCTGGGCTCTGACTGGGAGACGTACCAGGGAGCCGGGGCGTCTCCAGGCCGAGGCGCCCAGGGCGCCGGGCGACCTGGCGGCTTCCGAACCGGGGGCCAGAACATCCGCTTCGAATACAACGGCAATCCCGAGGACATCGCCGGGTTCAGCGACTTCTTCCGCACCTTCTTCGGCGGGGGTGCGGGCCGAACGACAACCCGAACGAGCTCGCGAACCCCGGGCGGCGCTCATGCCGCAGCCGACGCCATGGAGTTCGACGACATCCTCTCTGGATTCGGGATCGACGAGCGGGAGGGGTTCCGCAACATCGGCGGACGCGGCTCCGGGCCGACCGCGCCTCCCCTGGCCCGCGACGTTGAGGCCGAGACCGAGCTGAGCCTGGAGCAGGCCTTTCACGGAACCAGGCGGATCGTCCAGATCGACGACAAGCGCCTGGACGTCGAGATCCCGAAAGGCGTCGACACCGGTACGCGGATCCGGCTGAGCGGGCAGGCCGGGAAGGGCCCCGGCGCCGGCCATCTCTACCTGCGCATCACCGTCCGCGAGCACCCGGTCTTCACGCGGAGCGGCGCGGATCTTCACCGCGAGCTGCCGATCACCCTCGCCGACGCGATGCTCGGGGCGGAAGTTCCGGTTGAGACGATCGGGGGCAGCGTCATCCTGCGCATTCCGCCCGAGACGCAGACCGGTCGGAGCTTCCGGCTCACCGGGCAGGGTATGCCGCGCTTCAAGTCGGACGGCAGAGGGGACCTGTACGCCAAGACGCGGGTGGTCCTGCCCGGCAACCTGGACGAGGATGGGCGGCGCCTGCTGCGAGCCTTTGCCGACCACGTGAAACAACCCGATCCACGCCGGCGCAAGTCGGCTGCTGAGCAGCACCACTGAGAGAGTCCCCTGCCATGAAACTCGATCGCTACACCGAGAAGGCACAGGAGGCGATCCTAGCTGCGCAGCGCCTCGCCACCGAGGCCCAGAGTCCCATCCTCGACGCCGAGCATATTGCCGCCGCCCTCCTCCAGGACGAGGAGGGGATTCCGGCCGCTACCCTGCGCCGCCTTGACGCGGATCCGGCCGGAGTCGCGGTAGAGCTGGCGGGTGCCCTGTCCAAACGCGCCCGGATCCAGGGCGGGCAGCTCTCGCTCGACCCGCGAGGGCGATACCTGATCGAGCGGGCGGAAGAGGAAGCCCGCCGCCTCCAGGACGAGTACGTCTCGACCGAGCACCTGCTTATCGCGGCCGCCGAGTCCGGCGGCGATGCGCAGCGGATCCTGGAGGCGCACGGAGCCAGCCGCGAAGCCATCCTCGGGGCACTCTCGGACGTGCGCGGCAGTCAGCGGGTCACCAGTCAGACGCCCGAAACGACCTACCAGGCCCTGCAGCGGTACGGCCGCGATCTGAACGCCGATGCGCGCGACGGCAAGCTCGACCCGGTCATCGGCAGGGACGAGGAGATCCGCCGGGTGATGCAGGTTCTTAGCCGCCGGACAAAGAACAACCCGGTGCTGATCGGTGAGCCCGGCGTAGGCAAGACGGCCATCGCCGAGGGGCTAGCCCAGCGCATCGTTCGGGGAGACGTCCCCGAGAGCCTGAAGGACAAGCGCGTCGTCGGGCTGGATCTAGGGGCGCTCATCGCGGGGGCCAAGTATCGCGGCGAGTTCGAGGAGCGGCTGAAGGCCGTCCTCAAGGAGATCAAGGAGTCGGAGGGCAGGATCATCCTGTTCATCGACGAGCTGCATACCGTCGTCGGTGCCGGGGCGGCAGAGGGCGCCATGGACGCCAGCAACCTGCTGAAGCCGATGCTCGCGCGCGGTGAGCTGCACACGATCGGCGCCACGACGCTCGACGAGTACCGCAAGCACATCGAGAAGGACGCGGCGCTGGAGCGGCGCTTCCAGCCGGTCTTCGTCGATCAGCCGAATGTGGAGGAGACGATCTCCATCCTGCGCGGCTTGCGCGAGCGGTACGAGGTCCACCACGGCGTGCGGATCACCGACTCCGCGATGGTGGCCGCAGCCACCCTCTCCAACCGCTACATCACCGAACGCTTCCTGCCCGACAAGGCGATCGACCTGGTCGACGAGGCGGCCAGCCGCCTCCGCATCGAGATGGATTCCATGCCCGTCGAGCTCGACGAGCTCGAGCGGCGTCGCATCCAGCTGGAGATCGAGCGGGAGGCGCTGCGCAAGGAAAAGGACGACGCATCGAAGGCGCGCCTGGCGGCCCTGGAAAAGGAGCTCGCGGAAATCGGCGAGGAGGCCGGCGCGCTCAAGCAGCAGTGGGAGACCGAGAAGGCCGCCATCGGCGGGCTACGGGAGACGAAGGAGGAGCTCGATCGGCTCCAGCACGAGGTTGAGGAGGCCGAGCGGTCGGCGGACTACGCCCGGGCGGCTGAGCTCAAGTACGGCCGACAAGCCGAGCTTCAGGCACGGCTGAAGGAGCAGGAGGCAGCCCTGGCCGCATCGAGCGGGACCCGGCGCCTGCTCAAGGAAGAGGTCGACGCGGACGACATCGCGCGGATCGTCGCCTCATGGACCGGCATCCCGGTCAGCCGCCTGATGGAGGGCGAGCAGGCCAAGCTGATTCACATGGAGGAGCGGCTTCACGAGCGCGTCGTGGGCCAGGAGGAAGCCATCTCCGCGGTCTCCGATGCCATCCGCCGGGCTCGAGCCGGCCTGAAAGACCCTCGCCGCCCGATCGGGTCGTTCATCTTCCTGGGGCCTACTGGTGTCGGAAAGACCGAGCTTGCCCGTGCGCTTGCCGAGTTCCTATTCGACGACGAGGCGGCGATGACCCGCATCGACATGAGCGAGTACATGGAAAAGTACGCGGTGAGCCGGCTCATCGGGGCGCCGCCGGGCTACGTCGGTTACGACGAGGGCGGCCAGCTCACCGAGGCGCTCAGGCGCCGGCCGTACCAGGTGATCCTGCTCGATGAGATCGAGAAGGCGCACCCCGACGTCTTCAACGTGCTGCTGCAGGTGCTCGACGACGGCCGGCTGACCGATGGCCAGGGCCGTACCGTCGACTTCCGCAACAGCGTCGTGATCATGACGAGCAATGTCGGTAGCCAGCTGATCACGGGCTTCGGCGGCTCGACCGAGGACGCAGCCTACGAACAGATGAAGCGGCAGGTGACCGACGCGCTCCGCCTCCAGTTCCGGCCTGAGTTCCTCAACCGGATCGACGAGGTCATCGTGTTCCACGCCCTCGGAGACCAGGAGCTGACCAGGATCGTGGACCTGCTGCTCGCCGATCTGCAGCGGCGGCTCGCGGAGCACGAGCTCACCGTCGATCTGCGGCCGGCCGCCAGGCAGCTGATCGCCGCGGAGGGGCACGACCCCGGCTATGGCGCGCGGCCGTTGCGCCGGTCGATCCAGCGGCTCGTCGAGAACCCCCTCGCCCGTGCCCTTCTGGAGGGCCGCTTCGCGCCCGGCTCGACGATCGTCGTTGATGCGGATCCCCGCAGCGGCACGTTGCTCTTCACAGAAGAGGGCGGAGCCACAGTCGTGGCCTCTGCCGGGGAGCGTCGTGATGCTCGGAGCCGCCAGGAACCGGTGAGCGTTGCCAGCCAGCCGGGCCCGATGGATCTGCCCCGTCGCGGGCCAGAGGATCGGAATGGCGGCGAGCGGCTGAACTGACGAGCCCCGACCTCGTCGCCCTCATCCGCGACGAGATCCAGCGGGCGGGGCCGATGACGTTCGCCCGCTTTATGGAGCTGGCGCTGTACGAGCGGGAGCACGGCTACTACAGCACCCGCGCGGACCGTGGCTCACGGACGGGGGACTTCCTGACCGCCCCCGAGATCCACCCGATCTTCGGCTGGACCCTCGCTGTCCAGGCCGCCGAGATGTGGGAGCGAGCGGGCCGCCCGGCCGAGTTCGTGCTCCGCGAATACGGTGCCGGCAGCGGCGCGCTGGCGGAGGCGCTGCTCACGGGGCTGCAGGATCGGTTTCCCGAGGTCTACAAACGAGTGCTCTACGAACCGATCGAGGTTCTGCCTGCTCGTTTGGCGACGGTCGCCCGACGCCTGGAGGCCGCCGGCCACGCGGATCGGGTCGTGTCGGAGCCAGCGGGGCCGGCTGTTGGGTGCGTCCTCGCCAACGAGTTCCTGGACGCCTTGCCCGTCCATCGGGTGGCGCTGCGCGACGGACGGCTCGTCGAGCTCCTGGTCGACTGGCGCAACGGCACCTTCGAAGAACTGGCCCGCGAGCCGTCGAGCGGGAAGCTGACCCGGCGGCTCGCAGACGACGAGGTGCAACTGGGCGAGGGCCAGGAGGCGGAGATCTGCCTGGAACTTGACGGTTGGGTGGCGGAGGTCTCGGCCCGTCTGATCCGCGGCTACGTGCTGGTGATCGACTACGGCCACCCGGCCTCCGAACTCTACGGGGCGAGGCGCATGCGTGGCTCGCTCCTCGCCTACCGCCGCCACCAGCTCGCAGACGACCCATTGGCAGCCGGGGGAGAGCAGGATCTGACGGCGCACGTGGACCTGACGGCACTCGAGCGTGCAGCCGAACGCGAAGGTCTGGCGGTCCTCGGACGCACCAGCCAGGCGGAGTTCATCGCCGGCCTGGGGGCTGGGGAACTGCTCGCCTCCCTCGGACGCCACGCGACGACCCGGCCGGAGGACTACCTCACGGCTCGGTCGGCCGTTGCGCGACTCCTTGATCCTCGGCTGCTCGGCGGCTTCGCCGTCGTGGTGCTGGGCAGGGGTGTCCCGACGGAGCCTCCGCTCCGAGGGCTGGGGTTCCGCATGGAGCGCCCCGCGCCCTAACCGCCCACGTCTGTCCACCTACCATCGGTGCGTGCACATGGTCGAGGTCCGCCGCCGGCTGCTCAGCCTGCCGGACCGCCTGCCGCCGCCGCCCCCTGGCCTCCGTCCGACGGTCCTGGCGGGCGACGGCACCTCGCTCCCGGGAGTTCCCCTCCCACCCGCTGGCGTCATCCGGGAGGCCGCTGTCCTGGTGCTCCTCTATCCCGACGCTGCCGACGAGGCTCACATC
>JACDFU010000161.1 GCA_013815585.1 Chloroflexota bacterium
CCGGAGTGGTCAGGGCGATCCTGAACCGGCGACCCGCTACCGTGGGCGGCGGGATCACGGGCTCGACGCCGTCGAGCGAGACCGTGGCTGGATCCCCGAGCGGCTCGCCGGATCGGAGGATCGGGAAGTCAGTAGGGCCGGTGAGGCGGCCCCCGATCGGCGTGAACGTTTCGTCGATCTCCGGCGCAATCGCGGGGCCGCAGCCCTCTCCGAGCGTGACGTCAGCATCGGCCTGCCCGACTCGCGCCACGGGCGGCACCAGGGTGCCACTCTCGACGTCCAGAATCGAGTAGCTTCCGCCCGTTCCCCTGAACAGGATTTCCCCGACGGGCTCGGCTCCCAACAGTGCCCATCGCGGTGACCTTAGGTATCCCCTCAGCCGCAGAGCTTCCTCTCCCGCAGCCTGACCCAGGACGAGCTGCTCAGTTCCGCCGTCCGTATCGACGAGCACGATGTTGTAGCGCATCCCCGCGGCGTCTTCACCGGCAACGAGGAATCGGTGATCATCCAGTACAACCGACTCCGAGGTTCGTGCGATCCATCGCTCAGCCACGGTCTGGATCGAGCCCGTCGCGAGGTTGTACGTCTTCCAGGGTCGGGCTGCGGCGGCCGCATCCGCGAAACCGACCAGGTGCGTGTCGGTCGCACCGTCAGCTGCGAAGTCCTTGCTCATGCGTCGCGCGGTGCCGCTCTTTGGATCGATGACGTCCACGCTGCACGTCGTCACATTGCAGAGGGTGGAGATCAGCGTCCGCCCGGATGGCGACCACAGAAGCAGGTTCCGTTCGCGATCCGGCGTTCCTGCCTTGGGAGTCAGTCGCTCGGACCTGCCGGTATCCACGTTTGCCGAGAAAACGCCGCCGTCGACGCCGGCTTCAGCGAGATGGTAGAAGAGCATGCTGCCCTCGCGACTGGTGGTGCCTCGAGCGAACGCGTGACTAGCCGCAGTCCGATGGACCGTCCGCGCGGCACCGGTCCGCGGGTTGAGGATGGAAAAGACCCAGTCGCCTTCCTGCCGCTCAGCGGCGACAGGGCGATCCCACGCAATCTCGATGTAGGCGTTGCGTGCGACCTGTGCGACCGACGCACTGCCCGCGAAGTTCCCAACCTGCCATCGGTCTCCGTCACTCGCGGCCCAGTAGGTGTTGGCCAGCAGTTCACTTAGGGAGCTCTCAGACGGCGGGCCGCTCGAACCCTTGCTTCGGCTCGGCGGCCGTGTCGAGGCCGCTGGGCTGGCCGATCGAGAGGATGGTGTCGGCGGGACAGCGGTGCCCGCCGTGGGTGAAGGATCGGACACCGCGGAAGTTGCTTGCGGACTCAGCCGAGGACCTGGCCCTAGCGCGCAGCCGGCCATCACTGATGCCACGACTGCGGCTGCCAGCAAACGGCTCATCGCGTCTGTTCCCCTGATCGCGTGCCGTCACGCCTCGACGGTCACACGGTCAGACGCGCTCCGGAGGGGTTCTGTTGCAGGAAGGCCAACAGCGGATCACTCAATCAGCGACCATCGACCACGACCTTCTCCGGGCACGACCCGCACCTCGGGCCAGAGTACAGGCGCACCGTGAACGGTCGCTCCGGCAGTCGCGAACGGTCGACCGCGATGAGGAACGTCTGCGGAACGGCGACATCCTCGCAGGCGATCCCCTGCGGCACCGGGTGGCTGATGTCGCCATAAACCAGTCGCTCGGCTTTGTCGAACACCACGCGCGCCAGGTGGGCCCAGCCGCATTCACCGCCAAGACCTCGTGCGGCCCCGAAGTCGATGACCGCTTCGCGCTCGAAGTCGACCGGCGGCGGAGGACCTTGCTGATCCAGCTCCGACCACCTCGCCTCGTACTCGCGCTGGCCGTCAAGGAAGTCGATTGAGTACGGCTCCCCGATCTCGGCGAGCTCGGCGACCAGCCGCCAGCCCTCTCCGGCCTGCGGCTGCTCGGGTTCGCGACCGGGCAGAGGGTAGATCGTCGGGCGGATGCGCTCCTCGCCGTAGCGTTCGCCAAGCGCGGCCGCGGCTTCGCCTGGCCGGCAGGCCGCGCCCTCCAAGTGGACGACGTTGGCCTTCACGTCGTAACCAGCGCTGTAGAGGCGGAAGCGAATGGATTCCTGGAACCCAGCGTCGGCCAAGATCTCGTCTTGCAGATCGCGCATCTCGCGCTCGGTGTGGCGCGCCCTCAGAATTCTTGTCGGTGCGCCAGGGGCGGCCTTCTCCGCCCCGGCGCGATGTCGCTCGAGCGCCTCGGTGAACGTGAGGGTGATCGTTTCGGTCTCCCAGTCGATCCAGATCCCCGCGAACTCGTCGGGATGACGCGTGGCATACGCGTTGAGCCGTTTGACGTCTCTTTCCTGGTAGAACGGCCGGAAAGGCTTCTCGGGCTCCGGCGCCACCGTCTCGTCGCGCTCGACCAAGGGGTCATCAGGGGGCACGCACTGGCTCTCTCCAAGCGACGGCTCTGGAGTGGCGGTTGCGAGCGACGGCGAGGGCGATGGCGGCGGGGAGTCCTCTACGAGGCTCGCAGTCGGTGCCCCGGTTAGGCTGGTTGCCGGCGATTCAGAAACGCTCGATGGAGTGACCAGGGGACTGTCGTCTGGAGTGCTCGATGGCTCGGACCCGAGAGCACTGCACGCCGTGAGCGCTGCCATCGCGAGGCTAAGCCGGGCCATGAGCAGCATTCGCTTCAGCATCGTCAGGGGCATTCTTTCTCGTCCGGGCACTTGGTGTCGTTGCGACCTTCGTTCTCGGGGCCGGTGTGGGGCTGCGTCAGTCCTCCACCGTGATCAAGTCTCAATGCGCCCGCGCCATCGGGGACTTTCCTCGCCTCGGACACCCACATCAAGTGACGACCGAACTCGAGCCCCGGGCCTACCGATGCGTCCTCGATGGAGACGAGGAAATCGCCGAATGAGTCAGGCGCAAGTTCAATGAGCCCGCTCGCCATCTCAACCGGGGTGCTATCCACCCAGCTGACGCCGCCCTCGGAATCGAGCCAGGCGGTCGTAACGACGGGGCGCACCGCCGGCATGCCGGCGCGACTGAACACAGAGCCGAACACAATGAAGGGATATGGCGGGTCCGTTCCAACCTCGAAGCCTCGCGGCTCACGGTTGCCATACGGCAGAGACCAGTACTGCTCGATGAGAAACTGACGAGGACTGCCCAGCGATTCGTTCGATGCGACAGACCACTCAACGTTCGCAACGCGCGAAGCGTTCACCGAGCTGGAGAGTTCGAACGGGCCGGGCTCACCGGGACGAAGCGGATCGATCGGGACGACTGTTTCTGCCTTGGCGAGAAGCCCACCATCCCGGCCGCGCAGGGCGGCTGTGACGGTTACGTCCCCGACATCGGAGGACGTCTCATTCCTGACGAGCCCACGGGCTGCCCACTCGCCCTCAGTCGAAACCACTGTGGCCTCCGAGAGAATGACGACATCCTGGGCCGACAGTCGGTTGGTGTAGTAGTCGCCGGAGAACCCCATGACGGCCGGGAGTTCCGGCCCGTCAGCCACGTCCGCTGGATCCGCTGGAACTCCGCAGTCCGGTGGCTGATCCGGCGCGTACACGAGGCATCCGTTCTCGTCGTGCTGATCCGGCTCCAGGACCTCAGGAGGAGGGAGCGTCTCGAGCGACGCCAGCGGCGGCTCTGCGGTCGGCGATCCCGAGGGGGCGGGGAATGGTCGAAACTCCAGCGTCGGGGCCGGGGTGGGGGCGGGCGAGAATGCCGAGCAGGCGACCAGCAGCACGGACGCCACAACCGTCACACCAGTGAGCTGCAGTCTCATATCAGCCGCCCGCATTCATCCCGCTCTCGGTAGTTGGCTGTCAAGTCCCCACGGTCATCTGGTCGGACGCCTTCAAGGACGGATTTGTTGCAGGGGGGTGAGTTGCGTCGGGACAGTGATGGTCACCCTCCGCCGGGATGGAGCTCCAGCCGAAGAAAACACAGTCTCGTGCGCTACGGCCGGCGAGCTCCCGACGTGCGCCCGAGTGGCCGGAGCAGGACGTACGCCCCAGTTAGCAAGCCCATCAGGCCTATCGCGAGGGGTGCGAGGCCCGGGACGCGTAGTGGCCCATCGCCCGAGGCATCTGTCCCCGGTAGCTCCGCCAGCGTGACCTCAATGAACGTCCGACCGTCGGCGCGAGCGCAGGGTTTGCCGGTCAGGACGACGACGGCCACGCGTCCGGTGAGCCCGATCTCCTCCGCCGTGAGCGTTCGCCGAAGAGTTCCGTCTGCGGCCGTCCGGAGCAGCCACTCCGCCGCATCGCCGCCGCCTCCCGGTCGCGTGATGCCGATGGTCACTCGCTGCTCTGGATTAAACCGAACGTTCACAACCACCGAGCCACCTGCCGACAGATCAAAGCCGAACTCCTGACGGCAACCCTCAGTGGGGATGGCCGCCGCAGTGCCGGGAAAGAGCACCAGCGACAGCAAGGTCGCGGTAGCACCAGCCACCCAAGCCAGCCTTCGAGCAGAGCGGGGTCGCGGACTGATGGCAGTTGTCCTCGTAGTTGGTTCCAACGCTCCGTCAGACGCACGCCGCGGCGCTTTGTTGCGACCGGTCAGCCCAATCACGGCAGCTCGGGGACCACCTTTGATTCGAGGTAGGTGTTGTAGCCAACGACCGTCCCAGCAGGGATGTTGCCCCACTGCTCCACAACCACGCGCACTTCCCCGAGCAGCGCCGAACTTCCGGGATCGAAGATCAGCTCGTTGCGCTCCTTAAGGCCCGAGTAGTCTGCCGTCATGCCGACCGCGACGCCCGGGCGCCCGGCGCGATCCCTGGTTTCTCCCAGCAGCTCGATCCCGTCGATGGTTGCCGCCACCCGGTAAAGGCCTGCTCGTAGCTCGGGATCGGCGGCCGTTTCACGCAGCATGTCCCCGACGATCACGAACATCTCGGCGTTGAGAGGAGCGTCCGCCTGGATCGCCCGAGCGAGGACCACGCCTCGAAGGAATATTGGATCCGCGGAGGGAGGATCGGTAATCGGGTATCCGCCGGGTTCGAAATCCTGATCGACTGGCTCGCTCAGCTGGGGTTCGCCGGCCTCACGCCAAGCCTGGCGGTCGGCCTCCGACAGGAAGATCGGCTCGCCGGGTTGCTCGCGGATGCGACCCGAACCGTCGGCCGCGATCCAGATCTCCCTGGTGCGCGGCGCCAGGATCGTGAACGGCGGATTGTCCCATGAGATGGTCTGAGCCCCTTCCGACTTCGTGTACCGGTAACCCTCG
>JACDFU010000045.1 GCA_013815585.1 Chloroflexota bacterium
GTGGTGGAGCGTGCCCCGAAGCTGACGAGCGCGCGGTAGGCCTTCTCGTCAGCGAGGTGGTACTCGACGAGGCGGGTCGCTGTGCCCAGGAAGAGCGGCAATACGCCCGCCGCGAAGGGGTCGAGCGTGCCGCCATGCCCGACGCGCCGAACGCCCGACAGGCGGCGTACGAGGGCCACCATGTCGTGCGAGGTAGGTCCGGCGGGCTTGGAGACGACGATGATGCCGTCGGGCGTCGCCACGCCAGCGCCGTTGCCTGCTCGGCCGCGGTTGGTCACTCCGCCGGCCGGGGGAGCTGGGCGATGAGCCGCTCCGCTTCGGCGCGCACCAGGCGCTGCGCCTCCGCGAGCGGGGCCGCCACGGTGGCACCAGACGCGCGTGCGTGTCCTCCCCCACCGAAATGGCCGGTGAGGACCGTGGCGTCAACGCCGCCGTCGCGCGTCCGCACGCTAATCCGCGTCTCTGCGCCGACCTCCTTGAAGAGCACGACGACATCGCCGCTGGCTGACTGACTCAGGAGGTCCACCAGGCCCTCGGAGTAGGAGGGAGGTGCATCAGCGGCAGCCAGGTCGTCGACGAGCAAGCTGGACCAGACGAGGCGCCCCTCGAGAGCGGTCTCCAGCCGGGCCAGGACCAGGCCGAACAGCTTGAGCTGGGCATTGGGCTTGGTGCGATACAGGCGCCGGGCCGTTTCCGAGAGTGGGGCACCGGCCTCCACGAGGTCGGCTGCCGCGCGCAGCGTCCGCTGGGTGGTGTTCGAGTGCTGAAAGTTGCCGGTGTCGATCACGATTCCCGCCATCAGGCTCGCCGCGACGGCGCCGTCAGCCGCACTGAGCGGCACGCCAAGCGCCTGGACCAGGTAGGTGCCCATCTCACAGGTTGCCGCGGCGGCGGGGTCGATCCAGTCGACCGCGCCAAAACCCGCGTTCGACTTGTGGTGATCGATGTTGAGGATCGGCACCCGACCGAAGAGCTCCGCGTTCTCCGGCAGGATTCGCCCGATCCGTTCGAGCTCACCGCAGTCGCTGACGATGATGAGGTCGTATTCGACGCCGGGCTCCGGCTGCTGGCCGAAGCGGTCCATCTGCGGCAGGAAGTCGTACATCTCCGGTACGGGATCGGCGCAGACCGGCGTTGCACGCGCGCCCAGCTCCTCCGCCGCCAGTGCGAACGCGAGCGCCGACCCGAGCGCGTCCGATTCGGGGTTCTCGTGGCAGACCGTGAGCACGCGCCGGGCGCCCTTAAACCGGTCGAGGACCTCGGCAGGGACGTCCAGCGCCTCCCACGATCGCGGCTCGGCCGCCGAGCTCGTCACGGCTCGGTCTCGCCGGCATCGCGGCCTCGCACGGGAGTGGGCAGCGTCTCGCTGATGCTCGGAGGCTGCGGGTCCGCACCCTCCTCCAGCTCGTTAAGGATCTGGAGCACCCGGGTGCCGCGCTCGATGGAGTCGTCCGCCTTGACGTGGAGTTCCGGAATTCTGCGCAGACGCAGCACGCCGAGCTGCCGGCGCACGTACGGCATGGCATGCGCCAGGGCACGGATCGTCTCGCGCCTTTCCTCCGGCTGGCCGATCGTCGACACCCAGACGGTGGCGTGCCGCAGGTCGGGAGAGACGTCAACGTCCGTGATCGTCACGAAGCCGATCCTCGGATCCTGGACGTTTCTCGCCAGGATCGAGCTGATCTCCTCGCGCAGCAGCTCATCGACGCGGTCTGTGCGAGCGCTCACGACCTCAACGCCGTCATTCGTGCGCCCGCTCAGGCGCTTGCGATGCGCGACACCGTCTGCTGGGTGAAGCACTCGATGATGTCGCCCTCCTCGAAGTCGTTGAAGCCGGCGAGCCCGATGCCGCACTCGAAGCCGGTCGCGACCTCGCGCACATCATCGCGGAAGCGGCGCAGCGACTCGATCCGGTCGGTGGCCAGGACCTTGCCGGCGCGGTAGACCCGCGCGCCACCTCGGACGATCCGCCCGTCGGTGACATAGGAGCCAGCGATCGCTGCGGTCTTGCCGACGCGGAAGATCTGGCGCACCTCTGCACGGCCCTCCACCACCTCCACGACCTCGGGCTCCAGCAACCCCTTCAGAGCCGCGTCAAGATCGTCGGTCAGCTTGTAGATGATGTCGTAGAGCCGGACGTCTACGCCCTCGCTCTCGGCGGCCCGGCGGGCCGTAGCATCGAGCTTCGTGTTGAAGCCGACCACGATCGCGTCCGAGGCAGAGGCGAGCAGGATGTCGTTGTCGGTGATGTCCCCGGTGCCCTCATGGAGGACGTTGATGCGCACCTCCTCGGTGGCGATCTGCTCCAGCGCGTGGCTGATGGCGCCGAGCGAACCCTGGACATCGGCCTTGAGGATGATGCGCAGCTCCTTGGTCTGACCGGCCTGGATCTGCCGGTACAGGTCCTCCAGCGTGGCGCGACCCGTGCCATCGGCGCGTCCGGCGACCTGGGCCTTGCGCTCCTCGATCATCGTGCGCGCGGTCTTCTCGTCGGGGACCACCCGAAGGACGTCGCCGGCCGCAGGCACTTCGGCCAGCCCGAGCAGCACCACGGCTGCCGAGGGGCCGGCCTTGGTGATGCGCTCGCCACGGCTGCTCTCCAGCGCTCGCACCCGACCGTAGGTGTCGCCCACCACAACCGTGTCGCTCACCTTGAGCGTGCCGGTCTGGATGAGGATCGTGGCAACAGACCCGCGGCCCTTGTCGAGCTCCGCATCGACCACGGTGCCGATGGCCGGGCGGTTCGGGTTGGCCTTGAGCTCCTGCACGTCGGCGACCAGGATGATGGTCTCGATCAGGTCATCGATGCCCGTCCGCTGGCGAGCCGACACAGGCACCAGCGGCACCTCGCCGCCGTACTCCTCGATGACGACGCCGTGCTCGGAGAGCTCGGTCTTCACGCGGTCCGAATTGGCGTCCGCCTTGTCGATCTTGTTGAGCGCCACGACGATCGGCACCTTGGCCGCCTTCGCGTGGTCGATCGCCTCAACGGTCTGGGGCATGACACCGTCATCTGCCGCCACGACCACGACCGCGATATCGGTCACCTTGGCCCCGCGCGCCCGCATGGCGGTGAACGCCTCATGGCCGGGCGTGTCCAGGAAGACGACGCGCTTCCCATCGTGGTCGATCTCGCTGGCGCCGATCCCCTGCGTGATGCCGCCGCGCTCCCCTGCGGCAACCTCGGTGGCGCGAATTGCATCGAGCAGGCTGGTCTTGCCGTGGTCGACGTGGCCCATCACCGTGACGATGGGTGCTCTCGGCTGGAGGTCCACCGGATCGTCCTCCTCGAAGAGGATCTCCTTGGTGGCCTCCGGAGCCGGGGCCTCACCGTTCTGCTCGCCGGCTGCCGCCTGGACCGGCTCAGCTACCTCGTAGCCGAGCTCGCTGGTGACGAGGCTGGCGGTGTCGCGATCGACGACCTGGTTGATGTTCGCGAAGATGCCACTCTTGATGAGCTCGCGGATGACGTCCGCCGGGTTGACGGATAGAAGCTCGGCCAGCTCCTTGACCGTGATCGAGGTCGGAATGTCGATCGCGCCGCGCTCGGTCGGTTCGGCGGTCTGGACAGCCGTCGCGACGCTCGCGGCCTGATTGCGCTGGGGCTTTCGCGGACCACGCCGGTTGCGGGTGCCGCTGCGACTACGTGCCAAGCGGGGTTCCTCCTGTCTTGATCGTCATCGTTCCCGACTGGAGCTGTTCGCGCAGCTCGACGGGAAGCGGCGCCTCCAGCGCCCGCTCGAGCGCGCCCTTCTTCAGGGCGGTCGACCAGCAGGCGCCATCGGCGCAGAGATAGGCTCCGCGTCCGGCCAGCCGACCGGTCGGATCAAGCATGATGGACCTCTCCGGCGTCCTGACGAGCCGCACGAGATCGCGCTTCTGGCGCTCGGTCCGGCAGGCGACGCAGGTTCGAATGGGGAAGCGTCTGGGCGACGCCAGGGCGGCGCCTATGAGTTCACCTCTGTGGCCTTGGCCCGCGACGCTCGGCGCTTGGTGGGGCTCGCCGCTGCCGGGGCGGCCGTCACCGGCTCACGATCCCCGGCGACGGACGACCCCTCGGGTTCTACTGGGCTCGTGCCCTCGACCGTCCCGTCGCCGCCGCCGCCGGCGACTTCCTGGGTTTCCGGGACGTCCTGCGGCTCGCCGGGCTGATCTGCAGGGGCCGCCGGGGGGGCCGCCTGGTCGCTGCGGATGTCGATGCGCCAGCCGGTCAGCTTCGCCGCGAGTCGAGCGTTCTGGCCTTCTCGTCCGATCGCCAGCGAGAGCATGCGCTCGGGCACCGTGACCGTCGCGATGCGCGCTTCTTCATCGATCGAGACGTTGACGACCTGCGCCGGGCTGAGAGCGTTCGCGACGAGCACCGCCGGGTCATCGGACCAGGGAATGACGTCGATCTTCTCGCCGTTCAGCTCCGCAACCACGGCCTGAACGCGGCCGCCGCGCTGGCCGACCGTCGCACCGACCGGGTCGATACCCTCCTGTCGGCTGGAGACGGCCATCTTGCTGCGGGTCCCTGCCTCGCGAGCGATGGCGCGGATCTCGACCGTGCCGGCGTGGATCTCGGGGACCTCCAGCTCGAAGAGGCGTCGCAGGAAGCCCTTGTGGGTCCGGCTGACGTAGATCTGCGGTCCCTTGGTCGTGCGTCGGACCTCCAGCACATAGGCCTTGACGTGCTGGCCGATGCGGTAATGCTCGGTGGCTGACTGCTCGGTCGTCGCGAGCACCGCCTCCGCCCGGCCGACGTCCAGGATGATCGCCCGGGGCTCGACGCGATTGACGGTACCGGTGATGATCTCGCCCTCACGCTGGGCGTACTGACCGAAGACGACCTCCCGCTCCGCCTCCCGCAGGCGCTGGAGCACGACCTGCTTGGCCGTCTGCGCGTGGATTCGCCCGAACGTCGACTGATCGAGCTCCTCGATCTCGATCTTCTGGCCGGGCTCGGGATCGGGCCGGTAGGCCTTCGCGTCGTCGACCGTGAACTGGGTGGTCGGATCCTCGACCTCCTCCACCACGGTCATGGCGCGGAAGATCCTGATCTTGCCGCTCTCGGCGTCGATCTCGACGCCGATGTTCTCATTGCCCGGCGCGACACGGCGATACGCCGATTCGATCGCCTCTTCAACGGTCTGGACGAGCTGTTCGCGCGAAACCCCTTTTTCAGCGTTCAGCTGGAGGAGGGCGCCGATGAAGTCTCGGCTCATTTTGCGCCTCCCTTCCTGTCTCGGATTCGATTGTCGTCAGCCGCGGGTCAAAAAAGAAACGTGGGGTCACCCACGTTGACAGGCGGCCGAGGTGAAAGTTCAGCGCAAAGTATACACGGGGACAGTCCCGATTCGATCTCCGCAGTCTGGCCAGGTCTGCCGCGCGCCGCCGTCGAGCGGCCGGAAGAGGGCGACGCTACGCTGCGCGATGCGAGAGGGAGGGCTTCGGACCGATGACGGTGGCGCGTGCTGCGACCCCGGTGGGCATCATTGGGATGGGGAATGTCAGTGGCGTCTACCTGAAGACGCTCCGTGCGTTTCCGACGCTGGAGGTGGTTGTCTGCGCCGATATCGATCTGGAGCGAGCACGTGCGCAAGGGTCGAGATTCGGAATTCCACGCGCCGTCCCCGTCGCTGAGCTGTTGGCCGATCCGAGCCCTGAGCTGGTCATCAACCTCACCGTCCCTGCTGCCCACGCGGAAGTGGGGGCCGCGGTACTCCAGGCAGGCAAGGCGCTCTACAACGAGAAACCGCTCGCAATCGAGCGCGCCGCGGGCCGTGCGCTGCTCGACGCCGCGGCAGGAGCGGGGGTGCGAATCGGTGGTGCACCCGACACCTTCCTCGGTGCGCCGCAGCAGACGGCTCGTCGCGCGATCGACAGCGGCGCCATCGGGGAGCTCACTGGCGTCGCCATCTTTTCCACTCGGGAAGGCCCCGAACGCTGGCATCCCAACCCGCAGTTCTTCTTCGAGCCGGGAGCAGGGCCGCTCTTCGATCTCGGCGTCTACCACCTCACGACCCTGGTGAGCCTGCTCGGGCCGGTGGCCGCCGTGAGCGCCTCGGCGCGGATCGCGCCAACACCGCGCGTGATCGGCAGCGGGCCCCAGGCGGGGACTTCGTTCGCTGCCCGGACACCGACGCACGTGTCCGGGTCGCTGGAGCTCGCGAGCGGACTGCCCGGTACGATCATGACCAGCTGGGACGTAGCAGGCAGCGAGCTGCCCTGGATCGAGATCTACGGTTCGAAAGGCACCCTCAGCCTGCCGGACCCGGCGGAGTTCAACGGCGATCTCCGGTTGCGCGGCAGCGGCGAGAAGCACTGGTCCGTCGTGCCCGCGGTGCCCGCGTTTGCCGAGGCCGGCCGGGGACTGGGAGCGGCGGAGATGGTCGAGGCGATGCGCGCTGGTCGGCCGCATCGTGCAACTGGTGAGCGCGCGTTCCACGTGCTGGACATCATGTGCGCCCTGTACGAGTCGTCGGAGCAGAAGCGCCAGGTCGAGCTGCAGAGCACCTGCGAGCGACCCGAGCCGCTGCCGCTCGGCTGGCCCGACCTCGGACAGGACGTCGCGGCATGAAGTCGAGCCAGATCGGGCTTCAGCTCTACACGGTCCGGGAAGCCGCCGGCCGGGACATGGTCGGGACGATCCGGCGGATTGGCGAGCTTGGCTACGGCGCGGTGGAGCTAGCCGGTTACGGCAACGCGGCACCTCGGGAGATCCGGACGGCTCTCGACGGCGAGGGGATCGTCGTCGCGGGGGTCCACGTGCCGTTCGTCGACCTCGAGATACGCCCGATGCAGGTGCTCGGGGAGTGCCAGTTGCTCGGCGCGGAGTACGCGGTGATCCCTTCTGTCCCTGATAGCTGGCGCGAGAGCGGTGACGCTGTCCGGCGCCTGGGGGAGCGGCTCGACAGCGTCGGGCGCCTCTGCGAAGCCGAGGGCCTGCGGCTCGCCTATCACAACCACGCCGACGAGTTTCTGCCTCCCGGCGCCGCTGGACCTGCGGCGCCTTCTGGCCCTGCCTCGGTCACCACCTGGGACCTGCTCGTCCGAGGGACGTCACCCGAATTGGTCGACTTCGAGCTCGACTGCTACTGGGCGGCCTTTGCCGGCGTGCAGCCGGCCGAGGCGATCGATCAGGCTGCGGGGCGCGTTCGCCTCCTGCACCTCAAGGATATGTCCGCGGATGAGTCCCGAGCCGATGCGCCGGTCGGCGATGGCACCCTCCCCTGGCCAGCCGTCCTCGAGTCGGCCGAGCGCGCGGGTGTCCGCTGGTACATCGTCGAGCAGGACACCCCGGCCGCCCCTTTTGCCAACGTCCAGCGCAGCCTGCTCAACCTGCGGCAACTGGCGGGACTGCCACTCGCCGCCAGCTGACGTGCTTCACAGCACGCACTGGCGGCCGATTTCGTTGGCCCTCGGCACTCCTCGTCAGCTCCTCGGCTCTCCTCGATTGGAGCGTTATTCCGTCCATGGAGGCGTCACGTCATTGATGCGCCTGCTGCATCGATGGTGGGCCAGGAGGCGGCTGCGGGCCGCACACGGCCGCGAATTCCGTCAGTGATGCGCTGACAGCATGCGCGTCGGGACTTCCTGCGCGGGAGTCGCCATTCATGCGACTGGCGCATCCCTGGTGGAGAAGAGCTTCCGCACTCGAGCCGGAAGCTGCCGGTCATGCGAGGGCTGCATGAGTGGCAGAGCCTGTGTCGGCCGGGATGGATCGCATGCGAGGTCCGCATAGGTGACGGAGGCCACGTGAGGAGCCGGCGAGCGCCCGATGGGGGACCTTCGAGGCGGCGCTCCCGCCAATCAGGTGTGAAGGCGAGAATGAGCGGCTGATGAACCTGTTTTCGCGTGAGTTCAGCTTGTCAGCTCGCTGCTCGGCCTCATCCCGAGCAGGCCGCCTGTTCAGTAGGCGCGAGCGAACAGCGCCGGCTGTCGGGACGGCCGTCCATCCCGGAGACATGCGCCGGGCTCATCGGATTGATCGAGCGGAACGATGCGGATCGTGGCACCGGTGTCCGTGCTGATCTGCTTCTCGCACGCGCTGTCGCCGCACCACGGCGCGAGGACGAAGCCTGGCTGCTCGTCGAGAACGCGCTTGAAGTCATCATATTCGTCGATCCGGTGCGTGTTGTCGTCCCTGAAGGCGACGGCCCGCCCGAAGATCTCGCGCTGGTAGGCATCCAGGCGGTCCGGTAGCTCGGCGGCCAGTCTGTCGAGGGGCACCGGCTCCTTGGAGCGGTCGATGCGCTTGACGAGCATCCCCTGCTCAGCGGCCACATCTCGTGGCCCCACCTCCAGCCGAAACGGCACGCCGCGCAGCTCCCAGTGGTTGTACTTGAAGCCGGGCGTCTCCTCGCGCCAGTCGACCTGGAAGCGGACTGGCTCCGTCCGGCCATCGGGGAGGGTGCGCCGGCTGTCCCGTAGGGCAGCCTCAAGGGGCTTAATCGCGCCGGCCACAGCCGTGCGGTCCTCGTCGGACCGGAAGATCGGCACGATCACGACCTGCACCGGGGCTACGTTCGGGGGAAGGACCAGCCCGGAGTCGTCGCCATGGGCCATGATCGTGGCTCCGACCATGCGTGTGCTGAAACCCCAGGACGTACCGTGCGGGTTCTTGCGCTCGTTGTCACGGTCGAGAAACTCGATATTGGCTGCCCGGGCGAAGTTCTGCCCCAGCATGTGGCTCGTGCCAGCCTGGAGCGCCTTGCCGTCCCGCATGAGCGCCTCGACGGCCAGCGTGTAGACGGCACCGGGAAACTTCTCGTTCTCCGTCTTGCGGCCCTTGATCACGGGGATCGCCAGCCAGTCCTCCGCGACCGAGCGATATGCCTCCAGACCGGTCGCGACTTCGTCGACGGCCTCCTGCTCGGTCGCGTGGAAAGTGTGCGCCTCCTGCCAGAGGAACTCGGTGGTACGCAGGAAGAGCCGCGTGCGGAGCTCCCAGCGAACCACGTTGTTCCACAGGTTCATGAGCAGGGGCAGGTCGCGGTACGACTGGATCCAGTCCTTGACCACCTCGGCGATGAGCGTCTCGCTGGTGGGCCGGATGGCGAGCCACTCGTTCAGCTCCTCGCCGCCGGCATGCGTGACCCAGGCCACCTGCGGGTTGAAGCCCTCGACGTGCTCGGCTTCCTTCTCGAGCAGTGACCGCGGCACGAAGAGCGGGAAGTACACGTTCTGGTGCCCCGTTCGCTTGATGTGGCGGTCGAGCTCGTCTCGCATCGACTCCCAGATCGCGTACCCGTAGGGCCGGATGATCATGCAGCCGCGCACCGGGCTGTAGTCGGCCAGTTCCGCCTTGCGGACCACGTCGTTGTACCAGGCGGGGAAATCCTCCGACTGACGGGTGATGCTCGTGACGAAGCCGGCCTTGGCCAAGGTCGTTCCTCTGACAGAGACGCCGGGTGGGGTCGGCTATGGTACCGGAGCCCCACCGCACGAGAGGAGCCATGGATCCATCCCGCATCGCGTACGAGCTCGTCTGGCGGCTGCATCGCCTCGTGTACCGGATCACGGGCGGCCGAGTCGGGACCGACTCGCGATCTGAGCGCGGCACACTCGTCTTGCGCACAGTCGGACGTCGGTCGGGCAGGCCGCGGGAGACGATGCTCTACTTCTGGCGCGATGGGCCCCGCTACGCGGTGGTCGCCTCCAACCTCGGCTCGGAACGACCCCCCGCGTGGTTCCTGAACCTCACCGACCATTCCGAGGCAGAGGTCGAGGTGGATCGTCGCGTCATCCCCGTGCGGGCGACCGCAGCCGATGGCGCCCACAGCGACCTCCTGTGGCAGCGCATCGATCAGAGCTCGCCCGTCTACGCCGACTACAGGCGGCGAGCTTCGCGCACCATTCCGGTCGTTCTCCTCGAACCGATCACGTAGATCGGCGCGACGGCACCCTATCCTGTGCAGGTGAACAACCTCCGCAATCTGGCGGACCTCGCGCCCATCCATGTCTGGGAGAGCGTTGTCGCCCGTCGGGTGGAGGGCGAGCGGATCACGCTGGCCGTCGTCGAGCTGGCGCCGGACTCCGTGGTGCCCGAGCACCGGCATCCGAGCGAACAACTGGGGATCTGCCTCAAGGGAGCGCTGAGTTTCCGGGTCGGCGAGGAGACGCGCGACGTCGGCCCCGGTGGTACATGGCGGATCCTCGGTGAGGTTCCGCACGAGGTTCACGTCGGACCGGAGGGCGCGGTGGTCATCGACGTCTTCTCTCCCGTGCGCAGTGACTGGGATGCACTTCCCATGGCCGAGCAGGCACCTCCCGCCTGGCCCGGCCGCACCGACGGTGGCTGAGACAGCCCGGTCCGAGGACATCGAAGAACTGCTGGGCGAGCACCCGGGGGAGCTGCAGCGCATCGAGCGACGGCTGCGCGAGCGACTCCTGGACGCCATGCCGGAAGGCCGGGAAACGGTCGACATGGGCAGCAAGCTGCTGGCCTACAGCCTTGGCACGCGCATGCAGGATCTGTGTTTCGCCATCATCGCCCACAAGTCCCACGTCAACCTTCAGCTGGCCGACGGCGCGGACCTACCCGATCCCGACGGCATGGTCGAGGGCACTGGCAAGCGCGTGCGCCACGTCAAGCTCCGCTCGGTCGAGGATGCCGACCGCCCGGCGGTCGCGCGCCTCATCGCGGCTCAGCTCGCCGGCGCTCGGGCGGCTAGCGAGGCGTCCTCTGTGGAGCCGACCTTCTTCGTCAGCCAGGCAGCTTTCCGCGCCTGGCTGGACGAGCATCACGAGTTCCCCACAGAGCTGTTGGTCGGCTTCTACAAGAAGGGCTCGGGGAGGCCGAGCATCACCTGGCCGGAGGCGGTGGACGAGGCACTCTGTTTCGGTTGGATCGACGGCGTTCGCAAGGGCATCGACGAGGAGCGCTACAGCAATCGCTTCACGCCGCGGAAGCCGCGGAGCACGTGGAGCGCAAGGAACATCAAGCGCGTCGAAGAGCTGACGGCCCAGGGCCGGATGCGGCCCGCCGGCCGGAAGGCATTCCAGGCGCGGCTCGAGGAGAACTCCGGCATCTATTCCTACGAACAGCGAGAGGCAGCCACGCTCCCTGCCGAGCTCGAGGCTCAGTTCGAAGCAAACCCGGCAGCTTGGGCCTGGTTCCAGGCGCGTCCTCCCGGTTACCGCAAGGCGGCGATCTGGTGGGTCACCAGCGCGAAGAAGGAGGAAACCAGGCTGAGGCGCCTGGAAACGCTCATCGCCGACTCGGAAGCGGGTCGAACGGTCGCGCCGCTGACGACCCCTTCTAAATGACTCAGCGAAGGCGCCGCCCGAGCTGCGGGTAGTCGGCCACCAGACCGTCCGCGTCGAAGGTGAGGTCGGCTCGGAAGTCGCTGTCGAGGCTTGCGTACTGGATGAGGCGGTGGCCGTCGGGATCCCAACCCAGCGTCGTGTAGCCCTGCCGCGAGGCGTGAACGACCAGGTCGGGCACCGAGACCCAGGCCATCAGGAACTCCAATGAGCCGTCGTCGTTGAGAAGTCGGTGGCGAAGCACGGGCATCGTGTTGGTGAGGGGAGCCAGTCCCAGGTCGCAGTCGAGCGCTCCGTTGACGGCTGCGAGATCTCCGCCCGGCTCGGGCAGGGACGGGTTGCCCTCGACGGTGGCCGTCTGAGTCCAGGTGCCGTCCGCGGACCGTCGCAGATCGAGACTCCGCTGCCATCCCTCGCCGCGAGCCTTCACTTGAAGGCTCGTGGTGACCCAACCCGTCGAGGTCTCGAGCGCGTAGTCGAGGCGGTACGGGACTGGATCGCCGCCGACTGATACGCCTTCGGCACAGAGCGAGTCGTCGCCGAGCTCGACATCGACGAAGTCGGCGCCGTAGCGCCCCTCCTTGACCCAGGCGACCGATCGCGTCTTCATACAGTCTGATCCCCAGCTGCCGCCCGCCGCGCTTTCGCCACCAGGCGGACACGGCCCGGCATGTCATCGCCACCGATGCTGATGAAGACACGGTCGAACCGATCTCCGAGACGGGCGAGTTCAGCCTCGTGATCCTCGGGCCAGGCTCCCCAGCTCCAGTCGAGGTATGTCGACAGCCCGACCGGCCGACCGGAGCGCTCGATCGCTGCTCTCGCGCTGTCCAGCAGGTGCTCCTCGGCGTAGACATTCAGCTCGTCGGCGAAGTCCACCGCTCGGTCGATCATGCGACCCGACGGCCCGGTCCCTACGACAATGCGGGGCGGTTCAGGAGGCGCAGGCGTCGAGGCGGCTTTCGTCAGTCGGACGTGCTCGCCCTGGAAGGTGACCTGTTTCCCGGTCCAGATCTCCCGCAAAGCCCGAACTGTCTCCTCCAGGCGCGCGATGCGGGATTGGGCATCCGGGAACGGCTGGCCCCAGGCCGTGAAGGACGCCGGCCAGTCTCCGGCGCCAATGCCCAGCTCGAACCGACCACCGCTCGCGAGGGCGAGGACGGAGGACTCCTTGGCCAGCACGCCGACGTCGTAGTGAAGGTTGTTGAGCACCATGGGAACCAGGCGCACCCGGCTCGTCTGCGCCGCCAGCGCGCCGTAGGCCGACCAGCCGCAGATGTACGCCCATTCCGGCGGATCGGCGTGGTAGTGGTCCCAGAACCCGATCGCCTCGAACCCGAGCTCGTCAGCCGCCTTGGCCGCTTCGACGATCGGGGCCCATTGCGCGACCGGGCTGAGGACAAGCCCTATGCGCGGGGCTGTCACCCGGTGAAGGCACGCGAGTACCGACCCTCGACGTAGTCGTCGAGGATGCCGATGAACTCCGCCACGAGGCCCTCCCCTCGCAGCGTGCGGAAGAGCTGGCCATCGATGAAGACGGGGGCGACGGGCTCCTCGAAGGTGCCGGGGAGCGAGATGCCGATGTCCGCATGCTTGGACTCGCCCGGGCCGTTCACCACGCAGCCCATGACCGCCACCCGCATCTCCTCCACGCCGGGATGGCTCTCCTTCCAGGCGGGCATCTGCTCGCGGAGGTAGCCCTGGATCTGCTGCGCCATCTCCTGGAAGAACGAGCTCGTGGTCCGGCCGCAACCCGGGCAGGCCGAGACCTGCGGCAGGAACGAGCGCAGCCCGAGCGACTGCAGCACCTGCTGGGCGACGAGGACCTCCTCGGTCCGGTCGCCACCGGGAGCCGGCGTCAGGGACACGCGGATCGTGTCGCCGATGCCCTCGTTGAGCAGGATCGCGAGCCCCGCCGTGGATGCCACGATGCCCTTCATCGCCATGCCGGCCTCAGTCAGGCCCAGGTGGAGCGGGTAGTCGCAGCGAGCGGCGAGCAGCCGATAGACGTCGACCAGGTCCTGCACGCCCGAGACCTTGGCGCTGATGATGATCCGGTCGTGGGGCAGCCCCGTCTCCTCGGCCAGTTCAGCGGATCCCAGGGCCGAGGCGATCATCGCGTCGATCATCACGTCACGGGAGTCACGCGGCTCGGGCAGCCGGGCGTTCTCATCCATCATCCGGGTGAGCAGCGCCTGGTCGAGGGAGCCCCAGTTGACGCCGATGCGGACCGGCTTTCCGTTCTCGATCGCCACCCGCACGATCGTCTGGAAGTTCTCGTCGTGGCGCTTGGCCCCCACGTTCCCCGGGTTGATGCGGTATTTGGCAAGAGCGCCGGCCATCTCCGGGTACTCGAGCAGGAGCTGGTGGCCGTTGTAGTGAAAGTCGCCGATCACCGGAACGCCGATCCCCAGGTCCCGCAGCTTGCGCACCATCTCCGGCACGGCCGCGGCCGCCGCGTCGTTGTTGACGGTGACCCGGACGAGCTCCGAGCCGGCGTGTGCGAGGGCGGCCACCTGGAGCGCCGTCGCGTCGGCGTCGGCGGTGTCGGTGTTGGTCATCGACTGGACGACCACGGGGTGGCGTGAGCCGACAGGCACGCCCTCGACATCCACGCTGACGGTCTGGCGCCTCCCCTGCAGGTGGCCCTCCCCTTCGACCGGCACGAGCGGATGAGGCAGCGGGGACTCGGGGCTCGACGGCGGGGCGTCCTGAGGCGCGGCGCTGTCCTGGACCGAGAGGGCGTCGCCGCGCTCGCGGGACACGCTCGTCATCAGGTCCCCAGGCGCTGGATGTCGAAGTAGCTGATCCAGATCAAAAAGGCGAAAAGGAGCATGAAGCCCACCAGGTAGGTGGCGCGCTCAGCGTTGACGCTGATCCGGTTGCGGGTGAGGGCCTGGATGATCGACACCGCCATCCGACCACCGTCCATGGGCGGCAACGGCAGGATGTTGACCACCGCCAGATTCGCCGAGAGCAGGCCCATCAGGTAGAGCAGAAAGATCGGGGGCGCCTCGTTGCGGACCGTGCCGACCGCCGTGGCGATGCCGATCGGCCCCGAAACCTGGGGCTGGGTCAGGTTGCCCACCAGGTCGCGGAGGGCATTGAGTACGAGGAAGCAGGCGTCGACGGTGCGCTCGCCACCGATGCGGAGAGCACTCAGTGGATCGCGCTGAACGTCTGGGCCGACCGCGAAAGCGAGCTCGCCGATGCCGAGCGCCCCCTTCTCGATCTGCGAGGCGTCGCGGAGCCGCGTCTGAAGCTCCTCACGGCTTCCGTCGGCGTGCTCGACCGTGAGCGAGACCGTCTGGCCGGCGCGGTCCCGAAGATAGCCGATCGCGCGCCTGGGGTCATCGAACCAGGCGAAGGCCCGGCCGTCGATCCCCACGATCGAGTCCGCAGCGGTGTAGTCGATGGCGCCGGTTGCGTCCTTCGTCCCCCCGACCAGTCCGAGCTGCTGCGCCGGCGATGGTCCTGCCGGGTCGGTCGGCACGGTGCCGATCCGGACCTTCGTCGTGGGATCCCCAACGCCTGCGATGAAGCTGAAGATCAGCCAGGCGAGCAGCAGGTTCATGGCCACGCCCGCCAGCAGGATCACCAGCCGCGTGGCGAGAGACTGCCGCACGAAGCTGCGCGGGTCGCTCGACTCCCCCTCCTCCCCTTCCAGGCGCACGAAGCCACCGATCGGCAGCCAGTTGAGCGTGTAGATCGTCTCCTTGTCCCGGGCGAAGATCTTGGCGCGTGGCGGAAAGCCGATGCCGAACTCGTGTACGCGCACCCCCGCCCGCCGGGCCATCACGAAGTGGCCGAACTCGTGAACCACCACGAGCAGGACGAGGATCGCCAGCAGCAAGGTAACGTTGATCAGACCGTCGAGAATCTGCATCGCCTAGGGCGCCTGCTGGCGGATGCCGCTGGAAGGGGAGCCAGCGACCGCCCAGGCGCGAACCTCGCCGTCGAGTGCGATCAGCTCCTCGAGCCCTGGCTCACTCGTGCCTCCGTCGGCCACAAAGCGCTCCACGGCCTCGCCGCAGAGGCGGCTGATGCCGGGAAAATCGAGCGTGCCGTCCAGGAAGCGCTGCACCGCGACATCGTCCGCCGCGATCAGTACGGCCGTCGCTCTTGGCCCGGCGCGTCCCGCCTCACGCGCGATGCGGAGCGCGGGAAACCGCACCTCGTCGACCGGCTCGAAAACGAGCGCCGGGCTGTCGAGCAGGTCGAGGCGCGCAGAGGATGAGGGGCGCCGGCGGGGGAACGTCAGCGCGTACTGGATGGGAATGCGCATGTCGGGACGACCGAGTTGTGCTTTCAGGGAACCATCGGTGAACTCGACCGCAGAGTGGACGATGCTCTGCGGGTGAATGAGCACGTCGATCCGGTCGTACTCGACATCGTACAGCCAGCGTGCCTCGATCACCTCCAGGCCCTTGTTCATGAGCGTCGCAGAGTCGATCGTGATCTTTCCTCCCATCCGCCAGGTGGGATGCGCCAGCGCCTGCGCCGGCGTGACGGCATGGATCTCCTCCGCGCTCCGTGTGCGGAAGGGGCCGCCCGACGCGGTGAGGATGAGCCGCGCCACCTCTCCCAACTCTTCGCCGACGAGGCACTGCCAGATCGCCGAGTGCTCCGAGTCGATCGGGCGCAGCCAGGCGAGCGCGCTCGCGTTCGGGTC